>JBJKVL010000009.1:0-33803 GCA_045562675.1 Dehalococcoidia bacterium
GTGGAGTATGTAAAATCAGCTAAATCATCAAGTATCATTATGTCCTTCTATAATCTTTAAGCAATAATTGCAATTGGTCGCACTGGGGAGCCTGTTCCGCCAACAAACTTTAATGGCAAACAAACAAACAAAAACTTATACACTCCAAGCGATGCCAATTCATCCATGTCCATATTTTCAATAATATGAATACCAGAATCAACTAGTAAATGCGTATGAGCGGGTAGCAAAGCATGTCCAGAGCCAGGAGCAAGATATTCATATGCCATTGAGTCATGACCAGTAAAACCAATGCCTTGCTTAGAAAGCCACTTAGCTGCTGATTCATCTGGCCCAGGAACACCAGTTTCATTCCCAATATATTTTGAGGAATCGTTCCAGTAAGCAGACCAACCGGAGCGGATCAAGACTGCATCACCTGGCTTAATAGACACAGATTGTGCTTCAGCAACTTGCTCGAGTAATTTATCAGTTATTGCTTCAGGTGGATCAATCGTTTTAACATTTTTATAACCAGCTACATCAAGTAAAATCCCTCTCGTCACTATTGGTTCTACAGTTTCTAGCCCAAGCTTATTGAACCTTGTGCCGATTTGTGCCTCATAAGCATCAACGCCGCCGTATAATTTTCCTTGAAATGAGACATGAGATAATGCATCTAAATGTGTCCCAGTATGTCCCCCCATCAAAATCATTTCATTAGAAGCTGATTGACCATCATCACGAACCATATCACCATGTCTCCTTAATAAAGCCATTTTAAATCCTGGATGATTAGGTGAAACAGGAATCGTTGGACTTAATTCATGTCCAAGTTCGACAACTTTGCCAGAAGCAATTTTATCTATTATAGATTCATCAGTCATTATGCAGTCCTTTACAAAAAATTATACCAAACCAAGTGATTTAGCTAAGTTAATAATGCCTTCTGCCTTTTTTACAATTGCAATATCGACGAAATCCCCGGCAACATCAATAGCTCCTTTGCTTTCCTGCTCTGCTTTTTCCAAGGCATCAATAATTGATTGTGCTTTTTTTATCTCTTCATCGGTTGGTGTATAAATTTCATTAATTATAGGAACTTGTTTTGGATGAATTGCTGACCGACCAAAAAAACCTAAATTTTTAGCAAAAACAGATGATTCTTTTAATCCTTCTTCGTCATTCAAATTTGCATAAACAGAGTCAACTGGTGGTTGCGCAGAGTATGCGCTAGAAGATATAACTAGATGAGATTTAGGATACAAGAAAGAAAAATGATCAGGCTGCCAAACTCCAATATCCTTCGCAAAATCAGCTGCACCAAAAGCAAAACCAACTACTCGATTACTAGCCTGCAAAATGCTGCTTGCGTTTAAAATACCTTTCGAGCTTTCTATATTACAAATTATTTTTATGCTTCCATTTTGTAGGCTTTTATTTTGTTCTTCTTCGTTAAGAACTTTTTCAACTACAATTATATCATCAGGCGTTTCAACTTTTGGAATTCGAATCCCAAATAATCCTTTTTGCGTAATGGCTCTAATCTCTAATTCAACTAACTGGAGGCTAGGATGATTGATTCGAACAAAACAATAGGGTTGAGATTCTTGAGAACGTTCAGAAATTATTTCAGCAACCATATTACGTGCTAATTCTTTTTGGTTAGGTGGAACTGCATCTTCTAAATCAAGAATGACTGCATCAGATTCTGTATCAAATATTTTGCTTAAAATTTTTGCGTTATTGCCCGGTCCATATAAATGGCTTCTGATTACAGGGAAAGGTTCATTTGACATAGCTAAATAACGCCTTCATCTTTCAATGATGCTAATTCATCATCATCAATCCCTAATTCAGAAAAAACTTCTTCATTGTCAGTACCTCTTGGTTTACCTGCCCATTTTATTTCTCCAGGGGTATCAGACATTCTAAATAATACATTTTGCATTCTAAGTTTTCCTAAGTCAGGATCATCAACAGTCGTTATCGTATCAAGAGCTTGAAATTGTGGATCATTAAAAATGTCTTCTACATCATAAATTGGAGCAACTGCTGCTTCAGCTTCTTCAAAAGCTTTTACAACATCATCAAAATTCCTTTCTGCGATCCAGTCACCAACATATGCATCAAGTTCATCAGCATGTTCTGCACGTGTTACTCCTCCAGCGAACCAATCTTCATCAATAACTTCTGGGTGTCCTACAAGATGCATAACCCTTTCAGCTATTGCTTGAGCGCTTGTAGAAACTGCTAACCACTTATTATCTTTAGTTTGATATGTATTCCGAGGTGCATTGTTAACAGAACGATTACCATGACGCTGTTGCTTTGTGCCTAATTGATCATAAATAATTGGTTGTGCTCCCATTAATGTAACAATTGGTTCAATTAGCGCTAGATCAATGACTTGACCTTTACCTTTATTTTTTTCTCTGTGCATTAATGCAATTAATATTGCATTAGCTCCTGCTAAACCGGCAATGCCATCCGCTAAACCAAAGGGAGGTAAAGTTGGAGGGCCATCAGGCTGTCCAGTAATAGCTGCAAAACCACTCATTGCCTCAGCAAGTGTGCCAAAGCCAGGCCTTGAGGAATAAGGCCCAAATTGACCGAAGCCAGTGGTTCGCATTATTATTAAGTCAGGGTTTTCAGCATGCAATCTTTCTGGAGAAAGATTCCATCTTTCTAATGTACCTGGTCTAAAATTTTCTATAAATACATCTGCATCTTTAATCAGCTTAATTAGAATATCTTGGCCACGTTCATTGCTCAAATTTAAGGAAACAGCTTTCTTGTTTCTTGACATTTGTTTCCACCATAAACCGTGTCCATCTTTTGATGCGCCATGATCACGGACAGGATCGCCTCGTTTAGGATGCTCTAACTTGATGACATCGGCACCAAAATCTCCTAAAACAGTAGCCATTAAAGGCCCAGCAAATAAAGTTGCTGCATCAATAACCTTTATTCCTTCTAATGCACTCATTTATTTATGTACCCCAATTGGCCTTTTAATAAATTCACCTGAGGTTGTTCCCACAACTTCTCCATCTTTATACATTAGCTCACCACGACGAATAGTCATAACTGGCCATCCTTTAATTTCATAATCCTGGAAGTTAGAAAATTGCTGACCTGATAATAATAAATCAGCAGTTACTTTTTGTTCCTTATCTAAATCAATGATAGCAAGATCAGCATCAGAACCTACTGCAATAGTTCCTTTTTTTGGATAAATGCCTACTGTCTGAGCAGGATTTGCTGCAACCAATTCAGCTATCTTTTCGAGCTTCATGCCTCTTTTGTGATGACCATCTGAAATCATTAATGGATACAATAATGCAGTGCCACCAAATCCAGCATATGCTTCCCATAAATCACCCTTATTTTCTTCTTCAACACAAGCGTGATCACTAACAACTTGATCAATGCGTCCTTGTTCTACGGCAGCCCATAATGCATCATTGTCCTTCGCTTCACGAATTGGTGGATTAACCTTACCCCATGTTCTGCCTTCCGGTTCATAACTTGTTTCCCAAGTTAATGCCAAATGATGCAGAGTCGTCTCAGTAATAATATCGAGTTGTGGATTTAGCCTTCTAAATTCATCTGCAGTTTCAAAAGCTTCTTTACTAGAAAGATGCAAGAAATTAACAGGACATCCAGTTGCTTTGGCTAAAACAGCTGCTTCAGTAATTGCAAGTTCCTCAGTTAAAGCAGGTCTTCCTTCATGATATCCTTGTAATCCTTCAATGCCTTTCTCTCTGGCTTCTTCCAAAAAAACTCTTAATAATTCAGCGTGCTCACAATGCAAACTTAAAGAGATTCTTCCCTTATCTGCATATTTATCTTGCATTTCTTTTACTTTTTTCATGTATTTGTACAAATGACCAAGATCATAAGGATCCCCAGTCATAGTCATTGCCTTAGGGTCTGTATTGTTTCCATGTAAATTCATTCCTTTATAAAACATAAAATATTTAAAAGATCCAACACCCTGATCAACTAACCATTCTATTTCATCAATTTGACTATCTTCCATTGCAGCTATATGGTATGAAAAATCAGTATATGCATGTCCAGTTGTGCGGTTGACAACTTCTGGGAATAGTTCTTTATATGAGCCTGTTCTTTCAAGGTAATGGCTTCCACTTCTGAAATAACTCACAATTGTAGTTACCCCACCAACCAATGAGGATCGTGTTTCATTTTCAGCGCTTTCTTCAATAGGATGGTAAATCCCAATATGAAAATGTACGTCACATGCACCTGGAAAAACTGCTTTGCCTTCTGCATCAATTACTTCTTTTGCTCGTGAAGAATCTATTGAAGTTTCAATAGCGCTAATTTTTCCATCTAAAATGCCTATATCTGCATCTGTGACTCCAACGTATGGAGTAACAACTTTGCCATTTTTTACTACTAAATCAAAATCTGACATCTTAATCCCCCTTATACAAAATGAATTATTTATTTATTTTATAAGTCAACTTACTGCCATCGCTACTTGCAATGATCTTGCCATCAATTTTTAATTGCCTTAATGATGAAACAATATGAGCATTACTTGCGTCAATTGCTTTCACAATTTTAACCTTTGTCATTTCTTCTTCTTTAAGAAGATTAAGGATTTCATTATCTATATCAGCCATAGCATTCCTCACTAAGGAGTATTTTATATTACAAACTATAGAAAGCAACCAATAATTTATATTTTATATCTATAATCATAGTCATATAATTATTTTATTTTTTTATTTTTTTTTCAACTATATTATATTTTTACTAGATATAAATTAGATTACAATGATACCCTAACCGATACTTCTTATGGCAGGGTAGCTCAGTGGTAGAGCAGCGGATTCATAAGCCGAAGGTCGGGAGTTCAACTCTCCCCCCTGCTACCATAAATTATTTCATTTTTAGAATTGATTTTATTTTTTTTCGTAACGATGGAGTGCCGGCAATAACTAAGATTGCAAATACTGCAAATGCAATGAGAAATCTTGCTCCTGCCCAAACAGAACCTAGGTAAGGTATCAATTTCAACAATAAAGTTAAAACAGGTCCCCCAAAAAGTCCTAGTCGAATAGGTGGTGGAAATTCTTTGTATCGAAATGCAAAAAACATAAATAATAAACAAATAGGAGTAGCGAATAAAAGTGTCTTTCCTTCATATTTTTCTTGCTCTTCAACTCGTCTTTCCCACCAAGCATCTTCAGTAACACGATATTCCTTTAGTTTTTCTTCAAAAACTAACAACTCTTCTTTAGACATATTGTCTGGTTTAATTGGATATATTGGCTGTTCACCAATTATCTCATCGAAATCTGGTTCAGGATAAAATGTGGATACTCCGAAAAAAATAGAAAAAGTAAAGAAGATCGCAATCGTGATTGCATATAATTTCCCATATTTTGTAGTTAATGTATTCATAGATATAATGCTTAGGTGACTTGTTTCTAGCTATATAATAATTTAATTATAAAGAATCAGACAAAATAATATTATGCTTAATAAAAAAATTTTACTTTTATTGATCTTTATTTTAATCACTATTATAGTATGGTATTTTTCTTCCCCTGCAAAAATGATTCAAATAAAAAATGTGAATGATTACAATTCAATACTCAGTCAAGACATTATTGATGAACAAAATAATGTAACTTCTATTGGTCAGCTCGCAAATGATAAAAAAACTGTCTTTATTCTACTAAGGCATTTTGGTTGAATTTTATGCGCGATGCATGTCCAAGAGGTCTTGGCTCAAAAAGAATATATAAACAAAAACGACATACAAATTATCTTTATAGGTAATGGTAATCAATTATTCATAGAGGGGTTCAAAGAAAGAAATAATATCAACAATGCAGTTTATACAAATCCATCATTAGAGTTATATAACAGTATTAATGCGACTAATAATATTTGGTCCACTATCCATCCAAGAGCAACAATCAATTACTTGAAGGCTTATATGCAAGGTGAAAATTATTCTGGCCTAGAAGGAGATGCTAGTCAGCAAGGTGGTGCAATTATGCTCTATCCTGAAGAGAATCAGTTAACTATTTATACTAGTGGTGTAGCTGGAGACAATATTCAAGCCAAGGAAATAGTTGAGCAATTTAATAGTATGAAATAAAAATAAATATACCTGCCGTGTGCTATTTATGAAAAGTATATTTGTTGGTATATTTTAAAGAGTAGAATTATTTATGGAGGAAGCAATGGGATGTCCTGTACATATATGGGCGCCACTTATGGCACTTATTCTTCCTATTGTCAGGTCTGTCAAAGGCTTTTTATTTTCTAGAAAACAAAAAGCTCAATCAAGTCCAGACATTTCGTCAATGAATAGATTCAAACCAATCAGTCAATCAAAAAAATAATCTATGCTCAATGATCTGTTTATTGCAGTTGAAACAACCAATGTAAGTTTAGATTGTGATGCACCTGTTTCAAATGTCGGGAAAGGCCCTGCAAAACCTTATCATCTTGGATATCATCTTTATGATGCTTTGTGTGCGCCAAAAATTACAAAAAATGCCAATGGATTATATTTTGCAAATTTTGATAATATAGAATTTCGTCTTGCCGAAAATATTTCATCTAATCAAGATGGAACGATTTGGACAATAGAACTAAAAAAAGGAATTATCAGTAATTATGGCAATGAATTAACTGCTCAAGACATTGAATGGAGCTATAAAAGATTACTGCGAATGCAGGCAATTGGTATGTGGCGAGCCTTTAACATTGCTGGAATTTTAAATGAAGATGGCATAAAAATAATCAATGATTATAAAATTGAATTTCATTTGAGTGGCCCAAACAAAGTTTTTCCAAGATTTTTATGTTTTGCAACCGGCGCAATTATTGATTCTTTAGAAGCCCAGAAGCATATCACTGACAAAGATCCTAATTGCCTAGAATTCCTTGCTGAAAATCAGTGTGGTTTTGGCCCATGGCAAGTTGACGAGTGGAACAATGAAATCCTTAAATTAATTCCTCGAAACAATGGAATTTTTAAAGTAAGTCCGCTCAATCATGTTACTTATGTATCAGCTTCGACAAGGGAAGATGCTCTTGACCTATTTAAAAACAATGATGTAAATCTACTAGCTGGTCTATATCCTGATGAAGCTATAAAGATCGGCAATTATGGCAACTTACTTAAAGCTAGAACAAACCATTCCTTTTTAGAACTTAATGCCAATTTACCTCCTTTTGATGATTTGTTGCTCAGGCAACATATTCAAATAAATATAGACAGAAAAAAAATTATTGATGTAGGCTACTTGGGATTTGCTGAGGAACAAAAAAGTATATTACAGCCAAATACACCAGAATATAATGAAGGCGCATTCGATATTTTGTCTCATGAAATAGCAAAAAAAGACAACTATCTGCAAAATAGCTCAAGTGTAGAAATCTTATTTGCAATACCTAGTAGCAATGAAGCAAAAAGAATTGCGGAAGAAATTAAAAGCACTTTTAAACTGTTTAACCTCACTACTAAACTTATAGAATTCAAAGACATTGATAAAAATATAATCCCGCATGCATATTTACGTGGTGATTGCAGTCATGGAATCTGTGATAGTTTTTATGACATCGCATTGGACTTCGCGCCACCAAAAGGGATGCCAGGCAGATCATTTCAAGTCACAAGAAGAAGTAGTGAGTTAAAAGAGTTGCGTGCTATCCCAATTGAACTAAAAGAAAGCAAGCTGCAAGAATTAGATTATGAAATTCTCTCCTTTGCTGAGACTGTACCTGTTGCAGGTCATTACTATTTACTTGGATATAATGATGAAATTAATCCTTGGGTCTTTACGCAGGAATATTTACCAATGATAAGCTTAATGTGGTCAGCTGCTCGATATGTACTTGCGCCACTAAGATAATACTAGAAAGGATATGCTTCATGGATTTTAGTTGGTCAAATGAAGAAGAAAAATTTCGCGATACAGTAAAAAAATTTTTAAAAGAAAATTGGGACCCAAGCAAATCTGATTTACTTGAAGGCGCAGATGATAATTCTTTTGAAGATATGCGAAAATTTAGACATAAATTAGCTGAAGAAGGCTGGTTAATTATGTCATGGCCTCAAGAATATGGAGGAAAAAATGCTTCATATATGCAACAAATGATTTTTAAAGAAGAATCTGCTTCATATGGTGCGCCAACTGCTGGGGGAGCAGAAGATATTTTAGCTCCTGCTTTAATGGTTCATGGGACAGAGGAACAAAAAAACAACCATCTGCCTCCTATTGCAAAGGCAGAAGTATTATGGGCCCAAGGTTATTCTGAGCCTGGCGCTGGATCGGATTTAGCATCCTTAGCAACTAGAGCAAAAAAAGAAGGAGATTTTTTTATTATTAATGGCCAAAAAATTTGGTCGTCTAATGCACATCGTTCTGATTGGATGCATGTATTAGTTAGAACAGATCCAGATGCTCCAAAACATCGAGGAATAAGTTATATCATGCTTGATTTAAAAACATCAGGCATTAATGTAATGGCTATAGAACAAATGCATGCACGTGGTGGATTCAATGAAGTCTTTTTTGAAGATGTTAAAGTCCCTGTAAATAATTTAATCGGTGAAGAAAATCGTGGATGGTATATTGCAATGACAGCATTAGATTTTGAAAGATCTGGAGTACATCTTGTTATAGGAGTTAAAAGAAAAATTGATGAAATTATTCAATATATCAATGAAGAGAAATCAAACCAAAAATTATCACTAATTAAAAAAATCACTGATAGTATTATTGAACTAGAAATTGCTAGATTGCTTTCGTATCGAATTACTTCGATGCAATCTAAAGGACTCGTCCCTAATTATGAATCCTCGCTTGCAAAAACATTTGGTACAGAATTAATTCAAAAACATGCAAGACGTGTTATCAACTTACTTGGATTATATGGTGGTTTAGCAAAAAATTCTAAGCACGCACCAATGAATGGAATCTTTTGTCATGAATATGTAGCAATGGTAGGACAAACGATTCAAGGTGGCACAAGCGAAATTCAAAGAAATATTATGGCAACTCGTGGTCTTGGTTTGCCTCGTTCATAAATGATATTAATTGGGAATTGAGCCAATCAGATCAAAGATATCCTGTAGTTCTGTGTCTTTCTTATCGCTACAAAGAATCGGCTGTACTAAAACTTCAGAAATGCCTAAATGAAGAATATCATTCAATTTTTCTTTAATTTCATCAGGGTTACCATAAACAACAAGCTCGTCTAACAGTTCATCAGGATAATTTTCTGAAACATCAAATCCTGCTTGTTCAAACATTGAACCATAATGTGGTGTAGTGCGATAAAATGCTAAACGCTTTCTTGCAGCATCATAAGCAACTTGCTTGTCATTAGTTAGTACAACAGGTATGTGAGCAATTAAAGGTGGAGTTTCTCTATTAGCAATCTCTGCACCAGAAGCCATAGCAGGCATTGCAATATTAGCTAAATAACTAGGAGTACACATCCACGAAATTGCTCCGTCTGAAAGCTGCCCGCACATGTTAAATGCTTTTGTTCGCAATGCAGATGCCATTATAGGTGTTTTATAAATACCAGTAAGTGATGCTTTGCCCGAAACATGCGTCCCATTAAAATCTACTTCCCCAGTATGCAAGATGGATTTTAATACTGTGAGATATTCTTTGAGGTGCGTTAATGGTGTTCGCCAATCTACTCCGTATGTTGATTCCATTGCAGGCTGCCATGCAGTACCCACACCAAATTGAAAACGACCAGGTGCAACAGATTCGATAGATTGAATCTGTTTAGCAAAAGCAATGGGGTGCACTGGCCATGTTTGCACAATACAAGTTCCCATTACAACTGAACTAGTATGCGAACCAGCAATAGCAAATGTAGTTAATTGATCTGCACCCCCTGCTAGTCCTACTGTCCCCCATACAGATTGTACGCCTCGTTGTTCTGCATCAATTATCTGATCTACTGCATCCTTTGAAGTTGGTGCTGCAATTGCTACGCCATATTTGATATCTTTCATCTTGAACTCCTATATATATTCTTGAACAATTAGCTCGTTAATGTTCAGCTAATAATCTGCCAAACTCTGTTGTATTTTCCTGCAATCCAATTGAACGAATTGTAGCCCAAAATGAAGCTTGGTTACTAGTAATTACTGGCTTACCAATAGCATCTTCTAATTGATTTATAATGTTAATAGTTGGTAGATCTGTGCATACAAGTAATATTGCTTCAGCTTCTTCAACATCAATGGAACGAGCTAGTCGATAAGTTAGTTCAGGTGGCGTTCTTGCAATTTGTCTGAACTCTTCTTTATTTTCACCATATCCCAGGCAATCAGATTTTACAATTTCGTAACCATGGCTTGTTAAATAATTTTCAATATATTTTGTGATTGACGGAGTATAAGGTGTGCCCAATGCAACCTTTTTTATTTCAAGTGCATCCAAAGCTTTAATAATAGACGGTCCAACTGCTGAAACAGCCATATTATTAGAAACATCTTCCATACCTTTAATAAGTTCATCAGCAGGAAGAGTCATTGAACTTGTAGTACAACCTAGAGCAATCACATCCATAGGCGTGCCACCATCAGCAGTTAAATCACTCATAGCCTGCTTCAAATCTTTCATCATTGCAGCAGATTCACTAGCATCATGGTGTGCTTCTGCACGAGCTGTATGAACAGTGACACCTTCAGGACTCATTAGATTAAATTCAGCTTCATTCGTAGTATTACCTGGTGGTATCACAAGACCAATACGAGCTCGCCAACTATATGGACTATAATTAGTAAGATCGATCTCGCCCATTTAAAATCCTTTCATAAAAATTAAAAATAACTATTTATCTAAACCTAAAATCTTAACAGCATTGTGTCGAAAAAACTTATCAATCGCTTCCTGACGAAATTCCTTTTTATTATTACCCCACACATATCCATTCTTGACTATTTCCATAAAATCATCTATCCACGTTGTAGGGTCAATTGCTGGATAGTCAGAACCATAAACAAACTTATCACTTAATATGCTATTCATATAATGAAATACAATAGGCTCAGCTTGATATATATATTTTGGTAGCCAGCCTGATAAATCAAGATAAACATTTTCATGTCTCCAGATAACAGCAAGAGCTTCGGCAGTCCATGGCCATCCAAAATGAGTCATAATTATTTTTAATTTTGGAAAATCAGTCGCAATATCATCAATTGAAATGGGGTTACAAGTTCGAATCTTACTATAAGTCATTCTTGTGGTACCGGTATGAATTAATACTATAGCATCCATAGCTTCACAGGCTTCCAGGATTGGATACATGAGCTCTTTGTCTGCTGGATCAACTTCCTGATATGCCGGATGAAATTTAAGTCCAAGTAAATTTAAATCATTCATGCATCGCTCAAGTTCAGTGACAGCAGCCTTAGCGCCAATATGAGGATCTATTCCACCTAGACCTAAGAATATGTCAGGATATTTTTCACAATATTGTGCTATATAGTCATTAGGGAGTGCTCTTCCCCACTTATGATAAGAAACCATGTTAACTAAAATTGCTTTATCTATGCCAGCTTTTTTAAAAGTCTCAGCTGACTCATCAATTGCAATACTCAATTTATCGTAATGAGGAGCATCTGGTGAATTACCAAAATAATCATCATGTGCTTCAGTGTAGGATGGTCCGTGTCCTAATCTTGTTTCCTCTGTGAAAGGATGTATGTGGACATCAATAGGCTTTACGTTTAATTCAACCATCTATGCCTCCTAGTTGTATTTATATATTCTTCCATGACTAATATACTATGTCTATAAAGAAGTAGTGTAGAATTTTTTAGCTATAAATGATAAATTGAGGTTTCAGATATATTTTTAAGGCGGGGATCATGGGAAAGCAAACAAAAAGAAGGCGAGATGGACAGCAATGGATATTAGATTGGATATCTAAAGTAGCTGGAAGAGTACAAAACTTTGAGTATGACTCAAGAGTGCATCCAGAAGAAGTAAAATCCTATCGAATGATTCCAAAAATCACTGAGAGATATGCTCGGCACGCAGAAACAATAGCTAGAGAAGCGGAAAAAGCTGGACATCTTCAAACTGCCCATGAACATTACTGGCGAGCTGCTGATCTTTATCGTGAAGCGCAGCATCCGATTTTTGTTGACGATCATCCGGATAAAATATATCTACATAACAAATTACTAGAATGTTATGAAAAAGTTATTGAACATTCACCTTACCCGATTAAACGAATTGAAATTCCTTGGAATGGACAAGAAATACAATGTTTATTTCATATGACTGGGGAAAAAAATGCTCCTACAGTCATAGAAGTACCTGGCATGGATCAAACAAAAGAAACTTTTCCAAATCCAGTACATAACGCCTTTATTGAAAGAGGAATGAATTGTCTTGTGCTTGATGGTCCTGGGCAAGGGAAAAGTAACATGCGAAAAATACGTCCTACAGATAATAATTATGAACAGGTTGGCTCGGCGGTAATTGATTGGTTAAGCGAACAAGAAGAAGTGGATGCAACAAAAATAGGAATTAGCGGAATTTCAATGGGTTCTTTCTGGGGCATGAGAATTGCAGCTCATGATTCTCGAATCTCAGCAATTGCAACAGCATCTGCATGTTTTACAGCAAAAACAGCTATCTTTGAAGAATCTTCACCCAGATTTAAGCAAATGTTCATGTATATGGCAGGCATTGATGATGAAGACAAGTTTGATGCAATGGCAAGCAATATGACAATGGACCAGCATGCAAAAAAAATTAAATCGCCTTCTTTAACAATTATGGGAGAATATGACCCACTGAATTATATGGAAGACGGCCTTGAAATATGGGAACAAATTAATGGTCCAAAAGAATTATGGATCCTTGAAGATGATTTTCACTCACCTCCTGCAATAAAAGGCTTAGGCGGCAATGATGTTTATTTTTATATGGCTGATTGGTTAAAAGATGCATTATCTGGAAAAATAGCAGATGATACTTTAATTACAAGAGTTATCCCTAAAAAATCTGGTGCAGGCGCTTATGAACCTCCTACAAGAGGCGTCTATCTTCCAGATAGATTAAATATACCTTAATTAGCTAGTTTGCAAGATAGTAATAATATGAGTAACAAAGAATCAATTCCTTATTTTTTTAATTCCGTTAACTGGAAAGAGTTAATTGATCAATATCAACCAGCACCAACATTTTTTCAAGACCACTACTTGCTTCCTCCTGAAAAAATAAGAGAGCTGCAAAATCAAAAATTAGAGAGTTGCCTGGCGCATGCATGGTCAACAGATTTTTATAGAAAGCGCTGGGAAGAGTGTGGGGTTAAAGATATCAAGCAAGTTAGTGATGTTGATCAGCATAATGAATTACCATCATATGTTGTCGATGATTTACGTCAAAGCATACAATCGAAACCTCCGTTCGGTACATATCAAGGAGTTAAATTTTCAGATGCAGAAAAAATTGGTCCAATCAGAATTCATACGTCTGGTGGTACAACAGGTCAGCCACGCCCAACTCTATACACGGTACAAGACAGACAAGTTGGTTCACTGCTACGAGCACGCGCATTTTATTTAGCTGGATTTAGACCAGGTGATGCAGTACAAAATACCTTACTATACTCAACGCATAATGGGCCTTTTATTGTGGATGAAGCATTATATGACTGGCTAGCATGTATACCAGTTACAACAAGTGCTGGTATCGTCACTCGCTCAACACGTCAAATAGAAATTATGCGTGATTGGCAAGTAACGGGATTAGTGGGCTTTCAAGATTATTTGATTCAACTTGCACGAACAGCTAAGGAAATGGGCATTGATCCAAAAAAAGATCTACATTTAAAAAACATAAGTACTATGGGAGGGAATCCAAGACTTGTAGAAGAAGAGTGGGGTGGAATCAATACTCTTGAAAATTATGGCATGCATGAAACACAAGTCATGGCAGCTGAATGTCCCGTAAAAAATGGCATGCATTTATGGGAAGATGCATTTATTTTTGATATTGTTGATTTGGATACAGGTGAATCTGTACCTGACGGGACAATAGGCTCGCTTGTAGTAACGGCATTATATAAAACTGGCGTGCCAGTAGTTCGCTACGATACAAAAGACACAACACGAATAATTTCTAGAGAAAAATGTGATTGCGGATCATCTCTCCCGCGAATTGATTTTTTACAGGGGCGAGCTGATACTATGGTAAAATTACGAGGAGTCAATGTATGGCCTGAAGCATGTGGGGATGTAGCAAAAAATGACAAACGAGTTAGCAATGAGTATTTTTGTTATGTTGAACGAGTAAATGAGCGTGATGAAATGACTCTCATGGTTGAGCTCAAACAAGAAAAAAATAGCGATACCGACCAAACGATTAAGGATAATATTACTGATATGCTTAGGAGTAAATTATCGGTTTCTATAAATGTAGAGATTTATAACCCTGGAGAGCTTCAAGAATTTACTAAATTTGGTATAGAATCTAAACCAAGAAGATTTGAAGACAGAAGAAAATAATATATTAATTTGTAAAGGAATCCATGATGACAAAAAAAATTATAGGCTCTAAATATTTCAACAATATTCCTTTTCCATGCTCACCAGCAGTACAGGCTGGAGAATGGGTCTTTACTAGTGGCCTAATGGCAACGGATTGGACATCAGGTATTCTGAAAGAATACCAAGCTAATCAAGACTTTCCAAACAATAATTATGCCATGTCATTGCAAACTGAAGGAATTTATCAAATTCTATCTTCCATACTGCAAGAGGCTGGCACTAGTGTCGATAATATGGTTCGCATTGATCAATTTACTCCTTATCATGATCAATTTCGTCATTATCTACCAATTCGCGATCAATACTTAACGGAAGGAAGACCAGCATCAACTGCTCTTGCGGTAAAAAATTTGATGATTAACGATGCCCAAATTGAACTAGATGGTATTGCTATTATCCCTTCCAAAGATACGAAAAAGGAAGCAATTAACTCACCTAGTGCACCTACCCCACGTGCAGGTTATTCACTAGCAATTCGTTACGGTGATTGGATCTGGTGTTCAGGATCATCCCCAACAGATTTTAAATCTCGAGCTCCATTTCCTGGAGGTAAGGGACATACTCAACCTGAAGAAATTCAAGTGGATCCGAATTTTTGGTATGGTTCAGAAATTGAAAAACAGGCTGCATATGATTTATACAAATTACGTTTGTATTTAGAGGAAGCAAATTCATCTTTAGATAATATCGTTAAGCTCGATGTTTATCTTACAGATACATCAGATTATCCAGGTTTATTAAATGTGTTACAAGAAACCTTCGTAGATAACATGCCTGCAGTGACAATAGTGCCTATTGATCAAATGGGTATTGGAGGATCGAGAGTAGAAATTAATTGCATTGCATTAACCAATGATTCGAAAATCAAAAGAGAAAATATCTCGAGTAAAAAAATTGATACGCCTGATTTTGCACCTCATGCTGTTAAAGCAGGGCCTTACTTGTTCTTATCAGGCAGACAAGCGAATGACCTAAATAAAATATCGCCATCTATGAAACCTCATTCAAGTTCTCCTTTTGTGAATTTAAAAGGTAAAGAAGAAATGAAAAAAATTTTAGCAGACATTGATGCAATATGCCAAGAGGCTGGTGGCAGTGTCAATGATTTAGTCAAAATGCAAATTTTTGTAACAGAGTTAAATGATATGCCTGGTGCCATCGATTCTATGAAAGAGGTATTTTCTGATGCTGCGCCAGCTGTAAACATCATTGGCGTTACAGGCCCGCATGTCATTCCTTCCTTATCACTGGCCACTAATCTCATAGCATACATTCCTTAGGTACATACAAATGGGCAAAGAACTTTTAAATAATCAAAAAATTACTGCACTCTCAGAAGCATGGGGAATCAAGATGCATGATAAAACTATTGAAGCATTTACAGAAAGGCAAAGTTTTATGGTTGAGCCTAGTGCCTTGGATCTATATGACTTAGATGATGTACAACCAATTGTTAGTATTCTCTGGAATATAGAAAAATAAACTTATGAATAATCAAAGTATTAACCTAGAAACTATGACTATTGCTTCTGCAGGTAAGCTTATTCAGGACCAAAAAATATCGATTGAACGCCTAACACAAGCAACATTGGAACAAGTGCATGTAACTGAGCCAAAAATTAATGCATTCATTACTGTGTTAGCAAATGAAGCAATGCAAAATGCACAAATGTTGGATAAAGAAATTGCAGAAGGAAAATACAGAGGCCTCTTGCATGGTATCCCTATTGGATTAAAAGACATCATCGATATGAAAGGTGTCTTAACTTCAAATGGTTCACAATTTTCCCATAATACTCTTGCAGAAAAAGATGCAACGGTCACAAGTAAGCTTGCAGAAAACGGTGCAGTCATTGTTGGCAAATTGAATCTGCATGAATTTGCATTTGGTACAAGTAGTGTCAATCCTCACTATGGGCCAGTTAAAAATCCCTGGAATATAAAACATGTTTCTGGAGGCAGTAGCGGCGGTAGTGCTGCTGCTATAGCAGCAAATTCATGTCTAGGCACTATAGGAACTGACACAGGTGGATCTATTAGAATACCTGCATCACTTTGTGGAGTTGTAGGATTTATGCCTACTTCGGGTCGTGTTAGCAAGCATCTCATTACCCCTCTTGCATGGTCATTAGATCATGCAGGCCCTATTGCCAAAACAGTAGAAGATTGCTGCATCATTCTCGACCACATAAGCGGATATGATAAAAACGATCAATATTCCTTTAATTTACCTCCAACGAATACAACAGAGCATTTAACAGGTGATATTCAAGGTTTAAATATTGGTTTGCCAAAACTACTTTGGAATGAAGCCGATGCAACAACCATGCAATATGCCCAACAATCTGTAGAACTGCTTGAAAAGCTTGGTGCTAACGTCCAAGAAATTGATTTACCATTATTGGAAGAAGTGCGAGAAATTGAAAAAGGACGTTTTAGAATTTTACTTGCAGAAGCAGCTACATATCATTCTAAACGCATACGAGAGCATCCAGAAATGTTTGGTAAAGATGTTTTGGCATCATTACAACTCGGCAGTCTAGTCTCTGCAACATCATACTTGAATGCTCAACGAATACGTGAAAAATTAATTTCTGAAACAAAAGAACAATTCAATCAAGTTGATATTTTTGTTTCTCCAACAACAATGTACACTGCGCCTCTTATTTCAGAGGGCGATGTACAAGCTAAGTTATCAAGACTTACTGCACCTTATGACATACTTGATCTACCAAGTATTTCAATTTGTTGTGGTTTTGATGACAATAATCTACCAATTGGCTTAATGTTTGCAGCAAAACAATTAAATGAAAATATAGTTGCTAATGTTGCTCATGCATTTGAACAAAATATACAACTTTCAAAACCAAATAAAGATTTATAAGGAGATAAAAATGAGCGATTTTAAAGATAGCTATATTGAAATTGATAATATAGCAATGAGAAAAAGAGAGATTGGAGCAGATAAAAAAGAAATTCCCTTTGTGTATTTTCATATTTATACTGGTTTCGCTGAAGAAGCAGATGAATTTGCAAAAATTATCAGCAATGATCATCCTTTTATCAGCTTTGATGCAAGGGGCCATGGCAAAAGTGGATGGGGTTCAGCAGATAGTTATACGCCTAACAACTATTATGAGGATGCTAAAGCAGAAATAGCATCATTAAATGTTGATAAGATAATACTAATGGGCTCATCTTTTGGAGCCGCAACAGCAATTAAATTTGCTGCAGAATTTCCAGAAAAAATTCATACACTAATCATTGATGATCAGCCACCTGAATTTCCTTCAGCAACTACAAAGGAGCCTTTACTAAAATCTTATAAAAGACAAAAAAATGATTTATTTGACTCCGTAGATCAAGTTGTGCAATGGGCACAAAAATTGCGTTCCAGACATTTTGGTTGGAATATTTCAGACGAGCAAGCAAGGTTTTGGAGCGAGCATGCAACTGAAATAGATAATGCAAATAAGAGAATTTGGCGCCATGACCCAGAAGTTATGCGATGCTTAGCCCCATTTGCTGGACTGGAAGAGAGCGATTTACGAAAGGATTTTTCAAATATTAAAGTTCCTTTTATTGTTGCTAGGCGACTTGGTGATGGAGCATCTTTACTATCACCAGTTTGGGAAGAGCTACAAAACTTAAATTCAAATGGAGAATATTTAACCTATCCAGAAGCAGGGCATCCAGTAATATTTACTGAAGCTAAAGAATTTGCTAAAGACGTTTTAAATTTTATTAACAAACTATAATCATATTGAATGGAGACGTTATGAATGAAGCTTGGATTACTACTATTAACCCTGTTGAAGCAGAAGGAGAATTATTAAATACATATCAGGATTTAACGGGCGTTAAAGAAAAAGAGAAAATTTCTAGAAGAATTAGAAATAATTTCATTGCATTAAGCCTTAGGCCAAATTTAATGTCAGATTCATGGAATTTTATGCATAAGACAAGCTTTAAAAATGAAAGTTCTAATTTAACAAAACAAGAAAGGGATTTAATTGACACAATAGTGTCAATTAGTAATCGATGTCGATTTTGTACAATTGGACATGCAGAAGCTGCAAGAGGCTCAGATAAATCTATTGAATTTGCCCAGCAATTAAAATCAAATTATCACAAGTTAAATGTTTCAAAAAAAATTCTTACTGCATTAGAATTTGCTGAAAAACTTACTATTCATCCGCAATCTATTTCTAAAGATGATGTAAGTAATTTATCTGATGTGGGCTGGTCTGATGAAGATATTACTGATATTGTTCATGAAATTGCTTTATTTAATTACATGAACAGACTTGTTATAGGACTTGGAGTAGAGCTCCATCCATTCATGGAAAAAGTAGAACAACGTGATAAAGAACATTTAGATACAACTAGTTGGTAGATAATGAATAAAATAGTTCAATTATTTATTCCGTTTAAATATAACGACTTTATCTTCTTATGGGTAGCATCAATTGCATATCAATCAACGATGCAATTAAGAATTCTTGTAACATCTGTTTGGTTATATGAGGCAACTGGCTCAGCTGTACAACTTGGATTAATAGGTGGAGTGCAACTGATTATGCAAATTCCAGCTATTCTATATGGAGGATCCTTAGCTGACAAATTAGATAGAAAAAAGCTCATTGAATACAGTCAAGGCGTTGTGACGATCATCATACTTATTCTTACATTTATGATTTATTCAGATACTTTAAGTCCTTTGTATATCTATTTAGCAACTGCCCTGCTAAGTGTAGTTAGCGTTATTGGCCAACCAGCCCGCGCAGCACTTGTAGCAACTGTAGTTAAAAAAGAACATCTACCTCATGCAGTTGCCTTGCATACTGCGACCATGCAAGTAGCAAGTGTCATTGCACCTCTTTTCTTTGCACTCATTGTTAGTATGTTTGGATTAAAAGAAGCATTCCTAGCAACTGTAGTAGCAGCTATTTTTAGTGCAATCCTTCCTATATTTATTAAAAAAACAGGTATTGCAGAAAATATACAAAAATCAAAATCAGTTGCAAATGAAATTTTAGAAGGCTGGGCATTTGTACGTAAACATCCTATTCTGCCAAGTCTATATCTTATGGATATCGGAGTAACTGTTGTAAGTTTTTATAGACAAATTCTTCCTGTTTTAGCAGATAAATTATATAACAAAGGTGCTACTGCTGTAGGTTTATTGTCTGGTGCAAGTTCCGCAGGGGGAATTATTGGAAGCATGGTTGTGTTAGGTTTTGCAAAGTATAGGCCAAAAGGCATGCTAGTGTTATATGCCACAGGAGTGCATGCAATACTTTTAATGTTTTTTGGAATATCTACATCATTATGGGTTGGTTGTTTTGTTATATTCTTTCTTGGTGCTACAGACTCAATAGGTATGACAACTAGACAAACAATTGTTCAACTCACTACGCCTGACAACATGAGAGGTCGAGCGGTTAGTTTTCATTCATTATCAGCAATGACTGCGAATAATATCGGTACATTAGAGGTAGGATTCTTTTCTGCTCTGATTGGAGCTGATAATACGATGGTAATGGGTGGCATTATTGGCTTGATTGTTGTAATTGCAATTTATGCATTTTCTAAACAATTGAGAGAATACCGTTACCCTTAATCACATAAATTAATTAACGCATAAGATTGCATGCTAATTAATAATTACAGAGTTTTGGTGTCTTAGATCCCTTATATAAACGATTTGCCCAATCCTGCGATCTAGTTATTAAATTCGAATCTTTTACATTTGTCATGAATTCAGCAGGACAAAGCCATTCTTCACGTCCACGATTATTCTTTTTCAATGTCATGTGAACATGTGCCCATTCATCTTGGCCATATAAATACCCTATTAATTGTCCTTTGCTCACTGTATCGCCAGGTTTTATTAATATTGATTGCATCATTTTTTCAGCTAAAGTTTTTTGTTCAGTAATTTTGCTTACACTAGCAGGGCCTGCAGATGGTTCAAGACTATAAGAAACGATTTGACCACTAGGAGTCTGCCATGCCAAATTAACTTGGAATGCACCGTCAGGTGGCCTTTCAAATACCTGGACAAACATAACACGACCATCAGAAATTGCTTGAAGTGCAATTTCTTTTTTACTTGTAAAGTAATCAATGCCATTATGAAATTGAATCCCTAGCTGATTAGCTTGAACAGCAAATGGTTGAACTCCCCAATAATCATTACTGTCCATAAATGGAGTGATTAAAAGATTTAGAGTCGTATCAGATGGCTTGTTGAGCTTTGTGTCAGCGGGAGGGCATGCCATTTTTGTGCAACCAAGCATACCATCTGAACAGAAACAGTTATTACAGTAATTATTGCCTGTCCCTTTTCCACGCCAACCATCTTCAACAATTTCACCACCAGACAATGTACAATTTTTACCTGCTGGCTGTTTGTCTACTTCCTGTTTCATGCTTGGATTTTGCGGGGCAGATGTCATTTGTTGTGGAATCGTTTGTGAGGAATCTTGTTCAATGCTATTACCTCCACAACTCACAACGAAGAAAATAGAGATAACGAGCATTGTTCGTTTCATAATATCCATCCAACCATAAGATTCATCAAACTAGTGATGAAATTAAACAAATTAATCTTCCGTTTGTTGGGTTTCGCTTCCACTAACCGTTATTGTAATATGTGACATGCTAAATTCATCATTTGCTCCATGCCAATGATTTTCTCCAGCTTTTATTAAGACCATATCCCCTCTTTGTACATCAAGTTCTTCTTGTTCATTAGCAACTTTGCCAAACCCATCAGTAATAATCAGTATCTGGTCGCCAGAATGAATATGGAATTTAGTTCTCGTTGTAGCAGGGAAATTCACTATGGCAAAATTAAAATTATCACTATCCTCATGTTCTAAAATTGATTGTGCATAAACTGTGTCTGTAAAAAGTGATTCGTTTCTTGCCAATTTTGGAATTTCGTTAAAAGTTACTTTTTTCATAAGTAGCGCTCTATTTTTTTCTTTTTGGGGAATAAAAATGTGGGCTTTGATTATAAAATAATTCTGCAGATTCCATAAATGTTTCAGATAATGTTGGGTGAGCATGAATGACTGACTTCATGTCATCAAGCTTTGTCCCCATCTCAATAGCAAGCGTAGCTTCTGCAATCATTTCACCAGCTCCATTACCCACTATACCTGCTCCAATTATTCTGTTTGTTGAGGGTTCTGAAATCAGTTTTGTCAATCCCTTTTTCTTGCCCATGGTAGTAGCTCGTCCAGAGGCAGCCCAAGGAAACTTTGTTACTTCAATTTCCCAATTCTTTTCTCTTGCCTCAAGCTCTGATAAACCTGTCCAAGCAAGTTCAGGTTCAGTAAATACAACTGCTGGAATTGCAAGTGGATCAAATGACTCTGGCTTACCATTAATAACGTCTACCGCTACATGCGCTTCACTGGTTGCCTTATGTGCTAGCATTGGTTCTCCAGCTACATCACCTATTGCAAATATGTTTGGGTCGCTGGTACGACATTGTTTGTCAATCTGTACAAATCCTTGTTCATTAGTTTTGACATTTGTATTTTCTAAACCAAGATTTTTTGACATTGGGCGTCTGCCTACTGCAATCAGCGCTTTATCAAAAGTCATATTTGAGTTTGTTTTTTCAAGATCGGATAATGTGACTCGTAATTTACCAGATTTTTCACTAATTTTTTCAACACGTGTATTTAATAATATTTGATCAAATCGTGTGTCTAAGTCTGATTTTAAGACATCAACTAAATCACGATCTGCTCCTGGCAAAAGACCTGCAGTCATTTCAACTACCGTTACCTTAGTCCCCAAACTTGCATAGACAGTACCTAGCTCTAACCCTATATATCCACCACCAACAACCAATAAATTTTTTGGCACATCAGGAATTTCAAGAGCGGACGTTGAATCCATGACTAAGCTACTTTCACCCTCAACAATAGGCGGTAATGCAGGAATGGAGCCAGTAGCAATAATTGCATAATCAAAATCAATAATTTGTTCTCCTCCTTCTTGCAGCTGAACAATGACTTGATTGGATGAAGAAAATGAAGCTACACCCTGCGCATATTTAACTTTGCGTTGTTTCATTAGCATGCCAAGGCCTCCAGTGAGTTTGCCAACTACATTATCTTTCCATGTTCGCAATTTTTCTAAATCAATTTGAGGGTCATCAAACTTAACACCATACTCGTTTGCATGTGAAGCTTCAGTAATTGTATGCGCAGCATGTAAGAGAGCTTTAGAAGGAATGCATCCAACGTATAAACAAACTCCTCCAGGCTTAGATGCTGGATCAACAAGCGTAACATCCATCCCTAAATCTGCAGCACGAAAAGCAGCAGGATATCCGCCAGGCCCTGCACCAATTACTACTACTTTTTTTTGACTCATCTTGTCACCATATTCATGAATTTAACAATTAACTTAATTTCAATGATTTTGGATCTTGTAAATAATTTACAAGCCAGCTTAAAAATGCTGCACCGTCTGCTCCGTCAATTATTCTGTGATCAAACGATAAAGAAAGCGGCATCATTGATTCAGGAATAAATTCTTTACCGTTCCAGGCTGGCTCCATAATTGATCTGCCAACACCTAGGATCGCAACTTCAGGAGGATTGATAATAGGAGTAAAAAATGAAGTTCCTAGTCCACCTAAATTACTAATAGTAAAATTACCACCACGCATATCATCAAGAGATAATTTTTTATCTCTACTTTTTTCTGATAGCTCAGTAAGCTCAATAGCTATCTGCGCTATTGATTTATCGATTGCATCTTTAATAACAGGCACTAAAAGTCCTCTTTCTGTATCAACAGCAACGCCTACATTAATATAATCTTTTGATATTACTACATTGTTTTCAACATCAATACTTGTATTAAATTTTGGAAATTCTTGTAATGCAAGAGCAGACGCTTTTATTAAGATAGGCATCATTGTTAAATTAGCACCTTTTAAAGCTTTGTCAGTTTTTTTCTTTTTTCTAGCAGCATCAATAGCTGTAACATTTGCTTTTTGAAATAGAGTTACATGTGGACTTTGATCCCAAGAGTTCGCAATATTACTAGCGGTTGTCTTTCGAACTCTTGACATTTTTTCTTCACTAATTTTACCCCACTGAGAAAAATCTGGTAACTGGACTGCCGGTTTTTGTGATGTTTGATTGTTTTGTGAATTCGATCCTTGCATTCTTGAAAACAATTTCACATCATCTTCTGAAATTCTGCCAGCTGGACCACTCCCTTGAACTAATCGAATATCGACTCCAACCTCTCTGGCGAGTTTTCGAACTGAAGGAGATGCAAAAACCATCCGATTGACTTGATCATTTGATTGAGCATCAGGAAGAGAAGCAAATTCTGGAACATTGTTAACCGTGCCTAAAGTCACAGATTCATTTGTTGACTCTGGTATGTTGGGAGTCTCTATGTTTTCTTGAACAGGTTCTTGTGTAGCTGATGATGTAGTTTGGCTGCCATCTGATTCAATGGCTACAATAGCTTGTCCAACTTTAATGGTATCGCCTGCCGCAACTAAGACTGCGCTAATCGATCCTGCATGAGGTGCAGGTACTTCAACAGTTGCTTTTTCTGTTTCTATTTCAATAATTGGATCTTCTTCATTAATAGCATCACCTGGTGCAACTAGCACTTTTAATACATCGGCTTCTTCTATGCCTTCACCAAGTTCAGGAAGTTCAAAGTTTACTGACATAATTATCCCTACCAAAAAACATTATAACTCTAATCCTAATTTCTAAGCTATGACTGGATTGATTTTAGATACATCAATTTTTAATTCCTTGACAGCTTTAAGATAAATAGATTGTTCTATTTTCCCTTGTGTAAGTAATCCAGACAAAGCAGTGACAGTAACCCATCGTGCATCCACTTCAAAGTGGTCACGTAGTTCTTCACGAGTATCACTTCTGCCAAAGCCATCCGTACCTAAGCTTAGCAGATCAACGGGTAGCCATTTTGCAATCAAATCAGGGAGTGATTTGAGATAATCTGAACTGGCTACAACTAAATCTACATCTTTATTAATTGAACTTGAAATATGAGATTGCTTTTGCTTTTTTGTTGGATTTAAAATGTTCCATCTTTCAACTTCTAAAGCTTCACGTCTTAGTTCTGTATAACTTGTTACTGACCATACTTCTGATGACACATCATATTTTTCTAATAATTGTTGAGCAATAACTACTTCTTTATGAATTGCACCACTTCCAAAAAGAGCAACATGTGCCTTTGATTTTTTAATATTTCTTCCTTTGAATTCATACATGCCTTTTAAAATATGTTCATCAAGTTTTTTATTAGTAGACGGCATAGTTGGTTGTTCATAATTTTCATTTCCAACAGCCATGTAATAGTATTCTTCTTTATTATCGTAAAACATTCTTTTTAAACCTTCACGGACGATTATTGCAATCTCATACGCATATGCGGGGTCATATGATTTAACTTGAGGCACAACAGAAAACAAGAGATGTCCGTGACCATCTTGATGTTGTAACCCTTCTCCATTTAAAGTAGTGCGGCCAGCTGTACCGCCAATAAGAAATCCTCTTGATCTAGAATCTGCTGCTGCCCACGCCAAATCGCCAGTTCTTGCAAAGCCAAACATAGAATAATAAATATAAAATGGGATCATCGTTAGCCCATTATTAGCATAAGAAGTAGCTGCAGCAATGAAGGAGCTCATTGAACCAGACTCAGTAATCCCTTCTTCAAGAATTTGTCCATCTGTTGATTCTTTATAATACAGTAGGCTTGCTTTATCCACTGGCTCATAAAGCTGTCCAACATGTGAATAAATTCCAAACTGTCTAAAAAATGCTTCCATTCCAAAAGTTCGGGCTTCATCAGGAACAATTGGCACAATCCTGTTACCTATTGCATTATCGCGCATTAACTTAGAAAGGATTCTTACAAAAACCATAGTAGTAGATGCGACACGATCTTCTGAGCCTTCATAAAATTCTTCAAAAAGAGTTGCATCAAACATATTTAAATCATTGTAAACAGCAGTTCTTTTAGGCAAAAAGCCTCCAAGTTGCTTTCTTCTTTCTAATAAATATTTTTGTTCTGGAGATTTTTTAGGAAATGTGTATAAAGGACTATGTGTTGCTTCCTCGTCAGATAAGGGAACATCAAACCGATCTCGAAATTCAAGTAACTCTTTTTCATTTAATTTCTTCTGTTGATGAGTCACGTTTCGTCCTTCACCGGCTTCTCCTAAGCCATATCCTTTAATTGTTCGAGCTAAAATAACTGTAGGTTGGCCAGTGTGTGAAACTGCAGCTTGATATGCAGCATGTACCTTAGCAGCATCATGCCCACCTAAACTCATATCCCATAATTCATCATCTGAAAGGTGTTCTACCATTTTTAATAATCTTGGATCAGTTCCGAAGAATAGCTTTCGAATATAGGCCCCACCTTCTACAACTGCTTTTTGAAATTCACCATCAACAATCTCACCAAGTCTTTGAACTAATAAGCCTTGATGATCTTGCGCTAATATATTGTCCCATTCACTTCCCCATATTAACTTAATAACATTCCATCCTGCTCCTCGATAGAAAGCTTCAAGTTCTTGCATGATGCCACTATTACCTCTTACTGGACCGTCAAGTCGTTGTAAATTACAATTAATAACAAAAATTAAATTATCAAGTTTCTCTTTAGCGCCAACTTGAATAGCAGCAAGGCTCTCAGGTTCGTCTTGCTCTCCATCACCTAAAAATGCCCAAACTTTTCTTTTAGAATGATCTCCAAGCCCTCTGTCAGATAAATATCTTAGAAATCTTGCTTGATAAGCAGCCATTAATGGACCTAGGCCCATTGAAACAGTAGGAAACTGCCAAAATTCTGGCATTAGCCATGGATGAGGATAGGAAGATAATCCATTGTCAATTTCTCTTCTAAAATTTTTTAATTGTTGTTCGTTTAATCGTCCTTCAAGAAAAGCTCTTGCATAAATTCCAGGAGAAGCATGTCCTTGAAAATAAATTAAATCAGATCCATCTGGATGATCTTCACCTTTAAAAAAGTGTTGAAAACCTACTTCATATAGTGTCGCTGCTGAAGCATATGTTGATATGTGTCCGCCTATTCCATCGGAGTGCTTATTAGCATCAACAACCATGGCCATTGCATTCCACCGAATTGCATTTTTGATTTTTCGTTCCATCAAGCGATCTCCAGGATAACTTGGTTGTCGATCAACTGAAATAGTATTAACTCGTGGTGTGCGAGATGTAGTCGGTAAAACAACTCCTAATCGTTGGGCCATAATTTGCAAATGTGAAAGTAAGTCAGTAATACGTTTTCCACCTCGAGTATAAAAAACGTCTTTAAGTGAGTCTGTCCAATCTTTATTTTCTATAGAGATTATCTCTGGAGATTGATCCGTTTTATTAAATCTACCATTGGAACCAGATCCATTATTTGTGTTATTACTTGATTGCTTTATTTGTTTATCATTAACCATTTTTTTTCCATATTAATTATTAGCATAAATTAGTTTAATACATTCTCTTTGCTAAGGAAATAATGAAAAAATAATTACAATTTGGGATATTAAATTAATCAATTATAATAATAAGTACTAGTAATGAAATAACGATGTATAATATTTAATCGATAAGGAAAGCAAATGACTGAAATAAGATTCAATGATTTTGGTGAAACTGATTATTTAACTGTTTATAATTGGATGCAAAATCAACGAATCAATATTTCATTGAATAAATCTAAAGAATCAATAAATTTTGTTGAACATCCTAGTGTGTTTACCTTAGGAACAAATGCAGAATTAAAAAATGTTTTAATTAATGAAGATAATAGAACAGCATTGAATATAGATCTTGTTCATGTTGATCGAGGTGGTGACGTAACTTGTCACAATAAAGGACAATTAGTTGCATATCCTTTGCTCAATCTAAAGAAAAGAAACCTAAAACCTGTAGAATATGTAAGGATGCTTGAAAATATATTAATAAATGTCTTAAAAAAATATAATATTTCAGGCATACAAAATCCTGGTACTCCTGGAATCTGGGTAGGGAATAATAAAATTGCATCCATAGGCATAAGTATCAAAAAAGGCATTACTAGTCATGGAATTTCTTTAAATATTAATAATGATCTTAATATTTTTAACTATATCAACACTTGCGGCATACAAGATTTAGAAGTGACTTCTATGAACAAGATCCTCAATAAGACTGTCGATGTACAGCAAATCAAATTGATAATGATGAAAGAATTCCAATCCTTGCTTGGCTTGCAAACATTAAATTCTAACAATGAAGAAGTATTGCTTAAACAAATCGAATTGGAAAAAAAGTTAGTAAGGAGCAAATAATTTGACTCAAATTGACATCCAGCCATCAGAAAAAACGAAAAAGCCCGAATGGTTTAGGGCTCAATTCCCATCTGGCAAGAAGTTTACTGAAATCAAAGATCTTTTACGAAATGAAACATTGCATACAGTTTGTGAAGAAGCACGTTGCCCCAATATTGGTGAGTGTTTTAATTCTGGTACTGCAACTTTTATGATTTTAGGTGATACCTGCACCAGAGCTTGTGGATTTTGTGCCGTTAATTCCGGGAAGCCTGGAGAATTAGATATTCTTGAACCAATTCGACTTGCTAACACGGTTGCTAGATTAAATTTAGACTATTGTGTTATCACTTCTGTTAACAGAGATGATGTTAAGGATGGTGGAGCAAGTATTTTTGCTGGATGCATTAATGGAATTCACAAATTGCTTCCTAATTGTAATGTCGAAGTACTAATTCCTGATTTTGAAGGGAACTGGGATGCTTTGGAAAAAGTTTTATTAGCAGGCCCAGCAGTGTTAAACCACAATACTGAAACCATCAAAGAATATTACAGATTTGTTAGGCCCAAAGGAAAATATGAGCGAACATTAGAATTATTTCGTAAGTCTAAAGAAATAGCACCTAATATACCCACAAAAACTGGGATTATGGTTGGGTTAGGTGAAACAATGGACGCACTTAAGTCAACTATTGAAGATGTAAGACAGCAAGATGCAAATTTACTAACTATTGGGCAATATTTGCAACCAACTAAAAAACACCTGCCAATTAAAAAATTCTGGCACCCTGATGAATTTCTAGAAATTAAGGACTTCGCTCTTGAAGTTGGTTTTGAACATGTTGAATCTGGACCACTTGTCCGAAGCTCATATCATGCTGCAGAACAATATGCAGCTTTTAGAAATTCAATGTCTAAAACTAATTAATAAATAAGCTACTTTTTGTTGCTGTCATTCAAAAAAGCTTTTTTAGCTTCAATAGCTTCATCTGAAGACTGTAAAATTTCAGTTTGTGTTTGTTCAAATTTGTAGGCATTCTTCAAATCCATCCATTCTATTTGATTAAGAGTGGCCTTTGCCATTCGTAATCCCAGTGACATCTTGTTTGAGATAATCTCTGCGTATTCCAAAGTTTTTGGAAGCAAATTTTCTAAAGTTGTAACTTCAATTACAGCTCCATAGGATTTAGCTTCTTCAGCAGGCATTCTCTTTGCAGTATAATTCATCATTCGAGTAACACTTTGTGGAAATAATCTTTGTAAATGACCTGCTCCTCCTAATAAACCTACATCAATTTCAGGTAAACCAAAATTTGCATTTTCGCTAGCAATTAAAAAATCACAAGAAGCAGCTATTGCTAAGCCAGCTCCAAGAGCTGGACCATTTATTGCACCAATAACTGGAACTGCGCATTCGTAAATAGAGTTAAAAGTTTCTCGAGCTCGTCTATAATGCGCACTTGGATCGTTTTGACTATTACCTGAAGGTAAACGAGAGTTTAAATCAACTCCAGCACAAAACGCACGGGAGCCAGAAGCAGTCAAAACAACAACATTAACATCTTTGTTTATGTGGAAAGAATCAAAAAGCTGAATAATTTCATTATTAGCATCAGCTGATAAAGCATTTACTGGAGGATAGTCCATTGTTGCAATAGCAATTTTATCTTGAATTTCTAAATTTATTGGAGACATGAGAATCCTTAATCTAGTATTGGAGCAAATTTTGGAAGCGTGATCTCATCGTTAATTTTTTCAAAAATGATTTGAACAGGTGTGCCTATTACAATATTTTCAATGTCAACATTGATCAAATTTGATATCAATTTAGGTCCTTCGTCTAGTTCAATTAATGCAAAAACATACGGTTCTTGTGAAGCAATTTCTTGAAATCTTACATCGGCAGATCGATGCACGACAGTATAGGAATATACATTGCCTTTACCAGAAACATGCTCCCATGATAAATCATTAGAAAAACAACCATTTTTTGGACAATAAGCCTTAGGATACATAAACAAATGAGCACATTGATTACATTTTGGGATTAACAATTTATCTTCATTAAGCCCATCCCAAAAGGGCTTTGCTTCATTTGTTATATTAGGCAGAGGCAAATTATATTCATCGCTCATTATTTTTTTTCTCCATTATTAATTTGGCTCGGACCCGAGCACTAGTGAACACATTTCACTTAAAAAACCACCTCAGCCATTAACAAAGCAGTAATCAAGATTCTTAACTTGCCTGTCCCCTGCAAGACCTTGCATTTGCCTAACGGATTCGGTTACATGCGACATGCCACCACCTACTTGTGGTTGCCCATAAGATAATTGTCCGCCATGTGTATTGATCGGCAATGAGCCTTTATACGTAATATCTGTTGATTCAACAAATGCTCCTGCCTCTCCCTTGCCTACAAAACCAGCATCTTCAAGACTAATTAGAACAGTGATTGTATAACAATCGTACAAAGAAACCATGTTAATATCTTTTGGAGCTAACCCAGCCATTTCAAATGCTTTTTTTGCTGAAATAGCTACAGGCGATGTGGTCAATGAGGTTGCATTTGGTAAAGTAGAGCGATCAACTGCCATCCCAGCACCTAATAAATAGACTGGTTTATTTTTTGCATCTTTGGCACGGTCTGCAGCTGTCACAATCACTGCTTCGGCACCACCAGTGGGCATAACACATTCAAGTAACCGTAGAGGATCAGAGATCATTCTGGAATTTACAACATCATCTACGGAAATACTAGAACCATAAAAAATAGCGTCAGGGTTTGCTTGTGCGTTAAAACGTTGCTGTGCAGCAACTTGGGCACGTTGTTCATCAGTGACACCATATTCTTTTTTGTATCTATTCGCAATTAATGCATAGTACCCAGTAGCACCTGAAGCTGGACCAAATGGTGCATCAAATTGAGGCCTATGTAATGGTGCTGCATCAGCAGCCATATCCCCTCCTGGAGCAAGGCCGCCGATAACACACAGTACATTTGTTGCAAGCCCAGCATTGATTGCCATTGCGGCCATTGTCACACTAGCAGCACCACTAGCACCTTCCATATGAACACCAGAAGACCATGTTGGTCGTAAGCCCAAATATTCTGCCATAGCGGTAGGTGTTTCTCCAGTAACCTGAGTGATTAATCCGTCAATATCACCTTGGGTCATTGCAGCATCTTGCATAGCATTTATTGCAGCTTCAGCTGCAACACCTAAACCACTTCTGCCGGGCATTCTTCTTTCTGGTTTTACCGAACCAGTTGCAATAATTGCTGCTTTCCCTTTTATCGTTTTAGACATGATTTTTCCAAGAAATGATTCTTATAACTTTTATAGAGTTGAGATCATTATACATTATTGTGATAATAGATTATCACAATAAAGGAATGAAAAAATGGAAGAAATTACAAGAGGCTACATTGAGACCAAGCATTGCCAATTACATTATTATCATTCTGGCAATGGCCAACCGATAATATTGCTTCATCCTACACCTAATTCTCAATTTTTTTTAAAAACAATTCCTTTCTTATCTGATAGCTATCAAGTGTTTTCCGTAGATACACCAGGATATGGAAATTCTACTCGTCCTAAAGTGCCATTCTCCTCTCTTGAGGAATATGCGAATGAAATTGTAAGTTTCATAAAAATTAAAAAATTAAAATCAGTTATTTTATTAGGTCATATGACTGGCGCAGTAACTGCACTTGAAGCAGCTATTCAAGCAAAAAAACAAATTAGCACATTAATTTTAGGAGAGCTTATTGATTGGTCATTGACTACTGAGCCACATTCTCATCATGATAATAAATTCATTGATCCGCAAGATGATGGTTCACACTTACTAACAATTTGGAATAAGTATAAAGACATGATTGGCATATTAGATATTAAGGACATTCAAAGCAGGTTTTTAACAGAATTTCTTGCTGAATATGGAGCAGATATGTACCCAATCAATGATTTTGAAATGCAAGAAAGTCATAAAAAACACAACTGGCAAGATAGCACTCCTAAAACAATGTTTAATTATGATGTCTCTTCCAATCTAAAAAAATTAGATATTCCAACATTATTAATGTGCGGAAATGCGAGTAGATTAAGATCAGGAGCAAGTCCATATGAAGAACAGCAAGGGCTACTTAAGTTGTTGCCCAATGGACATGCTGCAATTTTGAAAGATCACACTCATGCTGCACCACTTATTAATCCAGAATTATATGCTTTTTCTATTTTGAGTTTTTTAAACAATTTGAAACAATCTTGATTCCTTTTGTAAGATTTATTATCTATACTTATATAATTAATCTATAGTTTTCAAATTATGACTAAAAAGTTTGGAGTATGTATGCAAGATTTAGCGTATTTTCGACCAAAATCAATTAAAGAAGCTGTCAGTTTTTTATCTGACCATGGGCCTACAGCTAAAATTTTAGCTGGCGGAACAGATGTAATTGTTCAAGCGAGGGAACGGACAAAAGAAATTAGTGCTTTTGTAGATATTAAGAAAATCCCAGAAGTGATGGGAGTAGGAATAGAAGGGCATCGAGGATTAACAATTGGTGCCGCAACCCCAATGTATCAAATTTATAATCATTCCGGTGTGCAAAAAGAATATCCTGCAATTATAGATTCTGCCAATCTTATCGGTGGTAAGGCTATACAAGGTCGTGCTAGTTTTGGTGGCAATCTGTGCAATTCAGGTCCTGCTGCTGACACGATTCCAACTATGATTGTTCTTAGCGGGATTGCTAATATCATTGGACCAGATGGTGAAAGAAAAGTTGCTATAGAGGATTTTTGTACTGCACCGGGACAAAATGTACTCAAGCATAATGAAATTCTTGTTTCAATGCACTTTAAAAAACCTGCTCCATTTTCAGGTGCTCGATTTATTCGATTTATTCCTAGAAATGAAATGGATATAGCAGTTGTCAATGTTGCATCTCAAGTACAAATGGATGGCAGCACCATTGAGTCATCAAGAGTGGCCATTGGTGCCTGTGCACCAACTCCTTTATTGTTAAATGAGATTTCTCAATTTATAGATGGAAAAGATTTTACTGAAGACTTGCTAAGTGAAGCTTCAGAATTATTTGACAACTTAATCACTCCTATAGAAGATATGCGCGGAACTCCAGAACATAGAGTGGACTTAGCAAAAACTCTTTTCAAAAGAACTATAAGAGATGCCGTCAGTAGAGCGAATGGAGAAAGGATCTAATTATGAGTAAAAAAATTGTAATTTCATCTTCAATTAATGGTGATAATACTGAATTTATAGCTGATGAAAGAGATAGTCTCCTTGATGCACTACGTGAAAGAATTGGGCTTACGGGAGTCAAAGAAGGTTGTAATAATGGCAATTGTGGAGCTTGCGCAGTATTACTAGATGGAGTTTTAGTAAATTCTTGTTGTGTCATGGCTGCTGAAGTTGATGGCTCATCCGTAGAGACAGTAGAAGGTATTGCTCAAGGCAATGAATTACATCCTGTGCAACAAGCTTTTTTAGATGAAGCTGCACTTCAATGCGGAATTTGCACACCAGGATTCTTAGTTTCTGCAAAAGCTTTACTAGAACAAAACCCAGATCCAACTGAAGAGGAAATTCGTTTCTGGCTAGCAGGTAATTTATGTAGATGTACCGGGTACGATAAAATCATTACTGCTGTACAAAATGCTGCAAAAATGGTTCAGGAAAAAAAATAAACTTATTAGAACTTGTGAGGAAACATGGTTAGTACTAGAAAAAAAGCTGAAAAAAAATACAAGGTAATTGGCTCTCGACCGGTCAGACCAGATGGAGTAGATAAAGTCACTGGTCGTGCAAAATATGGCGCAGACATCAGTC
>JBJKVL010000010.1:0-92689 GCA_045562675.1 Dehalococcoidia bacterium
GTCGCTGCCGATGCTTATTTAGCGTATGAAGCAGGTGCTTATCCTGGTTCTCCTGTAAGCGGTGGAGGTGTTTCCATGTTTATGCCTTATGCCATTCCAAATGTTAAAGCATACTGCCTTGATGTAATTGTCAATAAAACAAAAACAGCTGCATATAGAGCGCCTGGTGTGCCTGCCGCTGCTTTTGCAATTGAAACAGTTATAGATGAGATTGCCGAAGCATTAGACATTGATCCTCTGCAAATTAGAATGATAAATGCTGCTGAAGAAGGCACTCGTAGACATGATGGTGTGCTTGCTCCATCAATGGCTGTAAAAGAGACTTTAGAAGCTGCGCAAGCTACAGAGCACTGGAATTCAGAATTATCTGATTCATCAATTGGACGCGGAATTGCAATTGGAGCATGGGGCAATGGCGGCATGGAGTCTAGTGCTTATGCAGCAATAAATTCAGATGGTACAGTTAATTTGAATACAGGTTCAGTTGATATTGGAGGGCAACGAGCAAGTCTTGCTATGCAATTAGCTGAAACCCTCAATATTCAATATGATGATATAAAGCCTCAAGTTGTAGATACAGACTCAATTGGATATACGGCAGTTAGTGCTGGAAGCAGAACTACATTTGCAACAGGTCTTGCTGTTATTGAAGTCGGTAACCATTTAAGACAGCAAGTCATTGAACGAGTTGCTAATTTTTGGGAAGTTGATATTGAGCAAATAGATTATACAAAAGATGGAAATTTGATAGGGCCGGATGATAAAAAAATGACGTTTAAAGAAATGGCTACAATGCTTCCAAGTACAGGTGGTAGAATCCAAGCAAGTATTGACTTACAAGCTACCACTCATGTCCCTACTATTGCCTGCCATATTGTAGATGTAAAAGTTGACGAAGAAACTGGAAAAGTTGATATAGTTCGTTCCACTGCGCTGCAAGATGTCGGAAAGGCAATTCATCCTTCTTATGTTGAAGGACAAACTCAAGGTGGAATTTTGCAAGGTATTGGCATGGCTCTTTATGAAGAATATTACTACGATGATAAAGGAATTCTTAAAAATGCTAGTTTACTAGATTATAGAATGCCAACTTCATATGATATTCCATTTACTGAGACAATACTTGTTGAAAAGCCAAATCCAGGTCATCCATATGGTGTCAAAGGAGTTGGTGAAGTGCCAATTACCCCACCATTAGCTGCTATTGCGAATGCAATTTATGATGCAGTTGGTGTAAGGCCACGAGAATTACCTGCAACTCCAAAAAGAGTACATAAATTAATTAAAGAAAAATAAACTGGTTATTTATAAATCAAATTCAACGTTACTCAAACACTGCATTGCAGCACCATGACAAATTGCATCACGTTCTTCTTCAGTAAAGTTAATATCGTACTTCTTGCCCCATTCAGGTAAGTTTTTAAAAATATCAACCCATCTTTCAGTTTGTCCTCTTGCTTTACTGCCGACACCAGCCTGAGGTAAATCTGTACCCCAAACAATTCGCTCCGCACCCATTGAGTTTATAAAGATACGAACAACTTTTAGCAATTCAGGAATGTTCTCATCAGTTACTGCACCAAGTGCTTGCCAATCACATAAATCAAGCCAAATGTTCTTTTTACCACGTGCTGCTTGTAAGCCTCTCCAATATGCTTCTGTTTCAAACGGTGCTTGAAGATTAGTATGACCCATCATAATTCTTAAATCTGGCAACTCTCTTGCAACAAGCTCGACCCATTCTGGCCAAGCCCATACGTTACCACCAGTGTGAATAAGTACGGGTACATCTAGTTCAATAGCTTTTTTATACATAGGGAAACATCTCTCATCATTAGCCTGATATCCGTTTGGAGGATAGACCTTGAGTCCAACTGCTCCACGCTCTTTAACAGCCCTTTCAAAGATTGCAGTTGCTCTTGGTCGTCTTGGATCTACTCCGCAAAACCATGAAAGTTTTTTTGTCTTATCAGATACTTCTCCTGTCAAGCGATCAAACTCTTCATATTCAAGTTGGTTGTCTTCTTCTGGTCCATAAGCCATGCCCCAATCAAGTGCTAAAATAACAGAATGGTCAATTCCATAGTGTTCCATTTCATCAATTGCAATCTGCCCTGTCGCATCCATAGTTGGTGATTGCGCAATTCTCTCTAATACTTGTTCAGTAGTTCTTCCTGTCTTTTTAGCCAATCCTTCTGCATTATTTCTAAGATGACTTGGAGGAAACCATTCAAATCCCCAAAGATGCCTGTGTACGTCAATTAGTTTAACCATTATGTAATCCTTACTATTATTTAACTAAAATTAAAATTTGATATTGCTATAGGCAGCTTCTGCACCTTTAAAGCAAATACCATCACGTTCTTCCTCAGTAAAGTGAATATCATATTTCTTACCCCATTCAGGTAAGTTTTTGAATATATCAGTCCATGTTTCTGTTTGTGCTCGAGCCCTACTACCCACGCCTGCTTGAGGGAGATCGGTGCCCCAAAGAATTCGTTCATGTCCCTTTGTATTTAAAAATATTCTTATAACTTTAAGTAATTCAGGTATATTTTCTTCTTTGACAGCACCAAGTGCTTGCCAATCACATAAATCAAGCCAAATATTATTATGTCTTGCTCCAGCTTGTAATCCCTGCCAATATGCTTTGGTTTCAAACGGTGCTTGAAGATTTGTATGTCCCATTATAATTCTTAGATCAGGAAATTGTCTTGCAACAAGCTCAACCCACTCTGGCCAAGCCCAAATATTTCCACCAGTATGAATTAATACAGGCACATTTAATTCAGCTGCTTTAGCATACATGGGTAAACATCGCTCATCATTAGCTTGATATCCATTTGGAGGATACATTTTTAATCCTACTGCACCCCACTCTTTAACAGCTTGCTCAAAGAGTGCAACTGCTTTGGGGCGCCTTGGATCATAGCTAGCCATAGCATACAATTTTCCAGGATACTGCTTGCATACTTCTTGTGCTAATCTATTAAATTCTTCTGCAGGTAATTGATTATCTTCATCAGGGCCGTAAGCAAGACCCCAATCTAATACTTGAATAATTGAAACATCAATACCATAGTGATCCATTTCATCAATTGCAACTTTACCAGTAGCATCCATAGTTGGAGACTGTTTAATTCTCTCTAATACCTGTTCTACTGTTCTTCCAGTTTTTTTCGCAATAGGTTCAGCAGAAAATTTAGGAAGGTGGCTGGGAGGGAACCAGTCATATCCCCATAAATGTCTATGTATATCAATTATTCTCGTCATACTATACTCCTAATTATTTTTTAAAAACAAAAAGATTAATAAGGTTTAAAATCTTCGTCAGTTTTTACAGCTTTTTTATAATCAGATTGTCTTTTTTCAACAAAAGCTTCCATGCCTTCAAGCATATCATCATCTGATTTAACTTTTTCTATCATCTTCATTTGATTTGCTTTTCTAGTTTCATAATAATTTTCATATCGCAAATTTCCACTTGTTCTTTGCAAATCTACAGAGCCCTGCTTCAATCTCTGAATAGAATCAGGACCCATCAATGCAGTAGCTTTAGCTAAATCAATGGCTTTATCTAAAATCTGATCCTTGGGAAGAACATAATTAGCAAAGCCATGATCTAAGCAATCTTGTGCATTTATTCTTTTATCAGTCATTGTTAATTCTCTGGCTATCATAGGTGGTAAAAATGTATTCATTGAATTCATGCCACCTACATTTATCTTGGCGTGTAGATCTGCAATATAGGTGTCATCAGACATGACAATCATGTCACACATTATTGCAATTTCTAGTCCTCCACCAACAGCGGCTCCATTAAGCGCGCCAATAAGAGGTTTCCAGACATCATAATGATTACATTGTGTCGCAAACATAATGTGATTTGGATCATCAATTGGCCTTAAAGCATTTGATTCTTTCTCGCTATATGTACCAACAAACTCTTTAATGTCGCGCCCTGCACAAAAGAATCTACCATTTGCTGTAATCACGGCAGCTTTGATATCATCATTATTATTAACTTCATCAAAGCACGCAACTACATCTCTGTGCATTGCAGTATTCAAAGAATTAGCTGCTTCTGGACGATTCATTGTAATAACCGCAATATCATCGACTCTCTCAAAAGTAGCTGCTTCCAGATTGTTTAAATCTAGATTTAATTCTTTTGTAATATCTTTGCCAAATTGCATAGCAACCCCCTATTAATTAATAACTAAATAATGAAAGTAGATTATTCGCTACTTTTTACTGGACGTTCGTACTCAGAATCTCTTTTCTCAACAAATGCTTTCATGCCTTCCATTCTGTCATGATCTCCAGCAGTTTCTTCCATTTGTGCACGAACAATCTTTCGTCTTTCTTCGTAGAATTCTTCACCATGTATATTGCCGCTTGCAAGCTGAACATCAATAGAACCTTGCTTCAATCTTTGGATAGAATCTGGGCCCATTGCAGCAGTAGCTTGTGCAACTTCTATAGCTTTGTCTAAAACTTCATCTTTCGGAAGAATATAATTAGCAAATCCCCATCGAAGACATTCTTCAGCTGTAAGCCTGCGATCAGTCATTGTCAATTCTCTAGCAATATTTGGAGGAAGAAATGTATTCATAGATACCATACCACCAACATTAATCTTGGCATGTAGATCTGCAATATACGCATCTTCTGCCATAACAATCACATCACACATTATAGCTACTTCAAGCCCACCACCAACAGCAGAACCTTGCAAAGCTCCAATAAGTGGTTTCTTCACATGCCAGTGATTAGCTAATCTTCCAAACATTTCATTGTCTGGATCATCAATAGCCCTTAATACTTCGGCTTCACCTTCGCCATATGTACCAACAAATTCTTTTATGTCACGTCCTGCACAGAAAAATCTACCGGAACCAACAACAACAGCTGCTTTAATTTCATCATTATTATTTATCTCTTCCCAGCAAGCACCAACATCTCGATGAATTGCTGTATTCAATGAATTTAGCGCTTCTGGACGATTCAGTGTCACAATAGCTACGTTATCACGAATTTCAAAAATAGCTGACTCAAGATTATTTAAATCTACGCCGTAAGTTGCGCTATCATTATATTTGCCCATTATAAACTCCTTTAATATATTTATTAGGTCACATTAAAAAAATGCCGCGATGTATATTATAGCTGTTTATCTTGCAATTTTACAAGATATAATTGAATCTATAGTTTCAATACGATCATTGAAATCAGTTATTCCAGCAGAAGCAACAACGACATGATCTACTACTCCTTCATAACGTTTTTTCAATTCTTCTGCTACTTCCTCAATTGGTCCGGTAATTGCAATTCTATCAATAACTTCTGTACCAATTAACTCAGATGCTCTGTCCATATCTCGATCAACCAAACATGCTTGCCTAATATCTTCATATCTGTCACCAATTCCATAATATTGAAGTATTCCTTGATAACTCTTAGTTGAAAGATAATTTGCTATTGTTTGACCAGCTAAACGCCGTGCTTCATTTTTATCTTCATGGACAACAGTCGTAGCCCAAGATGCTAATTCGAATGGAGTCTTCAAATCACCATTTTTTCTTCCAATATCAATATTTGGTCTAACAACATCTCTTATGTAATCAGCACCAAAAACTGGATGGCCACATAGTCCGTCTGCTACTTCTCCTGCAAATTGCTGCATTTTCTCATTGACAGCAGCAACCCAAATGGGGATATTAAATTCTTTATTCTGTTTGCCATCTGGACTTTGAATGTGTTGAGCTTTAACTGCTCTAATCCCTTTAATTTTATAAAACTCATCATCCCAACTGAATAGAGAGCCATCATTTGCACAGTCCCAAAAATTTCTAACTATACCAATAACTGATCGAAGTTGAGATATAGGCTTATTAATTTCTATACCGTATTGATATAAATTCTGTCTCTTTGTACCTGTACCAAATCCCAGGATTGTATTCGTATTAGAAAGAGCATTCATTGTCATAAACGCTGAAGCAATTGTAACAGGATTTCTTAAAAATGCCCTTAAAATACCAGAGCCTACTCTTATGTCTGGTGCAGATTTAACCATTGATGTCATGTGAATTGAACCATCGCTACCTGGATTATCATCAGACCAAGCTGAATTGAATCCTTCATCCTGTGCTTTTTTTGCATATTTGCCTTTTAACTCAGCCCCAGGAATACCTGCTAAAGTAATACCGTATTTCATTATTGACTCCTTTATTCTTCCCTTAAAATCCTAACACAATACTATTTAATCATTAATTCATATGCAAACAAAATAACTCAAAATTTATTTATTTGGTCTAAAGCCTAATTCTGCACCTTTTAATGGAGAGTCACCAATAATACCTGCATTTTTATAATCTTGAATAATTTTTTCATCCATTTCTAAGATATCTTTAAAGACATAATCATTATGTTCGCCAAATCTAGCTGATTGCTGATCAATAGCAGGTCGATTACCATTAATTGTCCATGGCGCGCTATAAACTGGATAGCTGCCCAAATCTTCTCTGAATTGCCAAGAGATGAAATTTCTTGAAGCCATAGATCCCTCTGAATCAAAATCTCGTCCTCGCAAGATTCGCTGACAGGGTACTCCTTTTGATTGTAAAACCTTTTCTATAATTCTAGGAGCTATTGACTGGCATAAGTCCTTAAGTTCAGCATCTATTTGTTCAGGATTAGAAATTAAATCTTTGTCTAGCTCAACTGGTTCCGCAGTTGAAAGGGTGCCACTATAGTTTGAAATTTCCATACCAGATTTAAGTAGCGCTATACCATCAAGCAATCCTCTTCTTTGATCATCAGATAAACAACAGATGCTCAACCAGCAATCTTTTTCTGATGTTTGATAAATATTATACGGAAAGAATTTTTCATCATGCATGCAATCAACCCCTGCTCCAACATTTTGAAATTCTTTAATTTGTGATTCAACCAAAACTTCTTGTGCATATGTCACGCAGGTTTCAACGCAAGAAATATCAACATGCATTGGTAGCTGATTTTTATTCATTTGATGCAATAAAAGTCCTTGCACAACATGAAATGCTGTTGCGGTGCCATTTACTGGATCTCCATAAGCACTTAAAGGAATAGATTCTTCATTTTTATATCCAGTACCCACAAATAAGCCAGCAAAAGCTGCTTGGCCATCGCCAAATAACCTCCAATGACTTCTAGGTCCAGTTTCTCCATATCCAGACAGTGTCGCAAAAATAATATTAGGATTAATTTGTTTTAAAATATCAAGGTTAAGATCGTATTTCTTTCTTGTGTCAAAAGACATATTAGTCAAAACAACATCACTTTTTTTAACCAAATCTGTCATCAGTGCCATACCTTCATTTGTAGAAAGTTCAATTCCAGCTGACAATTTATTTCTTGCCAGTCCTAGCCACATAATATATCTGTCCCACGGCTTATCACCAGGTGTATAATTTGGATAAGAGGAGCTATTATCAGGAGGTGTTGTCCATCCTCTTAACATATCCATCCACTCAATTCCTTCAATTTTAATAACCTCAGCACCTAAGTCACCTAATAAAGTTGCCCCTTTTGGAGCTGCCCAAGTATTTGTTAAATCGAGAACTCTAATACCTTTTAATGGCTTAGTAGTAATTGCATCGATCGATTTATCACTTTCTATAAAATCTATTTTTCCCAGATGATGCTCTTTGATATATTCATTGAAATCTACATAGCTTTTTCCCACAGACTCTCTCATGATAGGTAAATTTTCATTTGTTGAAAATCTACCTACGCCTACCGGATAATTGATCATTTTTTCACCGACAGTTATTGTTTCAAATGCATTTCTATCAATAAGCTGTGGATCGGATAAAACTTCTTCAGGCAGACGAGTAACTGATATTGGCATACCAGATTCTTGTCCTAGCTCAACAATTTCCATTGCAGTTTTAGAAAAAAACCAAGGCACTAATAAAGCTTCAAGATCATCCATATTTTGTGCACGATTAAACCGTGCCATAAATCTCTCATCACGTTCCAAATCTTCTCTACCAATCATTCTAGCAACTCGCGGCCACTCTCTATCATGGAATAACATATTGACTATTTTACCATCTGCTGTTTGAAATCCAGAAGATTGAGCAGTAGAAGAAGCATTGAGCACCTGCATGAGTTCTACTTGATTAAAATGCCAATTAGATGATCCTAATTCAGAATGCATATACATAGATTCTTGTATAGAAATATCAATTAAAGCGCCGATATTTTTCTTTTCATTATAATTGTTTAATAAGTATGCTGAGCCTACTAAAGCAGCATGCCAAGCTGCAGAAATGTAAGCTTGTGGACCTTTCATTGGTAATGGAGAACGACCTTTTTCACCAATCCGTGTCATAAATGGACCGCTAGCTTGCGCAGTTAGTTCAGTTGCTGGTATGTCAACATGTGAGCCATAAATACCATAGGGAGTTATACTACACCAATGTGCTCGATTTTTATTAGATGAATACTGTTTTCTTAAATCAATGCCTTTTGCAAGCCAAAAACTTGGCAAATGATCATCTATGATGAGATCGGCAAAGTCGATTAACTGATTAATGTCATCTACATTCAATGAATTTATATTTAAAGAATCTTTACCAAAGCTTAAGCATTCTTCCAATTCTAAAAGTCGCTCCCAGTCATTAACATGAAGATCATCAGAATGAATTTTAAGAACTTGTGCTCCCATTCGCTTAAGCAATAAGCATGCTTGAGCAGATGCAATAGTGCTGCCCAATTCGATAACAGTATAAGGCTTATTTTTTATTTTGCCTTCCATTCAGGTTTCCTTTTTTCAACAAATGAACGAGGTCCCTCGGTGTAATCTTCAGTGTCTTTTAAAGCATGACCGAGATCATGCCCATAATTACTACCTTCAGAAATTCCTATCCCATTTTCTCTTAAATTCCATGCTCCTTCTAAAAATGCTCTTGTTGCAAGCGGAGATACTTGTAGTACATTATTTGCAATTTCTCTAGCGCGAGCTTGCAATGCATCTTTAGGAACAATTTCTGAAATGGCTCCTAATTGATGCATCCGTTCTGCATCGACTCTTTCACCAGTTGTGCCTAATAAAGCCATTCTTAAACCTATATTCCAAGGCAATCCTCCATTTGCTAAACCATAAATCTCACTTGCAGGCACTTGTCCAACTGACAAATGTGGCTCTAAAAATTTGACATGTTCAGCAGCAATAACAATATGAGATTCCCACATAAATATTAATCCACCACCTGCAGTTAGGCCATTAAGTGCCAGGATAATTGGTTTAAAAAACTTAAACTGCCACGGTAGACCAAAAATTCTTCTTTGACCAAGTCTACCCTCAGAACCACTTGCTGCTTCACGCATGTCAGCGCCAGTACAAAAATGCCTGTCACCTGCACCAGTCAATATCACAGCCCAAACTCTATCATCATCCCTAGCACCCTGCCAAAAATCTGCTAACTCTGAATGCATTTGAGCATTTAATGCATTTCCATTTTCCGGTCTATTCAATGTTACTGTAGCAATTTTGTCTTCTAGCTCAACACTTATTGCTTCATATGTTTCATTGGATTCATAAGAACTTAGTTCTTTTTTGCTCATAATATTCCTCTCTAAATTAAAAAAATACCTATGAAATTTGTATTCTTACAAAGATTCATAGGTATTAAATTGTTCAAATAATATATTTATAGATACTGACGCTGGTCAATAACATCACGCAGTCTATCTCCTAAAGTATTAATAGACCAAACCATCATTGAAATAGCAGCACCCGGTATCATTGCTAACCAATAAGCCCTATGTAAATATTGACGTCCTTCAGCTAACATGCCTCCCCAAGAAGCAGTTGGTGGAGGAATACCGACCCCCAAAAAGCTTAAAGATGCCTCAATAATTATTAAAATAGCACAAGAAAATGACCATAAAACAAGCAATGGTGAGAACAAATGAGGTAATACATGCCTAAATACAATTCTTTGAGGTTTCGCACCAATTGAATGTGCTGCTTCAACAAATTCTCTGTTTTTTAACGATAGTGTTAATCCTTCTGAAATTCTAGCATAAGGACCCCAAAACCATAAGGAAAAAAGTATTAATAGTATGTGTAAGCCAGGACCAAAAACTGCTGCTACTGTAAGAGCCATTAATAATAAAGGCAAAGCAATTTGCAAGTCAGCCCATCTCATAATTGTTGCACCAATGACTCCACGCTTCCATCCTGCAATCATTCCCAAGACAACACCTATAGATAGAGCACCAGTAGCTCCAGTAAAACCTAAGAGTATGGAAGTTCTGCCACCCATTAATGTTCTCACGAAAATATCACGTCCAACAGTATCTGTTCCTAGGATATGTACAGAGTTGAACATAATGCCCCATTCAGGTGGCTGTAAAGTATCTGCTAAAACTGGCTTGTTTGGATCCCAAGAAACAATAAACGGTGCGAATAATGCAAAGAAAAGAAAAAAACTTGCTATAATCAATGCAACAAATGCTGGTGGGTATCTAACAAAACCCATAACGAATCTGTGGTTCCAAATTTTTTGAGCAGTTGAACGCTGCGCTGCAATGATTACTGATTCTGATGCACCAAAGTCACCAGCCGATTCATTCTTCTCATCATCTGCCATGTTATTTTCCTTTCATCATCTAGTCATCATAATGTAGATTATGATCCTCTTCTAATTCTTGGATCAATTAATCCATAAGCGAAATCTGCAATAATACTACCAGTCAAAACAAGCGTACCAATTAACAAGCCACATGTTTGAATTAATGGATAATCACGAGTTTTAGCGGCTTCAACAACCAATGTTCCAAATCCAGGCCAAGCAAATATTGCTTCAACAATAAGTGCGCTTCCGATTAAAGTTCCAACATCTACTCCCATAGTAGTAATAACTGGTAATAAAGCATTTCTTAGAACATGTCTTCGAATAACATTGACTTCATGCAACCCTTTTGCTCTTGCTGTTCTGACAAACTCCATTGTTAAAGTTTCTGATACTTGAGCTCGAACTAATCTTGTGTATTTTGCTAAAGGGTAACCACATAATGTTGCAATGGGTAAAATGTAATGTTCCCAGCTACCACTACCAAATACTGGCAACCATCTTAATGTTACTGCAAAGAAATATATGTAAAGTATACCTAAAAAGAAGGAAGGGACTGATTGACCGATGAGAGACACCACCATAGCAAAAGCGCCAATTGCACCTCTTTTAACTGCAGCTAGGCATCCTATCGGTATAGATAGAAAAATATATGTTAAAAATGCAGGGACAACCATTTTAACTGAGATACCCACTCGTTGTTTAACCATGTCAGTTGCAGGTTCAAAAGTTCGCACTGAATTACCAAAGTCACCTTGTGCTATTTCACTTAGGAATCGGCCAAATTGTATATATAAAGGTTTGTCAAAACCGTAAGCTTTTCTTAGTTTATCAATTTCTTCAGGCTCAATCGCCCCCTCAGTTAACATGAGTACTGGATCACCTGACATTCGAGATACGAAAAATAAAACTGTCACTAGAAGAAATAAAACAATCGCTGATTGAAATATTCTCTTAGCCATTACTGGCCCAATCATAAGCAGCTCCTAGCAAATCATTAACTATACGGTAACAACTATTTATAGCACATTGAAACAAAAAATTGCAAATGAAATATAACCTAATTTATCTATCTGTACATGAAGTCAATTGTGAAATAATATAAAATTAACATCACTTATATATATAGATAATAAAGTTTATGATAAAAAAAATTGTTATCCTTGCACTCATTTTTACTTTTATGATAATGAGCCTATTGCTCGCAAATTGGCAGATTAATAAACATAGCTCCCAATCAAATCTAACCAAAGAAATACTTGCGAAAAATGAAAAGCCGCTAAATAATGCTGCAATAGTCACCACAGATTATGAACAATATATTTATGAAGAAGTTATTTTAAATGGAAAATTAGATTATTCCAACATGCAATTTGTTCGTAATATTATTAAATATGGTGTCAAAGGAAAAAACATACTTATCCCATTGAAAATGGAAAATAACATCAATGTTCTTGTCAATACAGGATGGGTTCCAGAAGAATTGTTAGATGAAACAACTAACATATTGAAAACAAAAAACAGTAACAAAATAAAGGGTAGGATTTTTATCCCTCATAATCATCAGGTAAAAAGATTAAGTAATGGAGATTGGCTAGGTGTCTCTATAGCAAGTATTGATGAACAGCTAGATTACGAACTTGCTCAATGGATGATTATTGAAGGAGCTGAATTAAAAAATACTGGCTCTTACGAACGTTACCAGATAATGCCAAAATCTTTTCCAGATAATGAGGATATAATTATTAAAAATGATGTTTTTCATCTGGGCTATGCATTTACTTGGTTCAGCTTTTTCGTTATGGGCTTATTTGGAATGATTTACGTCTATCGTCACTAGGAAAATAGCAGCAGCCTTAATTTACTGATCAATTCTCTTCAAATATGCTAAAATGACAACATGAGTATATTTAAAGGAATAAATGTTTTAGACATGACTTTAGGGCCTGTAGGAGGCCTAGCTTCAATGGTTATGGCTGACTTTGGTGCTGCGGTTATTAAAGTTGAACCTCCTAAAGGTGACCCATTTCGATCTATGCCTTCTAGTGAAAGTTGGATGCGTGGCAAAAAAAGTCGAGTGATTGATTTAAAGTCCAAAAATGGACAATCTCAATTAAAGGAATTAATTTTAAATACCGATATAATTTTAACAAACAGCAGGCCAAGAAAAGCAAAACTGCTCAATCTAGATGATAAATCCATTAGGAAATTAAATAAAAATATCATTCATTGTTCAATTACTGGATTTGAACGAAAAGGAAACTTAGCAAATATTCCTGGATATGAAGGATTGATCGCTGCTAAATCAGGATACATGATGACCTTTGAAGGAATTGGAAAAGATCAAGCAACAAATAAATATCGTGAAGGGCCAGTATACTCAGCAGTGTTATTAGCAACACATGCAGCTTCTCAAATAGCCTTACAATCAATTACTGCAGCATTAATATACAGAGAAAAATCTGGTATAGGCCAGTACATAGAGACCAGTCTTTTGAGAGGGATGATACCTATTGATACTGCCGGTTTATTTATTGCCCAAATTCGTGAAAGATTAAAGGGTAAATTGCCAAAAGCAGTTGATCCTGAATTTGGCATGTTGCCTGCTTTAGGCTATCACCCAATTCCTACAAAAGATGGCAAATGGATACAATTAGCTGGATTAGTGAGTCATTTATTTCATGCATTTATAGATGTAGCAGGATTGAATAAGATTTATGAAAATCCTAAATTTTTAGAACCTAGAGAAATGTCTAATAAGGATAAAGATCAACTAGCCAAGATTATAGCAAAAAGAACGATGGGGGAAAATGCAGACCAATGGATGAATTTATTCGTTAAAAATGGAAACGTTGCTGCTGAAAAATGGAATAGCACCAATGAAGCAATGAGTCATCCACAAGTCATATATAATAAAGACGTATGGGAGTATACAAGCAAAGAATTAGGTTTAATCAAACAATTAGGACCGCTTGCGCATTTTAGTAACAATAAAGCAGGGCATCCTGGTGCAAAACCAAAAATTAATCAACATAGCGATTATACCTGGCCAAAAAGAAAAAACAAAAAATATAATCCTGCTAACAAAAAAATAAAAAAAGGTCCATTAGACGGTTTAATTTTTTTAGAGTTCGCATCAATTATAGCAGCTCCTTATGCATGTACAATTCTTGGTGAACTTGGTGCACGTGTTATTAAAATTGAACCAATTGAAGGTGATAATTTCCGCGTAGGAGCAAACCCAGGCACTGGCAAACAAATCAAAGGGCTGGGTGCAATTAAAACAACATCTAATAAAGAAAGTATTTGCATTGATTTAAAATCTAAAGAGGGTATTAAAATTGCTCATGAGCTTATAAAAAAAGCAGATGGGATGCTCCACAACTACAGGCCAGGCGTAACAGACAAGCTTGAGATTGATTATAAAACAGTAAAAAAAATAAATTCAAAAATTGTATACGTATCAGCATGGGGTTATGGAAAGTCTGGACCATATGCACATCGACCAACTGCGGCACCAGGTGTTGGTGCCGCAATGGGAGGTGCATTGAAACAATTCGGAGGCACCCTTCCAAAAACTTATAAAAATAATTTATCTAAAAGCATAGAAGCAGCAATAAAAATCTATACTGCAAATCCTGGTAGTTCAGATTACAATGCAGCTCATATTATTGCATCAGCAGCAATTATGGGATTATACGCACAACGAAAGAATGGAACTGGGCAAGAAATTGATTGTAATATGTTATCTGCAAATGCGTACGCAAATTTTGATTATTTTATTGATTACAAAACTATCGAGCACAAAAATAAAATTGACAAAGAAATTACAGGCTTAGGTGCATTATATAGACTTTACAAAACAAAAAAAGGTTGGGTATTTTTTGCTTGTCAAAATAAAAATGATTGGGCTAACTTTATTGATTATATCAATCACAAAAAATTTGATAAAAAATCCAATTTTAATCTTCCGGAAAATATAATTGATTTGAAGACAAAGCATTCACAAATTTTAGAAAAAATTTTTCTACATCAATCAGCAGCTAAATGGGAAAAGGAACTATCCAAAAAAAGCATTGGATGTGTTGAAGCAAGCCAATATCTCCCAGGGACTTTTTGGCATCAGGACGAACATGTTACAGAAAATGATTTAACAATCGAAGTTCCTAATCCGATGTGGAAAAAAATTCGTAGACATGCAACATTAGCTAAATTTAGTTCATTTTTGCATAGAGAAGGCGTACAAATAACAGCTGGGCAAAATACTAAAAAAATTCTAACCGAGTTAGGATATAAAAAAAATATTATCAATGTTTTGCATAAAAACAAAATTATTGCGACACACAAAAATAAATGAGGCAAAATGCCTCATTTATTTTTATAAATTACTAAAAAAGAAACTAAGACAATGTTGTTTCATGCAAGATAAGTTGTGGATCTTCTCTTATCTCATAGCTAGGAATAACTGCAGGTCTCCAAGCCATAAATCGACTTGTATCAACTACAAATAAACCAACTGCATCATCATGCAACAATTTAACATTCTTTTTGTATACTTCTGCTCGTGCAGCAGGATCGAATACAGTCAAAGATTCTGCATAATTTTCGTCAAACTCAGGATTGTTATAGTATTTAGCAGCATTGTTGCTTAAATACCAAGTAAAACAAAAACCAGCATCAAACATGGATGTTGAATGCCATGTATTTGCAAAGATAGGAGTTCGAGGTGCTCGACCATAAAGGCCGTCACGCCAAGTACTAATATCTATTGTCTGAAGCTCTGATTTAACACCGATATTTTCATCTAAGAAACCTGCAACGGCAGTAGCCATAGGTACAGCTTCGCTATTCAGAGAATGAGTGTCATATTTTTGCTTAAATCCATTTGGCATACCAGCATCTTTCATAAGCTGACGCGCTGCATCTGGATCAAATCCATAATCCGAAATATTTGGTTCATGACCCAGCACATCAGTTACAGTAGGTTGACCCTTTGCAGATGCGAAGTAACCAGAATAAATTTCCTTACCAAGAGCATCAATATCAGTAGCTAAGTTGTATGCCTTACGAACTCGAACATCATTAGTAGGATAGCCTTCACTTTGCCAACCACTAATATGATAACCGGCAGTACCGTATGGCGTACTACTTTGAACTTGTACACCATCCATTGCTGTAACTCGTTCAACTTCCTGCAAAGGCACTGTGTCAATCCAATCAACTTCGCCTGTTTCAAAGGCAGCTACACGAGTTGTGTGCTCTTTGATAACATTCATTTTCCATGATTTTATGCCTACATTTCCTTTCCAAGAAGATGGTGATTCTACTCCTTCAATCAGAGCATCTTTTACATAGTTAGTAATAAGATACGGACCACTACCTACTGGCCTAACTGCTTGTTCATTAGGACCTTTGGTAGCATCTTCATAGATATGCCTTGGCTGAATAAATGCAAGAGACATCCTGTTCGCCCATGTAGCATCAGGCTTTTTAGTTCTAAATCTTACAGTTTTATCATCGATAACTTCATAGCTATCAAATGTATTAACTCTTGAAATTAATCGAGATTTATTCTCTGGGTTCGCAGCATATTTAATTGTAAAGCCGACATCATCAGCTGTTACCTTTTTGCCATCTGACCATTCTGAATCTCTAAGGTTAAAAACCCATGAGCTATCCTTTGGATCTACTTCCCATGAAGTAGCAAGGTATGGTTTTAGATAAGGTCCATCTGGACCTTGATAAGTAGTACAAACATTTTCATAGCACGCAGCCCATTCAACAGAACGCCTAGAGGCTAGGTTTGGGTTCATTGTCTCACCCAAAGAGCCTTTACCAAATGTTAGATGAGTTGCCTTAGGTGCCTTTGGTGCAGCAGAACTAGCAGCTGGTGCAGAAGATGCCTTATCATCACCATCGTCGCTACATCCAATCACTGCTGCCGTTGCAAGACCCAATGTTCCTACAGCGCTAGCGCGTATAAAGCTACGTCGATTCATATGTTTACTATTAAGATTTTTTAGTTTATCCATATACTGTCTCCCTTCAAAAAAACATAATTAATTCATTAATATGAATTCATTACAGATAAGTGCTTAAAATTAGGAGATAAGATGACGCGTTCTTGCTAATTGCTTAGCTTCCTCAGAAAGTAGACGAAATAGTTATACCCAAACTTAATACATGGGTATTATACTAATATAAGAAAAAAAAATTCAACAATAATTTACATAAAAAATATTTGGAGGCAAAAAATGCCATTAGAAATAGAAAATAAAAATCACATTTCAATTGTGACGATCAATAATCCACCTGTGAATGCATTAGCGCGTGAAGATGTTATGAGCTTGATGGATCATTTTTTGGCTTTAGGAGCAAATGATGGTATTAGAGTTGCAATCTTAACTGGAGCTGGTGAAAAAGCATTTTGTGCTGGACTAGATTATAAACGCGGCGGTGATCGTGGTGGTGATTACGGCGAATATAAAGATCCGCGAGATAGAGGAGCAGACGGTGGTGCTGCAGATGCAATATGGGACTGCAGGGTACCAGTCATTGGAGCAATTAATGGACCTGCTTTAGGCGGAGGCTTAGTAATGGCTGCTTGTTGTGATTATCTTATTGGCAGTACAAAAGCTCAATTTGGTCTCCCACAAATTTGGATGGGTGGACTTGGTGGTGGAGGGCATGCATTTCGTATTTTCCCACAAGGATTAGCAAGAAGTATGCAATATACTGGTGAGTACATTGATGCAGAAAGAGCATATCAAGTTGGCGCATTAAATGAATTAGTAGATCCAAGTAAATTAATGGACCGCGCTATGGAAGAGGCTAAGAAATTAGCAACAAAACTACCAGCAGGTACAAAAGCTGCTAAGGAAGCACTTAATCTCATGGAACTTGCAATGCCCGATATAAAAATGGCACATAAAATTGAACAACCAGTGATGGCTAGAATGCGTGGTAGCGAAGATCAACAAGAAGCAAGAGCTGCTTGGCTAGAACACAGAGAACCTAAATTTAGTGATGATTAGTATTGATTAGTTAACCTCTTGGCAGGCCAAGTCCTCTAGTAGCAATGATATTTCGTTGTATCTCAGATGTACCACCAGCAATTGTAGCTGAAATATGATGCACATGCTTTTGTGTAAATTGTGCATGCATCGGGGAACGAGCATCATAAGGATCCCACAAATTTGCATATAAACCAAAAGGTTTCATTCCTGTCAAATTAAGTCTTTGCGTAAGTTCAGAGTTAAATAATTTGGATGTCGATGCTTCTTGATTAGGCACTAAATCTGCATCCTGCATCGAAATAATTCGTAAGGAAAAATTGTAGCCAACTTCACATTCAATAAATCTATCTACAATTTCATTTCTAATAGCAGCAAGTGTTAAGTGTCTTGTACGCTCATGTTCTTTGGTGATAAATTGAATCAGAGATTGGATTGTTTTCTTTTTTTCAATAGCACCAGAAATATTTGAACGTTCGTGATCGAGCAAAGTCATTGCTACATACCATCCCCTATTTTCTTCACCAATCCTATTCTCAATAGGAGCGCTTACATCTTGATAAAAGGTCTCATTTGTTGCATGCTCCCAGCCCCCACTTATAATTGGCCGAACATCTATGCCAGGTTGGTTTATATTTGTATACACAAATGAAATACCTCTATGTTTTGGTGCTTCATTGTCTGTTCGGACAAGTATAAAAATCCAATCAGCTTTATGTGCAGATGATGTCCAGATTTTTTGTCCATTGATTACATAATGATCCCCATCTTTAACTGCTTGAGTTTGTAAAGAAGCAAGATCAGAACCTGCACCTGGTTCTGAGTAACCCTGTGCCCAAGTTATCTCACCAGATAAAATAGATGGCAGTAGTTCTTTTTTTTGTTTTTCTGTGCCGTGTAAAATAATGGTTGGCCCTAACATGTTCACGCCTGGGCCAGCAACTGGTGGTACGCCACGCCATGCAAATTCAGATCGTAAAATAAATTGTTCCATTGGTGTCAGACCTCCACCACCATATTCTTTTGGCCAATGTGGAGCTACCCAATCATGCTTAGCCAAAGATGTAACCCATTCTTGTGCAGCATTTTTTGCATCATCACTACCAACTTTAAGGTCATATTGCCAGCCACCAGTATGACCTTCTGCAATTCTATCTGGAGTAACATTGACGTAATAAGACGGCACTGAGCTCTTTAAAAAATCTTTGACTTTATTCCGAAATTCTGCTTGTTGACTATTGTCTAACCAATCCATCTTATTGTTTTTTCATTAACTCTAAAACTACGTAATTAAGAATGCCTCCACTTTTATAGTATTCAATCTCAATAGGTGTATCAATTCTCAATAACGTCTCAATAGAGATAATTTTCCCCTGATCATCTTGAATATTAACTTCAATACGTTGTTTTGGTTGCAAGTTATCATCAATGCCTTTAATAGAAATGATTTCAGACCCGTTTAGATTTAAGCTATCGACATCATCTTCATCAACAAATTCTAATGGAAGCACTCCCATGCCAACGAGATTACTTCTATGAATTCTTTCATAACTCTTTGCAATAACTGCTTTCACTCCTAATAGGAAAGTGCCTTTAGCAGCCCAGTCTCTCGAACTTCCAGAACCATACTCGCTCCCAGCTAAAATCACTAATGGCGTGGACTCATTTTGATATCTTTGGGCTGCATCAAAAATTGGCATTTCATCATTTGAAGGAAAATGTTTTGTCCAACCACCCTGACGTTCCACAAGATCATTATTCAATCTGATATTCGCAAATGTTCCTCGCATCATGACTTCATGATTACCGCGTCTAGAACCATATGTGTTGAAATCAGTTGTATCTACCCCATTATCTTGCAAGTACTTACCTGCAGGGCTCTCAGTTGCAATGGCACCAGCGGGAGAAATATGATCTGTTGTCACAGAATCACCAAGAATTGCAAGCACCCTACTGTTGTTAATATCTTGCAGATTATTTGTATCTGGTGATAATCCATCAAAGAAAGATGGTCGCCTAATATAAGTTGAGTCGTCGTCCCAATTAAACAATTCACTATTTGATTGCTCTAAAGAACGCCAGTTATCATCGCCTTTGAATACGCTTGCATATTGCTCATTGAACAAGTTTACATTGATCTCTTTATTAATAATTTCATCAACCTCATCTTTAGTTGGCCAGATGTCTTCTAGATAAATATCTTTCCCCTCATCTGAAGAACCAAGAGGTTCTTTAGATAAATCAATGTCCATAGTGCCTGCTAGTGCATAGGCTACAACTAAAGGAGGAGATGCAAGATAATTTGCTTGAATAGAATTATGAATTCTAGCTTCGAAATTTCTATTGCCTGACAATACAGAAGTTAATAAGACATCAGAATCTGATGAGACTTTAGCTATTTCAGGTATCAATGGGCCAGAGTTACCTATGCAAGTTGTACAACCATATCCAACAAGATGGAACCCAAGACCTTCCAATGAAGTAAGTAAATTAGCAGATTGTAAATAACCAGTAACAACTGCTGAGCCAGGAGCTAAGCTTGTCTTAACCCATGATTTTTTTGTAAGGCCAAAATTAACCGCATTTTTAGCAAGTAGTCCAGCAGCAATCATTACTTCTGGATTTGAAGTATTTGTGCAACTAGTGATTGAAGCAATTGCTATAGAGCCATTGCTTAATTCAAGTTCATTACCATCAATACTAATCCTATTTTCATTAGCTGGACTAAGATTTTTTTCGAAATCATTTAATACATTTTTAAATGCTGATTTACTGTTACTCAATGCAATTCTATCTTGTGGACGTTTGGGACCCGCAATACTTGGCTCGATAGTTTGTAAATCTATCTCGACTAAATCCGAATAAATAGGATCAGGCAGTGATTCTTCAAAAAATAGTCCTTGCAAAGATGAATACTCTTTAACTAAATCTACTATTTCAAGATCCTTGCCAGTTAATTTTAAGTAGTCCAATGTTGTTTGATCAATTGGAGAAAATCCAACAGTTGCACCATATTCAGGTGACATATTAGCAAGAGTTGCACGAGCAGCAAGTGGCAAAGCAAATAAACCTTGGCCAAAGTATTCAATAAATTTACCTACTACTTTTTTTTCTCTCAAAATTTCAGTAACTGTTAGCACTAAATCAGTAGCTGTCACTCCTGGTTTAAGCTGGCCAGTTAATTTTACACCAATTACCTCTGGTACTAACATTGAGATAGGCTGCCCAAGCATAGCGGCTTCAGCCTCTATCCCGCCAACACCCCAGCCAACAACACCTAAGCCATTAATCATAGTTGTGTGAGAATCAGTACCAACAAGGGAATCAGGAAAAACTTCTCCTTCAGCTATCATAATTGCTTCAGATAAATACTCTAGATTAACTTGATGAATAATTCCTGTACCAGGCGGAACAACCCGAAATTTTTTCAAGGATTCTTGTCCCCATTTCATAAACTGATATCGTTCTTTATTTCGCTTGAACTCTAATTTTACATTATTCGCATAAGCTTGTTCATGACCATATTCATCTACTTGAACAGAATGATCAATGACTAAATCTACTGGCTGAATTGGATTGATAATACCTGGATCACCATCCATTTCTTTGACAGCATCTCTCATAGCTGCTAAATCAACTACGCAAGGAACACCTGTAAAATCTTGTAATAAAACTCGAGATGGTCTGAAAAAAATTGAATAATTTTTTTCAGCAATGTTTGGCCACTCAAAAATTGCTTTAATATCATCTTCCAGAATTAATTTTTCATCATAATTTCTAATCAAATTTTCTAAAAGTACTCTGATCGAAAAAGGCAAAACTGATAAATCTTTATCTAATAAAGATGCTAATTTATTCATATCATAATACGTAAGTTGAGTATCTTGAAAATTTATTTGACTTTTGACCTGCTCTTTAATATTCATTGAACACCTTAATCGATTGAAATCTTTTAATCTATGATATCTTAATAACCTACATGCATACAAGTGCGAACTCATTTCATGTAAATATTATTAGGTGTTTTTTTGAATAGATTATAATTTAAGACCTGTTATAATTTTCACACTGCACCCGTAGCTCAGTGGATAGAGCGCAGCCCTGCGGAGGCTGAGGTCCCAGGTTCGAATCCTGGTGGGTGCGCCATTAATTTAATTTCGATTTCCTCTACATTTAACTGAACAATATTTAACATTTTGCCAAACTTTTTTCCATTTTTTTCTCCAAGTAAAAGGTCTTTGACAGACCGCACATATTTTATTTGGAATATTATTCTTTGTCATAATTTGCTAAGTGATTGAGAAAATTATTGCTGTCATCTTGAATTTCGTGCACTTTACTTTTATCCATTTTAGATAATGTATTATAAATCATTGCCATTCTAGGATTAGTATTTAACTTCTTTTGATTTCTAATAATGAAATCCCAATAAAGATAATTAAAAGGACATGCATTTCGACCATTTTTAGTTTTGACTTCATAACTACATTGCTTGCAATAATCAGACATTTTATTAATATATGCGCCGCTAGATGCATATGGCTTCGAGCCAACAATGCCACCATCGGCAAATAATGCCATTCCCGAGACATTTGGTAATTCCACCCACTGATAAGCATCAGCGTATACTATTAAGTACCATTCATTCACCTCCGCTGGATCAAGTCCGGCAATTAATGCAAAATTTCCAAGAACCATAAGTCTTTGAATATGATGAGCATAAGCATTATTCTTTGTTTCATCAATGCACTGTTTCATGCAATTCATTTGGGTATTACCTGTCCAAAAAAAATCAGGAAGTTTTCTATTTGCATTCAAATAATTTTCCTGTTCGTAGGCAGGCATTTTAAGCCAGTAAACTCCTCTTATAAATTCTCTCCATCCAAGGATCTGCCTTATAAATCCTTCAACTGAATTAATAGGAGCTTGTTTTTGAACATACGCATCTTGAGCACGTTCTACACACTCCATTGGCAGCAATAGCCCTGCATTAATATACATACTCAAATGACTATGAAACATCCATGGCTCCTGAGACACCATTGCATCTTGATAGTCACCAAACACATTCAAGCGCTCTTCAATAAATTTTTCTAAAGCATCTAATGCTTGATCTCTAGTTACAGCAAAATGAAATGGCTCAGATTCACCAAAATGATCATTGAAAGTTTTATTGACTATTTCGATGACTTCTTTAGTAACTTTATCTGGTTTTGCGTCGTAGTTTTTTGGAATCGAATGCTTAGATTTAAAAGATTCCCTATTTTTTGAATCGAAGTTCCAAGAACCTCCAGCTGGCTTACCGTCCTCCATTAAAATATTAAATTTTTTTCTCATGCTTCTATAAAAATATTCCATTCTCAAATTTTTTCTGTCTGATGCCCAATTCATAAATTCATCTTTAGAACAATAAAATCTTGTATCAGAAATAATTTCTGTTTGAATGTCTAAAATAATTTCCCAGTTTAAAACATCCTGAAGTAAATTATATTCTGTAGGTTCAGTAACAATAATTTTTTCTGGCACATAAATATTAATAACCCTTTTCAATTCTTCATTAATTGACTGCAAATTTGATTCATCATCAATTTTTGAATAATGAACCTTATAACCTTGTTTTCGTAATGAATTGGCAAAGTGTCTCATGGCTGAAAACATAAAAATAAGTTTCTTTTTATGATGCTTAACAGACTTAGCTTGTTCAAATGTTTCTGTCAAAACGATTATATCTTCGTCCTTGATAACATTATGTAAACTAGATACTTCCAAGTTTAATTGATCATTAAAAATATAAATGAGTTTCACAGCATGCTTTTCCTATCGTCTCCTAGGCGGTCTAGGTGGTGGCCTATTACTAGCTGGAAGCCCCCCAGCTGGCCCCATGCCCTGGCCTTCAGAATAATTGGATTCATCCGGAATACCGTAATAGCAATAGACAAAATATGGGAATCCCATATCTCCTGATCCACTTTTAATTGTAGAATGATAATGGTAGATACCGTTTGGAAAATCAGGCGTGGCACCAAAATGTCCATTGCATTGATCGAGATCGCCAAGCCCTTCTTCATATGTATAATCGTCACTACCATTATAGCCATTAGCACCGGCATTTAATCGGTAGCTACTTGTCATCTCACGAACAGTGCCATCAGTGTCAAAACCAAAAAAACCATAAATTGGATATCCGTCAAATGCAAAACCAATTACAGGAGAATGATTTTTACTATCTAATTTATCGATACTGTAATCATTCATACTTTCACCTGCAGAGGCGTCAGGATGCCAATGAATACAATTTGCATCATAGTGATAATGATATTCACCGCCTGGACCAGAGTGACCTCCACAAATCCCGAGTTGAATAGGCTGACGATCTTCAATAAATTTACCGTAATGTAGTGCAACTGCATCACCGCCTGGTCCTTCTTCAGGGCCATAAATTGCTACACCATTCACTGCAACCGCAACAGGGCCTCTTTCTGGTGCTATGTTATAATTATCACCCGTTATTGCAACAGGATTTAACGGTAATGACCACTCTCTATTTTGTTCAGAAGCGCAACAGCCAAAACCAGACTCTAAATCATGATTTGGAATACCTGTGGTTTTGACAACCAATTTGTCACTATTAAATATAATACTCACAGAACACTTAATATTATCAGCATAAGAAGTGGTCAAATCTTGAACTAAAATTTCTTGTCCCTCTGTGCACTGCCAAGCATCAATTAAAATACCTGCAATAGTATTTTGTGCGTAATTAGGAACAATCGTGTTGATTATTGGGTTGGTTACCGTTGATTCTTTTTTTGTTATAGTTTTTATCTCAGTTGGTTTGACTTGCTGATTTTTCGTAGGTGTAATCGTTGTTGCTGATGTTGGTTTGGCTTGCTGATTTTGCGTAGGTGTAATCGTTGTTGCTGATGTTGGTTTGGCTTGCTGATTTTGCGTACAACTTAAAAAAATCATAGAGCATGCTAAAAATGTTAATGAATTAATCAATACAAGCTTATTTTTTCTTAAAAACATATATAAGATATTCATTGCATCTAATTTCTATTTCTATTCATTGATATACATTGATTCCTATATAATCAAGATAAGTTTACTAAGAATTTGATAAGAAAAAATACATGAATCACAAACTGTCACGTCAAGTTGATCTAATGCCTGAGTCTTTTGGTGTATATATGATGAAAGATGCGAGTAAAGATATTATTTATGTTGGCAAGGCTAAAAATATTCGTAAAAGAGTAAAATCATATTTTCGTAATTCGACTCAAAATGAAAATCATAAAATTCAGTTGTTAGTTAAGGAAATAGAAGATATTGATTATTTAGTCACTGAAAATGAATCCGAAGCACTCATCCTTGAAGCAAATTTAATTCGAGAAAAAAAACCAACTTATAATATCAGACTGAAAGATGATAAAAGTTTTCCATATCTTAAAATTGATCTCCATAATGATTGGCCACGAGTTTCAATTACGCGTAATTTACAAAACGATGGCAGTAGATATTTTGGACCATATACTTCTCCGGGATCTGCACGTAAAAATCTTGAAACAATAAATAAAATTTTTCCATGGAGATCGTGTACAAAAAAGATTACAGGTAAAGATGAGCGTCCGTGCTTAGATTATTTTATTAAAAGATGCATTGCTCCTTGCACATCATATTGTACAAAAAAAGAATACGATGAAGTGATTCAGCAGACTATGCTTTTTCTTGAGGGTAAAACTGATCATGTCACAAAACAATTAAATCAAGAAATGAACAATGCTTCAAAAAACTTTGATTATGAGAAAGCTGCCCGCATCAGAGATCAAATTCATTCAATAAAAAAATTAGAAAAGTATTCATCCACCGTTTCCTCAACAACAGACTTGAATGCAGATGTCATTGGATTTATAAACGACAAAGGCTCTACAATTTATAATGTACTCCATTTTCGTGGTAAGCGATTAATTAGTAATGATAGCAATCAATTAAATAATGATTTAGCGCAAGATGATCAAGAAGTATTAAGTCATTTTTTATTACAATATTATACAAAGAAAAATTTACCTCCTCAGTACGTTTTAACAAATATTATACCTAAGCAAAAAACATTAATTGAGCAACAACTTTCACAATTTGCAAACAAAAAAATTTCAATCATCAAACCATCACGTGGATTCAAAAAAAGATTAGTACAGCTTGCTATAGAAAATGCCAATGAGTATTTATTAAAGAAAATTTCTAGCAACATATCTGTAAATAATAATCTTGAGCAAGGATTACAAATTATTACTGATGAATTAGAACTTATCGAAAAACCAAGTCGAATTGAATGTTATGACATTTCTCATATTCAAGGAACAGACATTGTTGGCTCCATGGTGGTATTTGAAAATGGTAAGCCAAATACGAAGAAATACCGGAGATTCAAATTAAAGTCTATGAATTCGCAAGATGATTATTTAGCAATAAAAGAGATTTTTACAAGACGATTAAAACGAATGCAAGAAAAAAATACTGACGATAAAAATGATTGGCATTCTAAACCAAACTTAGTGGTAATAGATGGAGGTCGAGGACAGCTCAATGCTGCGCTTGAAGTACTATTACAAACAGGCATAAAAGACATTACAGTATGCGGGCTTGCAAAGAAAAATGAAGAGATTTATGTTGCAGACCTGAATGAACCAATTAGATTACAGGCTGGTACACCAGGAATTACGCTCCTGCAAAGAATTCGTGATGAGGCGCATCGATTTGCTATTTCATACCATCGAAATTTGCGCAGTAAAAGACAAATAAAATCTATACTCGATGATATCGATGGCATTGGTCATTTGAAAAAAAAATTGCTAATTGATAAATTTGGCTCAATAGATAAAATCAAAAAGGCGAATAAGAAAGAGCTTGCTGCAATAAATGGCATCGGAGAAATACTAGCATCTAAGATAAAACGATCATTAAATCCACTAAAATGAAAAAATTGCTTACTTCAATATTTTAGTTATTGTCTACTAAAGAATTGTGTTCTATGATTTTGATTAATAAGGATATTATTTTGAAGTCTGAGGGACTACTTTGAACACAAAAATAAAATCATTTCTGTACTATCTTACTACCGAAAAAGGTTCATCAAAAAACACTACTGAAGCATACAAAAACGATCTAAATGGTTTCGCTAATTTTGTGAAAAAAAATCAAGTAATCGACAATTTAGATACTATAGAAATTTCGCAAATAACCAAAAAATCTATTGAAGATTACGTAAAATGGTTAAACAGTCGTGAATATTCTCGTGCTACAGTTGCACGAAAAATAGCTGCCCTAAAATCATTTGTCAACTTTCTTGTTGAGACTGGAGATTTAACAAAAAGTCCAATACTTGATATTGAATCACCAAAAACAATAAAGTCCTTACCTAAACCTTTACTAGCAAAAGAAGTTGATGCAATTCTTACTGCAGCGAAAGATAATTCAAGTACTGAAGGTTACCGTGATTCCGCAATGTTAAGTTTAATGTATTGGACAGGTTTAAGAGTAAGTGAATTAATTGCTTTAAATATAGATAATCTTTATTTGTCTGAAAATGAACCTTATCTAAGATGCTATGGTAAAGGGGATAGAGAACGAACAATTCCTATACCAGACCAAGCACTGGAAAACCTTAAATATTACCTGAGGGAAATTCGGCATAATTTTGTAAGAAATAATAGCGAGCTTGGTGTTTTTGTTAATATGCGCGGAGAACGATTAACAAGACAAGGATATTGGTTGATTCTAAAAGCTTATGTCAAAAAAGCTGGTATAGCATCCAATGTTACTCCTCACACATTGAGGCATTCTTATGCAACTCATTTACTCAGAGGCGGTGCTTCAATTCGTGCTGTCCAAGAGTTACTAGGTCATGCCAACGTATCCACAACACAAATTTATACACAACTTGCAAATCAGGATTTAAAAGATGCTTATGAAGAAGTGCATCCGAGAGCAAAAATTAGTTAATGATTTGATGAAAATAAAAAAAATATTAGCAAGAGAAATATTAGATTCTAGAGGCAATCCAACTATAGAAGTTGATGTCATCCTTAACAATGGTGAAATTGGCAGAGCAGCGGTGCCTAGCGGAGCAAGTACAGGTAAACACGAAGCTGTAGAATTAAGAGATAACGATAAAAATCGTTTTGCTGGAAAAGGTGTCTTGCAAGCTGTAAGCAATGTAAACAACCAGATTAATAAAATCTTAAAAGATTTTGATGCAAGCGAGCAACAACAAATAGACGAAAAATTAATTCAAGAAGATGGAACTCCGAACAAAAGTAACTTAGGAGCCAATGCTATTTTGGGTGTTTCAATAGCGACTGCTAAAGCAGCTGCATTAAGCCACAAAATACCGCTTTATAAATATCTGAATGAAGAGAAAGATTCTCAGTTTATTTTACCTACACCTATGGCAAATATATTAAACGGCGGTGCTCATGCTACAAATTCTTCTGATTTTCAAGAATATATGGTGGTGCCAATTGGAGCTCATTCCTTTAAGGAGTCTATTCAATGGATTAGTGAAATCTATCATCATCTAAAAGTTATTCTTCATGACAATAATCATCCTACAACAGTTGGCGACGAAGGAGGTTTTGCTCCAAAATTTTCAACAAATGAAGAACCATTACTATATATTATGCAGGCCATTGAAAAGAGTGGCTTGAAAGCTGGTAAAGATGTAAGCATTGCTTTAGACCCAGCAACGTCTGAAATATTTTTAAATGATACTTATCAATTATCTACTGAATCCAAATCGCTAACAAATCTAGAGCTTGCAAGCTTATGGAAAGAATGGTCAGAAAAATATCCAATTATTTCTATTGAAGATGGTATGGCAGAAGATGACTGGGAAGGCTGGATAAATCTAACTAATCAGATAGGTCAATCAGTTCAATTGGTTGGAGACGATCTCACTGTAACTAATAAACAACGACTACAAAAAGCAATAGACTGCAATGCGGCAAATGCTATATTAATTAAACTAAACCAAATTGGCACACTTACAGAAACAATAAATGCAATCAAGCTAGCAAAGGAATCTGGGTGGGCAGCAATTATTTCACATCGCAGTGGAGAAACGGAAGATACAACTATTGCCCATTTAGCAGTCGCAACTGGTGTTGGGCAAATTAAAACTGGGGCTCCTTCACGTTCAGATAGAAATGCAAAATACAATGAATTGCTTAGAATTGAAGAAGAACTAGAAAAATCAGGAAAATTCGCTGGAAAAAATGGGTTCAGTCAATATATTGTTTAATTGCAATAGTTTGAGGGATTAAATGAAATTAAAAATCGGAATCAATGGTTTTGGAAGAGTTGGTAGGCTTCTTTTAAGAGCTTGGGCAGAGAATGGCATGTTAGATAGAGATGATTTTGAAATAGTAGCTATCAATGGGCGAACTGACGCAAACATGCATGCACACCTATTAAAATATGATACTGACTATGGAAGATTTCCGTTTGCAATTGATGTGCAGGATCAAAAAATTATCATTGATAATAAAGTACACATTGATGTTTTAAATAGCGATGAACCAGAAAAAATACCTTGGGATAAATCAGGCGTTGATGTAGTAATTGAAGCAACAGGTCAGTTTCGGAAAAGAGATACTGCCTTATTACATCAAAAAAATAATGCATCTGTAAAAAAAGTTATTATTACTGCGCCTGCACAAGATGAAGATATCACAATTATAATGGGTGTTAATGATTCAGATTATGATCCAAGCAACCATCACCTAATTTCGGCTGGTTCATGTACAACAAATTGCATTGTCCCAATGATTAAAGTTTTGCATGATAACTTTGAAATACAAGATGGGATGATGACTACGATTCACTCTTATACCAGAGATCAAAACTTGGTTGATGCCAAACATAAAGATTTACGCAGATCACGAGCAGCAGCCAGTAATATAATTCCTACTTCAACAGGAGCAGCAAGTGCAATTTCAACAATAATTCCAGAATTAGAAAATAAATTAAATGGAATTGCCTTTAGGGTGCCAACTTCAACTGTGTCAGTTGTAGATCTGGTAACAAATTTAAAAAAATCTCCTACACTTGAAGAAATCAACGCAGCATTTAAAGATGCAAGTGACGGACCAATGCAAGGGTACTTGTCATATGAGTCTGATGAGTTAGTTTCATCAGACTTTAAGAAACATGATGCTTCATGCATATATGACAGCAAAAGTACTCTAATAGTTAATCCTTCCTTAATAAAAACGGTTGGGTGGTATGATAACGAATGGGGCTATGCATGCCGTATCATGGATCTGTGCTCCTTAATTAGTCAAAAAGAAAAATAAGTAATTATGTTTGATAAATTCAAAAAAAAAGCAATCGAAAAAGCTGCAATGAAAATGATCAAAGAAGATTTCACTCTAGATGATTTTTTAAACCAGTTAAATAAACTCGGGAAAATTGGTAATTTATCAAAAGTAATGCCTGGCCTTGGAGGAACAGCGAGCAAAATGGCAATGAGTCAGATTAACGATAAATTTATTGATAAGTGTAAATTAATTATTGAAGCAATGAATGAAGATGAAAGACGAGATCCAAAATCTATATCAAGCGAGAGAAAAAAGAGTATAGCCACAGAAGCAAATGTCAATGTAGAAGAAGTCGATGGACTAATTAAACAATTTGAACAAGCTAAAAGAATGATGTCAATGTTGCGTAATCAAAGTACAAAAATAAATAATAAACGAAAATTTTAATATTTTTTTGTTGAACTCAGTCGCCATCGATGAAATCATGATTGCTACGTAAATTTACTGGAGAAATATTTGTTAAAAATAAGATTAAGAAGAGTTGGAAGAAGCAAACAGCCTTTGTACAGAGTTGTAATTGCAGAACATACCGCACCAAGAGATGGTAGGTTTGTAGAGATAGTTGGACAATACGATCCTGCATCAAAAGATAAGAATCTCAATTTAAATGAAGAAAGAATAAAATATTGGATATCTGTAGGTGCACAGCCTACTGAGACTGTTCATAGAATTCTATTTAAACAAGGATTGTATGATATTGATCCTCCAAAAAGAATTACAGTTGAAAAAAAACCTGAGGCTGAAGCTGAGGCAGCACCTGAGGCTGAAGCTGAGGCAGCACCTGAGGCAGCACCTGAGGCAGCACCTGAGACTGAAACTGAGGCAGCACCTGAGACTGAAACTGAGGCAGCACCTGAGGCTGAAGCTGAGGCAGCACCTGAGGCAGCACCTGAGGCAGCACCTGAGACTGAAACTGAGGCAGCACCTGAGGCTGAAGCTGAGGCAGCACCTGAGGCAGCACCTGAGACTGAAACTGAGGCAGCACCTGAGGCTGAAGCTGAGGCAGCACCTGAGGCAGAACCTGAGACTGAAACTGAGGCAGCACCTGAGGCTGAAACTGAGGCTGAAACTGAGGCAGCACCTGAGGCTGAAGCTGAGGCAGCACCTGAGGCTGAAGCTGAGGCAGCACCTGAGGCTGAAGCTGAGGCAGCACCTGAGACTGAAGCTGAGACTGAGGAGAAATAACCTTGAAGGACTTCGTTAATTATATTGCAAAATCTTTGGTTGATAACCCTGATGAAGTTGAAGTAGAAGAAGAAGTTGTCGGTAATCGTCTAATTATTCACTTAACTGTTTCGGATGATGACAAAGGAAAAGTCATTGGTAGGAATGGTATGATTGCAAACTCTATTCGTTCATTACTAGATATCGCTGGTAAAAAAGCTGGGGTTAGAGTTTCACTGTCTATTGAATAATTGTGAAAAAACAAAATCTCATCGTAGTTGGTAAAATTAATGGTCCTTGGGGAATTAAAGGATTCGTAAAATTTACACCAAGTGTAAATGAACCAGGGTTATACGAAAAAAATAATATATTTTATTTAGACAATCAACAAACAGAATTGACAGAGATAATGATCCAAAACAAGAAAAAATATTTACGATTTGAATCTATAGAAAATCGCAATGATGCAGAAAGCCTTGCAGGTAAAACGCTTGCTGTTAATTCTCATGACTTCAAAAATATTAATTTGATTGAAAAGAAAGAAACTAGAATAGGAATGCAGGTGATTTCAAACAATTCTATTCTAGGGATGATCGAGCAAGTTATTCAAACTGGCGCAAATGATGTTTTTGTGGTGCGTACCCCTTCTGGTGAACTACTTGTACCAGATATTGCTGATTTCATTGTTTCTGTTGACGAAGAAAATAATTTGATGACAATAAAAAACGAAGATGGATTATAATTTTAATCTATATTGAAATAAATACTTGCGCATAGTAATAAAAACCCATACTTTAGGTCCATGGAATTAGATATTAATAATCTCTTTGTAACTGATACTCAAAACAAAAGCCAATCGCTTGCTTCTATAATGTCTAAAAATATAGTTCTAATATGTATGCTTCGTCATTTTGGCTGAATTTTTTGTAAAGAACAAGCAGCTCAGTTGAGCTCTATAAAAAATGAAATAAACCAAATAGATATTGAACTAATCTTTATTGGCAGTGGTTCACCTGAACAAGCAAGATTCTTTCAAGAAGACTATAAGATAGATGCAAAAGTTTTCAGTGATCAGGAATTAATAATTTACAAAGCTCTAGGTGCAAAAAATAGCTTAATATCAAATATTACACCTGGAGTTTGGATCGCAGGCCTTAGAGCATTTTTAAATGGATTCATGCAATCAAAAACACAAGGTACCTATACGCAACAAGGTGGTGTTGCCTTGCTTACAAAAAATGGTGAAGTAGCATATTTATATCTTAGTAAATATGCAGGCGACCATATAGAACCTAGGATTCTGTTACAAAAAATAAAAAAAATAATGAGTTAAATTATTATTTATTTTTATTTACTAATGATAGGTGTATATTAGAGATGATTAATTAGCAACATGCTGCATTTTAGGAGGGTTTAAATGTTAGAAATAATACCAGTACTCATCATATTAATTGTTGGAATATTTTTATTAACTTTTTTTACCGTTAGCCAACAAACAGTAGTAATCATTGAACGGTTTGGTAAATATAATAGAATGTGTAATCCAGGATTACATTTTAAAATTCCTCTCATCGAAAGAAAGTCAGGCACCTTAAATATGCGAATTAGACAACTTGATGTGCCTGTTGAAACAAAAACTGAAGATAACGTCTTTGTATCTGTAAGTATTTCTGTGCAATATTTTGTTTTGGAATCTAAAGAATATGAAGCATTTTATAAACTTCAAAATGCTGAATCTCAAATCACTTCATACGTATTCGATGTGGTTCGAGCTCGTGTACCAAAAATGATCTTAGATCGTCTTTTTGATAAGAAAGATGAAATCGCTGATGCAGTTGGAGCAGAATTAACAGATATTATGGAACAGTTTGGATATGGTATTGTCAAAGCATTAGTGACAGATATTGACCCTGATGCAAAAGTCAAAGCTGCAATGAACGAGATTAATGAAGCAGAGAGGCTTCGAGTAGCAGCAACTGAACGAGGTGAAGCAGAAAAAATCTTAATTGTTAAAGAAGCAGAAGGAAAAGCACAAAGTAATGCATTGCGTGGTAGAGGAATTGCTGACGAACGACAAGCTATTATTGAAGGACTCAAAGAATCTATAGATGATTTCCAAAAAAGCATTGCAGGAACAGGACCGATGGAAGTAATGAATTTAGTGCTTCTAACACAATATTTCGACAGCTTGAAAGAAATTGGTACTTCAGAAAATAGTAACAGTATTTTTATGCCTCATACTCCAAATGCATTATCTGACATGACTGCACAAATGCGTGATGCTCTTGTGCAAGCAAGCCCAGTTACAAATCAGCCTCAATCAGCTATGACTGCCCAAGAGGTAGAGCCAAAAAATAATGACATAAAGGAAACTGTAGAAGAAAAGATTGAAAAGTCAGATGATAAACCGGCTGGTTATTTTAATCCAGAAAATGCGTGATTGCTGAGTATAAATTATGAAAGGGTTCATAGAAGATATTGGCGGTCGTGCAACAATTATTACGATCATTATTATTATACTTCTTGCAATCATGTAAGCGGGGCGTAGCGCAGTCTGGCAGCGCATTCGGCTGGGGGTCGAAAGGTCGCTGGTTCAAATCCAGCCGTCCCGACCATAAATTTATATTATCAAAACTTTAAAGAAAATAAGATCCTTATGTCTACTAAATCGATCAAAAACATTAACAAATTATTGACAAAAGGAAACGTATAGATTAACCCAATATGTAGAGGCAAATTATTATGTTAAATAAGATATTTTCTTTTCCGAATCCAGTTAATGAAAATGCAGCTAGAATCGTTGCATGTTGTGTGGTTGTGCTTTCCTTTTTGGGTTTAGCGACTAATTCAATTTATATTTTAACATTTTTATTATATGGGTTTGTTGCAAGAGTATTGACTGGGCCTACCCTAAGTCCAATTGGTCAATTTGCTACAAGAATTGTTGCACCGAATCTACCGAAAAAAAATGTTGCTGGTCCACCAAAACGTTTCGCACAAATGATTGGGTTGGTTTGCTCATCACTAACACTCTATTTTTTTATTATTGATCAATATCTAATTAGCGATTTAATTCTTGGACTATTATTAGTTTTCGCCTGCCTTGAAGCTTTTGTCGGATTTTGTGCAGGTTGCTACATATTCAATAAATTAATGAAAATAGGATTGGTGCCTGAATCAATATGTGAGCAATGTCAAATATAAGAATTGCTTATATGTATCCATATCAAAAGCCCTTTTTTCTGAAAAAATTTACTATACAATAAATGAGTTACCCCTGTAGCTCAGTGGATAGAGCATTGGTTTCCTAAACCATGCGCGCAAGTTCGATTCTTGCCAGGGGTACCAGACTTCTAACAGAGTAAAAAACAGGATAACCCTTTTTTATATATATTTATTTAATCCAATTGCCTGCAGGCGCTGTTGCAACAATCGTAGCATCTACTAATGTTTTTATGTAAAATAGTGTAAATTAATATGAATTAAGTAATACTAGAATTGTATAAAATATATTATTAATTATGAATATTTATATAAACGCTTTGTAATAATTAACAGACCAAAAATTATGCCAATTATAAATGCTCCACCATGAACATGTTCCATGAAACCATAAGTATCTGGCCCAAACCCCCAAAGAACATCCACTAAATTCTCCTTAAAAAGTCCGTGACTTATGAATGTTCCTGCTATACAAATCGAAATAGGAGGAGCATACAATAACCTAGATCTAATACTTGAGCTAAGCAAATCTTTCTTATTGGCAATCGAATATACTAGAAGAGCGCCAATCAGCCCCCAAATAGAACCGCTTGCTCCAAATACGGAGTTACCGGGCCCTATATCACATTTATTAACATCAATCAGTAAATCCACCCCACAAAATACGGCATGGTCATAAGTTTGCGCTAATAATCCAGATATAATATAAACCAGAATATAATTTCTCTTACCGAAATACCTCTCGGACAAAGTCCCAAAAGCCAAAATTGCTAATGCATTACCTAATATATGGATAAATTCTATATGGACAAATATACCTGTAACGTGTTTCCAATATGCACCATGAAATGCTTGTGAATCAAATCCAACATACGCTTTAACAAAATCATCGATTTCTATACCATTCCAAGCAAGAATATTAAGGACTATATATACAGATATATTTATTGATAGTAATACGCTTGTAATTGGATAATTATTCCTCATAACTTAATTATAACCATTAAGTCAAAAAATTAATTCGTATTATTTCGTAACGTTGTGCATAAATAAAAAGCGCAAGTTAAAGCGCAATCTTAGTTACTCATATAACATGCAATTTAAAGGAGATAACAGTACAATATAGATGGCTAGGATACGGTTTACTGCCCTTCCGAAACCATGTGCGCAAGTTCGATTCTTGTCAGGGGTATCAGGCTTCTAATAGTATAAAAAATAGAGGAATCTATGGAATGGTCTAAATACGAAAGCTATGAATGGACGACATCTAACTATGCAGATGATCATCCATCAGACAATGTAGAGCACAACTGGTATATCCAACCGTTTGATGCTCCAACAGTAGGTTTTCATCAAGATCATCCAACGGAACTTATCCATTTTGAGCTGGAGAAAGATACCTTTAATGCAAGCGCAGAACTGGCACGAATCTATGAAATAATATTGGATATTACAGGAAATCCACCTGAGTCATATGCTGTGATGTGTGCTAAAAAAATGTTTATTGCAGGACCTAAAGATCTCTCAGACGCTAAAAAGATGCATAATGCGATTCATGAGGCAATGAAACAATATTTTAAAGGCTGGATTACTCATTGGGGAGAATTAGAAAAAGGTAATGGTCAATTGTATTTACATCATTACTGGCAACTTGCTCAGAAGTTTTACAAATTCTACGAAGGCATAAAAGAACCAACCGATGAGCAACTAAAAGAGATTAGTGCAGAAGTTCGACTGCATTGTGAAGTTGGATTACAAACAGATGATGATGGCTTTCATCCAATCTTTGATATAACACCTAAAAATTTACGAGGTTTTCTATGGAAATCGCTTGCAGAAGATTATGAAAACCATTGGAACTCTATCCCAATAATTCATTGTGCTAGACGTGACTGCGAACGTGTCTTTGGGCACAAGCTACGACCTGAACAAAAAACATGCAGCAGTACGTGTCAAACTGCCTTATCTAGAGAGCCAGATGCTATAGCAAAGCCATCCATCTTTGAGAAGCGAAAAGTATAAATAGCAAATCGAAGGGATGCTGAATTGAGATGAAAAATCCATATCAATGGGCAAGAGAACATAAATTGATAACTATGGTTATAGTGTTAATAATTTATAGCGTGATATTTAATTAGATCTTTTTAATTCTTAACATTGCACAAAATAAAGACCTTAGTGTAAATCGCAAATGATTCTATTACAAAATTAGTAAATTCTCAAATTATTTTCTTTTAGCTCTTTTATCTGCTCGTTTTTCTTTTAAGCTTTTACCTTGCTTCTTAACATTTTTTCTTTTATCTAGTCCCTTAGCCATGCTATAACCTTTAATTGATTCAATAATTACCTAATTATATAAATATTTTTTATAATAATGCAAATAAAAAAAGCGCATAAGTCTAATTCTTGCAACAGATTCAAAAAATATATAGAATATTATTTATGTCACTCATATACTGTCCAGATTGTAATACTAAAATGCCAGATGCTTCTGAAGAATGTTCAATATGTGGTCATCAAGATCAAATTAATGAATCTGTTGGTTCATCTGCAATAGTTTCAATGTTCATTTTTTTAATAATAATTATTATCGCTGTTGCCAGAACTTCATAGGATTAATTATATTTTCTTAAAAAATTTGCACTTAGATATGTAAAAAAATTCATTGTATATTTATTTCATTATATGTTTTAATTGAACGAAAAGAGGGATATGTATTTAGTTGGTACAATTATGTCCTTTTAAAGAAAGGAAGTAAAATGACAACAATGGATGTCAAAAAAATGGGTGGCTACTGCATGATAGTTGGCCCGATAATAGCACTAACCAGCTATTTTATTCAACCTGGAGGCGTACTTGGAATTGGTGGTACAATTGACGGATATGATGCTGCAGGTGTTATCAGTATTCTAGCTGCAAATGCAGGATTAGGAATTATTACGGCATTATTAATTCCAGTGGGGCTATTGTTGATTTTAGCCGGAATAATCATTTGGGTACAGAGTTGGAATGGTTCAAATGGATATGCGCTAGGAACAATAGCTATTCCTATGGCAACTGCAGCAATAATTGTATGGACAGTAGGAAGCGGCTTAGGTATTGTTCTAGCATCTGGAATCGCATCAGATACTGCTGTCGCTGAGATATTTTTTGGATTAAACATTATTGGCACATTTGTATTTGGAGCAGGAGCCACCTTGCTTGCAATAGGAGCAGCTTCAAGGAGTGAAGTAAATAGCAATCTTGCTAATGTTGCAGCATTATCTGGTGCAGTCGTCGCTATAGCTTCAGCAATAGCTCCATTTGCTACAGAAGCAGCAACTACAGTTCAGATGGTCTCTGGGCTATGTTTTGTTGTATATTCAATCTGGTTTATTTCATTAGGCAGAGGATTAACTAAGTAATCACAAAAATAAAAGAGTTCTTGCAAAGATTGCAAGAACTCTTTTATTAAATTGATAAAATATATGAATAAGAAACCACTGACAATTAATACGTTTACAAAATCTTATGGTTCTCTAATTGCAGTTGATCAATTATCATTAGAGATCAATTCTGGAGAAGTATTTGGCTTCCTTGGGCCTAATGGTGCTGGGAAAAGTACAACTATCCGTACTATGATGAATTTTATTGCCCCCAGTGCTGGTGAAATTAAAATTTTTGGATTAGACAGTGTTCGAGATAGAGTCAAATTAAAGGAACATGTTGGGTATCTTGCGGGTGACATAGCATTATATGGCAACATGACCGGACATCAGATCCTCAATTATCTTGCTAATTTAAGAAAGGATAGTGACTGGGCATACGTCAAGGATCTTATACGCAGGTTAGATGCGCCTATGGATAGATCTATCAATACATTATCAAAAGGAAACAAACAAAAAATAGGATTATTGCAAGCATTCATGCATAAACCCGACTTGCTCATTCTCGATGAGCCAACTAGTGGGCTTGATCCGTTAATGAAGCAAGTGTTTTATGACATGGTTTTAGAGATGAAAGATGCAGGCAAAGCAGCATTTATTTCATCTCATGATTTAACAGAAGTACAAAAAATCTGTGATAGGGCTGGTTTTATTCGAGATGGCACACTCATTGCAATTGAAAACTTGCATGATAAAAATGCTATGAATTATAAAAAATATCAGGTTCGATTTGAAAAGACCCCAGCGATAGAGGAGCTTACTGTAAGTAGCAATATTAAGATAGTCGCTAATGATAATAACATCATCACTTTCGCAGTCACTGGTAATATAGATTCTTTCATAAAGACAATTGCACAATATGAGGTCCTTGATCTTGATGAGCAAGAGACAAGCCTTGAAGATGTCTTTATGCAATATTACGAAAGAGATAAAAACAATGTTGAATAAAAACTCTATTTATTTTCGCAATATTTGGGATAGAAGAAAAAGTTTAACTATCTGGACCATCGTATTGAGTTTACTCGCAATGCTAATTATTTCTATGTATGATTCTGTAGGAAGAGAAGCTGCGAAGCTATTTGAAAATAGTAATAACTTTACTGCATTTTTTGGTGGAGATGTAGATACTAGCTCTCCAGCAGGCTGGCTTGGTTTTGAGCTATATGCAATATTTTTACCTATATGTTTGGCAATTATTACAATTGGTATAGGGGCTAGCACTATTGGTTCTGAGGAAGAATCAGGCACATTAGAGTTACTGCTTGCAAGTCCAATTAATCGATCTCGTATAATTATTGAGAAAGCAATGATGCTTGTCACCGTTGCTGTAATTATCCCTGTGATTATATTTTTAACAGTTTGTTTATCAAACTCATTATTCATTTTCGGCATTGATCTCATAAATGTTTTTTTCTGCACAATCGCATTGTCTCTCTTTGGAATATATTTTGGTTTTTTTGCTTTAGCAATGCAATCGCTAACAAAAAGAAGAGGTTTAGGTATGAGCATAACAGGATTTTACGTTGGTGCATCATATTTTATGAATACACTATATACAATATGGGATTCGATTGAGCCAATGAAATTTCTCTCACCATTCTACTATTATGATGGCAATATGCTCCTGCAAGGTTCAGTGGAGCCAATAAATATCATGATCTTAACAGGAGGAGTATTATTATTTTTTCTTGCTGCATATTTTAGTTTTATGAATAGAGATACTGGAATATAGTTTCGTGCTAAATAATAATATTCTCAATAATGAAACCTGGACAATTGGAGTAAATCAACTAATCGAAAAAGATCCTGTTCTTGCTAAGATTATTTCAAAATTTCCACATGAAAAATTTTCTCGTAACCCTGATAGTTTTTTAACTTTAGCACAATCAATTGTAGGCCAACAAATATCAGTTAAGGCAGCTGCGACAATTTGGCAGAGGTTACAAAAATTGTGCAAAGACAATATTGCAATAAATTCACTCAGTAAGGTTTCAGAACAAGAATTGAAAAAAATCGGTCTTTCGCGACAAAAGATTGCTTATTTGCAAGAATTATGTCTTTTTAACCCAAGTAAAATAAACTGGTCAAAATTATCAAATGATGAAGTTGTTAATGAGGTCACGGCAATTAAAGGAATTGGCCTATGGACTGCAGAAATGTTTTTAATCTTCCATTTAGGTCGAAGGAATATATTGCCTAAAACTGACATTGGCTTGTTAAAAGCCATAGAATTAAACTATCAATTAAATGTTAGACAGGATCCTGAATTAATTAAAGGTATTTCAGAAAAGTGGAGGCCATGGCAAACAATAGCAACGTGGTATTTGTGGAAAAGCATTGATCCTATTGCTGTAGCATATTGAATATAAAAATAAAGCCTTACTTAAAGAACGGAAATATTGGTGAATAAACAATAATGACAAAAAGTGCAAATGAATTTCAGTGGAATTCTAAAACCTTCATTATGGGTGTTATAAATATAACACCTGATTCATTCTCTGGAGATGGTATCGCTTCTGATTTAACAGCCGTTGCAAAACAGGCACTTTCATTTAAAAAATATGGTGCAGATATAATAGATGTTGGCGGAGAGTCGAGCCGACCTTCAAGTATATATGGGAATGTACAAAAAGTTTCTATTCAAGATGAAATGGATCGCGTAATACCTGCAATTGATATTATTAAGAAAAATGTGAATCTGCCAATTAGTATTGATTCCAGAAATAGCACAATTGTAGAAGAAGCAATTTGCCATGGAGCTTCGATGATCAATGATATATCTATGTTAAATCATGACAAAAAAATGATTGCTTTAGTTGCAAAGTCCAATTTGCCATACATACTCATGCATAACCAAAAAATAGCTAAAGATAAAAATGTAATTAAGCAAATCAAAATTGACCTACAAATGAAAATAGATATATTAATTAACAAAGGATTTAATCTAAAAAATCTAATTATCGATCCTGGAATAGGATTCAATAAAAACACAACGCAAAATATTCAAATCATTGGTAATTTAGATAAATTAAAATTTGGTTTTCCAATATTAATTGGTACTTCAAGAAAAAAGCACATAGGTGATATATTGAGCACGGATGTTCATGACAGAATTGAAGGTACTGCAGCAACATCAGCTATTGCTATCGCTAATGGAGCAGATATTATTCGCGTACATGATGTAAAAGAAATGGCTCGTGTTGCAAAAATGTCAGATGCGATTATTAGGCAGCTGCATTAATAAATCGAAATAATTTAAACTAAGTTACAATTACAAATCAAACTACATATACTATGTGACTATATACAAATAGGAGATATAAAAATTATGAGCCAATATTTAAAGTTATTTCTAAAAAAAAGAGTCTTGATTCCAATAAGCATAATTCTTGTCATTTATTTTGGTTTATCGTTTTATGTAACAGTGCTTTCTTTTCAATCAATAATTAACGTCCACGAGGAAAATCCAGCTGATTATAAATTACAATTTGAAGAGGTACAATTTAATGCTTCAGATAATTCAGATATTACATTGCAAGCATGGTGGCTTCCAAATAAAAATGAAAAACAAGCAATTATTTTCGCTCATGGCATTGATGCAAATCGCTCAATTAGACTAAAAATGTTTTCAGAGATACATGATCTTGGCTACCCTGCATTGCTATTTGATATTAGAGGGCATGGTGAATCAACGAAAACAAAAGTTGGCTTAACTGTGAAAGATATTGGTGATATTAATGGCGCAATAGCATATCTTAAATCTGAAAAAAATATTGAAGAGGTTTTATTATTTGGTACAAGTTATGGAGCATCGCTTGTTTTGCAATCAGCCTATACAAATGATGCAGTTCAAGGTGTCGTTGCTGATGCACCATTTAATAATCTAGTAGAACTACTTGCTGGAGAAGTTGCTCGTCGCACACCAATTCCTCCGTTCATTGCTACCCAGCTAAGGCATGGTATCATCTGGTCAGCAGAATTATATGAAGGCATTGACCTCAGAGATATCAATCCAGAGAAAAATGCAAGTAAACTAAATTATCCAATTATGCTAATTCAGTGTTCAGATGATGACAGAATACCAGTTGATCATGTAGATGAGATCTACGCAAAAGCACCTACTAACTCAACATACCTCAGATATGATAATTGCGGTGGTCACGATCTAGCATATACAGAATATACGAGTAATTACATTAAAGAAATAAAGAAGTATATCTCAGCACAATTGAACTAATAATAATTATTTATCTCTTCCAAAAATAGTTGCACATGTTGATAGCCAGACCATTCAAGAAGCTTTGTATCTCCATATATAGGATCGTTAACAGACGTCAATTTTAATACACCTGCTGGTAGCGCTTGGCTTAATAAAGCTCTAGTTATGTTCTTAAGAATTTCTGTATAACTTTTAAAAGATACAATATGGAAATTTTTTTTGTATTCATTTCTATAATCTAAGATTGTGTTCAATGCTTCTTTTTTTGAATTAAAATTAAGTTGATGCGATGCAAAAGAAAAAGAGTTCCAATTTTTAAAACTATTTAGTTTTGTGAGCTCAGAGCTATCCAAAGGTTTAAAATCAATAGCCCAATCAGACCAATATTCATTTAATTTTATAAATTCCTGCTTACCATTTATAAGGTGTGCTTCACCAGTGGTGAGAGAAATATGATTATCTAAAGTGTTTTTAATATGCAAGCATGTAATACAAATAGTTAATTCAAAATTTTTGCTGTTTTTAATACATAAATCACCAGGAATAGCTAATGTTTTGGACAAAGCGGTTTTACATTTACAAATTATACAATTTTCATTCTGGCTCATAATAAAAAAACTCCAAAAACATATCAAGAAACCTACCTGCAGCATTGTTTTTTTACATTGTATAGCATAACGTTAATTCTATACACCCTATCCTAATGTGAAGGGAAAATGAATCATAGTATGAATATTTCAACAGAACAGTTAATATCTGAAGAAGCAGGATCATGTGATTGTGGAGACTCCTGCGCTTGTGGACAGCCGGAGTCAGTCTCTTGGACAGATCAATCTACATGGAAAAAAGCGTCTATCAATACACTTTGGTGCTTATTAGGATGTTCTATTGGAGACTTCGGAACTATATTTTTCTTTCAGATAACTGAAATTGCATTTCCTATGATGGGGATTATGACTTTGGCTATCATTAACGGATTAACCACTTCAGTTATGCTCGAAACATATATTTTATCTAGACAAATGGATCTCAATCATGCCTTTAGAACAGCAATGGGCATGTCATTTATTTCAATGGTTGCTATGGAAATTGCTATGAATACGGTTGATGTAGTTTTTGCTGGTGGAGTTTTAATGTGGTCTGTCATACCTTTTATGTTACTCGCTGGATTTCTCACTCCCTTACCTTACAATTACTTTAGGCTAAAAAAATATGACGAGTCATGTCATTAGTTAATGAGAATAATGAAATCTTGAGATGTTTGCAGAAAATAGAAAACAATTCATCAAGTCATTAAATGGTTGTGCTGCAATAATAATTGGAGGGCAACAGATCATCAGAAATGGCGATGTCCATTATGATTTTCGCCAATCATCAAATTTTTATTATCTTACAGGTTTTGATATACCTAATGCTATTGTTGTCGTATTACCAAAAAGCTCTAAACCATTTGTAATATTTACAGAAGTGAGAACTAGCAATAAGACTCTATGGGATGGACCATCGCCAAGCCCAAAAGCAATTATGAAAAAATATGGAGCAAATGCAGTTTATGACATAAGTCAATTTCAAAATAAAATAAAACATTTGCTCAAAGGCGAACAGGTGATTTATTGTAACAAGGATCAACTGCTTCCTGAGAATAAAACTATTAGAAGTGTATTTAATAACATAAATTTACAGAAAATTAAAATCATAGATCCTAGTAAAATATTCACAAGATTACGCACATACAAATCAAAAAAAGAAATTGATACTTTACAAAAAGCCACATCAATTACAAGTCGCGCATTATTAAAAACGGTTCGATCTATGCAGGCAGGAATGAACGAATTTCAATTACAAGCAATTTATGAAGGAGAATCAAAGTTTTTAGGAGCCGAACGACAAGGATTCCCTCCAATTATTGCAAGCGGCGCTAATGCATGCACTTTGCATTACATTGCTAACAATGCAAATATAAAAAAGAGTGATTTAATCCTTTTTGATATTGGTGCTGAACATGAATATTACACAGCAGATATTAGTAGAACAATTCCAGTTAATGGAAAATTTACTAAAACTCAAGCACAAATTTATCAAATTGTTCTTGATGCGCAAAACAAGGCAATTGATGCTGCTCAAACTGGTAATACGTTAGGCGATGTGCATCTAGCTGCTGTTTCTGAAATATATAATGGCCTCAAAAAATTAAAAATTATCAAAAGACACTTCAGTGATATATCAAAACAATACAATGCTGTAAAAAAGTTTTTTCCGCATGCAACATCACATTGGTTAGGCCTAGATGTACATGACGATGGCTTGTATAGCAAAAATAAATATGAAACTATCTTGATGCCAGGAATGGTAATTACGGTTGAGCCTGGCCTATATTTTCAAACAAACTTCAATATAGATAAAAAATATAAAGGTATTGGAGTGCGCATTGAAGATGACATCCTTATCACACAAACAGGCAACAGGAATTTATCTGCACAATTCCCTAGAGAAATAGAAGAAATTGAAAAAATTTTACAAAAATAAGCAAGAAAATAAAATTGCCTAACCTGTTAAGACAAAAAAACAATTGCTAAAGTGAATTAGCCCTTAAATACTTTACCATAACTAGTTGCATATTCAAAAAGTCAATATATATTAGATATTACCCTCTAAAAACTGAATAAATGATTATTCTATAAAAAATAATTAAAAAAGATAATCTTTTACTCATCAAACAACTAAAAAGGGTAATTCGAGGTTGGAGAAAAATATGAAAATTAAAAGACATTTTACAAATCAAAACAATGATCCATATAGCAGTATAAAATTTGATAAAAGGCAATCAAAAATTGTTAATCCAGATGGCTCAGTCGTTTTTGAAGCAAATGATGTGATGGTTCCTGAAGATTGGTCGCAAGTAGCAACAGATATTGTTGCCCAAAAATATTTTCGTAAAGCTGGCGTTCCTACTAAAAAAACTAAAGTGAAAGAAAGTGGTGTGCCCTCCTGGCTACAAAAATCTAAACCATCAAAAAATACAAAAATGGTTGGTGAAACTGACTCAAGGCAAACCTTTGATCGTTTAGCAGGAACATGGACATATTGGGGATGGAAAAATAATTATTTTAATTCTGAAAATGATGCAAAGGCATTTTATGATGAAATGCGTTATATGCTTGCAAAACAAATTGCAGCTCCAAACTCACCTCAATGGTTTAACACTGGTCTCCATTGGGCATACGGTATTGCTGGACCTGCACAAGGACATCATTACGTAGATCAAGATTCAAAAAAATTATCTAAGTCAACAAGCGCATATGAACGACCACAACCGCATGCCTGCTTCATACAATCTGTGAAAGATGATCTTGTAAATGAAGGCGGCATAATGAATTTGTGGACAAGAGAAGCACGAATCTTTAAATATGGTTCAGGGACAGGATCTAACTTTTCTAATCTACGTGGTGCAGATGAACCATTGTCAGGTGGTGGTAAGTCATCAGGCTTAATGTCATTCTTACAAATAGGTGATCGTGCAGCTGGCGCAGTAAAATCAGGAGGCACAACAAGACGTGCAGCAAAAATGGTCATTGTCAATGACGACCACCCTGATGTTGAGCAATTTATTGAATGGAAGGTTAGAGAAGAACAGAAAGTCGCTGCATTAGTCGCTGGTTCAGCAGCACTGAAAAGACATACTGCAAGAATTTATGATGCAATTAATGCATCTGTAGAAAAAAATGAATTAAACACACTAATTAAAAGAGCAAGAAGAGATAGTGTGCCTGAAATATTAATACAGCGTGCAATTAATCTTGCTGAATCAGGGAAAGTATTAGATATTCAAGAATTTGATACAGACTGGCAAGGCGAAGCATATCAAACTGTTTCTGGACAAAATTCAAATAATTCAGTCAGAGTAACAGAGGAATTCTTATCAGCCGTACGTAATAACAAGGAATGGGACTTAACTAGACGCATAGATGGCAGTGTGCATAAAACAATTCAAGCAAAAGACTTGTGGGAGAAGATTGCTATTGCTTCATGGCAAAGCGCAGATCCAGGTCTACAATTTGATACTACAATCAACGAATGGCACACTTCACCTCAGGGGGGTCGTATTAATGGATCGAACCCATGCTCAGAATATATGTTTTTAGATGATACTGCATGCAATCTTGCTTCAATTAATTTAATGAAATTTTTTGTAGAGTCGAATAACTCATTTGACATTGAAGGATACGAACATGCAATCAGGCTTTGGACTGTTGTCTTAGAAATATCTGTTTTAATGGCACAATTCCCAAGTAAAGATATTGCACAATTATCATATGACTATCGAACTTTAGGGCTTGGTTATGCAAATCTCGGTGCATTATTAATGCGCTTTGGTATACCATATGATTCTGAAGAGGCATTCAGTTGGACTGCATGCCTAACGGCATTAATGACAGGAAAGTCATATGAAGTGTCAGCGGAAATGGCAAAAGAACTTGGAGCATTCCCTGCTTATGAAGAAAATAAGGAAGATATGCTACGTGTTATCCGGAACCACAATAGAGCAGTCAACTCTGCAAAAAATGCAGAATATGAAGGATTGTCAGTATTTCCTATGCAAGTTGATTATACTCTGATGCCAAATGAGTTACATGTTGCTGCAAAAAATGCTTTTCAAAATGCCCTATCAATTGGAGAGCAATATGGTTATCGTAACGCTCAAACAACACTCATTGCTCCGACAGGAACAATAGGCTTGGTTATGGATTGTGATACAACTGGCGTAGAGCCTGATTTTGCACTTGTAAAATTTAAAAAATTAGCTGGCGGTGGATACTTTAGAATTATCAATGAGTCCATTCCTGACGCGCTCCAAAACTTGGGTTACACACTAGAGCAAACTAAAGATATAACAGATTACTGTGCAGGCATTGGTTCATTAACTAATGCTACGGCTATTAATGCAGACACCTTAATAGAAAAAGGGTTTAATAATGAAACTATTGATAAAATCAATGATTCTTTAAAAACAGCATTTCATATTTCTTTTGCATTTAATCAATATGTAATAGGTAAAGAATTTTGTATAAGCGAGCTAGGATTTTCAGAGGATCAGTTAAATAATCCACTTTTTAATATGCTTAATGAATTAGGTTTTTCAAATAAGGAAATTGAATTTGCAAATGATGCTATTTTAGGCAGAATGACAATTGAAGGGGCACCTCATCTTTTGGAAGAACACTATAATGTTTTTGACTGTGCAAATAAGTGTGGCCAATATGGTACAAGATATATTGCCCCAATGGCACACATAAAAATAATGGGTGCTGCACAACCATTCCTATCAGGAGCAATTAGTAAAACAATCAATATGCCAAGTGATGCTACTATTGAGAATGTTGAAGAAGTACATATGGAAGCTGCAAATCATATGATTAAAGCGGTTGCTCTATATCGAGATGGTTCAAAATTATCACAGCCACTTTCCGCTGCACTAATTGATGATTTTGATGAAGATGAGACTGAAGATATAGTGAGTGAAGCGGTTAACGGTAGCCAAGCTGAAAAAATTGTTGCTACTGCTGCGCATATGGCTCATGAAGCAACTAATAGTCAGCTTTCTGAACGTGGTAGTAGAGAAAAATTACCATCAAGAAGACAAGGCTATGCTCAAAAAGCCCGCGTTGGTGGACATTCGATATATATACATACTGGTGAATTTGAACAACGAGATGAAAATGGCAACCCAAGGCTAGGTGAAATATTTGTTGATATGGCTAAAGATGGCGCAGCATTTAGATCGCTAATGAACTGCTTTGCAATTGCAGTATCAATTGGTTTACAGCATGGAGTGCCACTAGATGCGTATGTTGATTCATTCGTGTTTACAAAATTTGAGCCAAATGGTATTGTGAGCGGTCATGATAGAATACAAATGGCGACATCAATTATTGACTACCTTTTCAGAGAATTGGGTGTATCATACTTAGGCAGAGATGACCTTGCGCATGTGAGTAGTATAGATGATGCAACCGAAACTGCAGATATAGAAGCTGAAAATCAGCAACTAAAAGCAGGCATTCCTGCTGAAAATGTTACAGTTCAAAAAGAGCCGCCTGTTACTGCTGAAGAACAAACACCACAAATTATTAATATTTCAGATATTAGTACAAATAACACTCAAACAACTAGCACTGCAACTGCAACAATTACAAAAGATGACGTTGCAATTGCAAAGTCTAGAGGATTTGAAGGTGATCCGTGTGATGAATGCGGTCAAATGATGATGGTAAGAAATGGTACTTGTTTAAAATGTGTTGCGTGCGGCACAACGACCGGATGTAGTTAAAAATAAGGCTTACTAATGCAGATTTATAATTTGTTAAAAACAAGAGATATTTCAGAATATACTTTAATTGACATACATGATGATAATGGAAAAAATATTTGTTTGCTAAAAATTAAAGAAATTAATAATAAGCTACCATTAGCAGAATTTAAAAAAGATGATGGATTATTCTGGGCATCAGGACAACCTGACGCATTTAGCAATATCATTGGTGGTACATTTTCCTTGCAAGATGGTAGAAAATATAAAATTGCATGGGTAAAACCATTAGTTGATGAAATTAATTTTGCTCCTACAATGGATTTATTTACATCAATGTTACTTGTCCGACGTTTGTCCTAATTTTACTTTAGCAAATAATGGTTTCTTTAGATAAATAATCTAGTAATTCCTTCCATGTAATTTGAAATGGGTTTATGCTCATTTCGTAATGAAAACCGTGGGAGCAAAAATGAACGAATCAATCGTACAAGCACAAAATCTTGAAATGACCTATAGGAGCGGCGGAGTAGAAACGCATGCATTACGCGGTGTTAATATAGACATACCAAAGGGCGAAATGGTAGCTGTAATGGGTCCTTCAGGATGTGGTAAAACAACTCTATTAAATTGTTTGTCAGGAATTGATCAAGCGACAGGTGGTCAAATTACAATTGAAGGCACAAACCTCATTGATATGAGTGATAACCAAAAGACAAAATATCGGGCAGAAAATATGGGATTTATTTTTCAAACTTTTAATTTATTACCTGTTTTAACAAGTATTGAGAACGTTGAGCTTCCTCTTTTAGTATCAGGAACAGGTACAAAAGATGCTCGTCAAAAAGCTCAAAAAGCTTTAGAATCTGTAGGTCTTGGTGAATACGGACATCATAAACCAGCACAATTATCGGGAGGGCAACGACAACGTGTCACAGTTGCACGATCGCTAGTAAATGAACCATATATTGTATGGGCAGATGAACCAACTGGATCACTAGATTCTGAAACAGCGAACGAAGTTATGGAACTTCTGACAAATCTGAATCGTAATGATGGATTAACTATACTCCTTGTAACGCACAACAGAGAGGTCGCTGAATTAAGTAATCGAATTATTCATATGAAAGATGGAATTATCAGCTCGGAAGAAAAGATAAATTAATGGACGAGCTATTTAATGTTTCAATTAATACAATTGCACTTTATCTAAGTATTGCTTTTGGATTTGTAATTTTGACAAGCGTAGTCATATTTCTTAGAAATCGCATTATTTTTATGATGGGCATCAGAAATATTGGCAGACGGAAATCGCAGACTGTACTTATTTTATTAGGCCTGATGCTCTCGACGCTTATCATTTCAGCTGCACTCGGGACAGGCGATACAGTTGCTAATTCCATTACAAATATCTCTTATAATCAATTTCGTGATGTTGATGTCATTACCAGTAAAGTGAACAAAGAAGATATTCAGGATATTGAAAAAATTGATGGCGTAGCAAATATTGCATCGTATTATGTCCCAGTTATTAACCTAGAAAAACAACTCTCTGAGCCTATTGTTGCCCTTTCAATTACTGAAACTGACAGCAATCAATTTCCTACAATCAAAACAATCGATAAAGAAATAATTACAGCTAATGATTTGAAGCCGCTCGAAGCCATTGTTACAACAAAGCTTATTGAAGCATTAGATGCTAATATCGGTGACGAATTATCGTTTACCTTTAATGAAAACATCTACAATATTACTGTCGCTTATATCACGACAGAAAGTATCTTGGCATCATCTTCGACAGAGGATAATGAATACCTTCAAGGAAGAGTTATTCAAGTAGGTGGCGGTATTATTTTAAGTGATAATAGTTATGCATTATTTGCTCCTGAAGATGCAAAACAATTTCAAGTAGGCACATTCGGCATTATATCAGTAGATGGAGGAGTCAAAAATAATCTTGAGGACATAAAAGAAGTTAGCAAACAACTTAAAGAAAAAGATGTGACTGTTTTATTTACAAAATCTGAACTTATAGAAATTGCTAATACAGTGGGATCTATATTTGTAACTTTTTTCCTAGCATTTGGTTTGTTTTCTATAGGTGCAGGCTTAATGCTTATATTCTTAACATTCATCATGCTTGCAGCTGAACGTAACTCAGAAATGGGCATGGCTCGTGCAATAGGTATGAAACGAATTAATTTAACTGAATCTTTCATTGCTGAAGGCATTGGATACGATCTAGGCTCAGCGCTGATTGGAGCATTTTTAGGTCTCGGAGTTTCATATGGTTTAATCCAAGCTTTATCACAAGCTTTTTCCGATTTTGGTGTAACATTAGCATTTAATATGCAGCCGCAAAGTTTAATTATCGCTTACACCGCCGGAGCAGTATTAACATTCATTACTGTGGTTTTTGCTTCTTGGCGCGCTGCAAACTTAAATATTGTGCGTGCGATACGTAACATCCCTGAACCACAATTATTTAGTGAGTCTGCAAGTTCATTCAAGCGACTACTATTTGCAACAATAGCAAGTTGCATAAGTATACTTCGTTTTCCACCAATCATTGGCCATGTCTTAGTCAGATTGCTTCGAATTGATAAATTTCGTAAACGATACAGTAGTTCAGTCGGATGGGCTGTATTAGGGATTATATTTGGCTTATATCTTATATATTGGGGAGGCTGGAGTAATAATCAATTATTTGCTTATACATCAGGTGCTTCTATAGTCTTGCTTGCATTACCTATTATTGGTGTATATTTTGGTCAGAGTCCTGCCCGATTATATACCTTGAGCAGTATAGTCTTACTGTGGTTTTGGTTATTGCCGTTGCCATTTAATATTTTTATTGAAGAAGCAAATACTTGGAATGACCCAATTAATGCATTTTTTAATTTATTTGGCCTTGGGCATGAGCAGCTTGATGGTAGCATAGAAATGTTTTTTGTTAGCGGTATTTTCATGACAGCAGCAAGTACGATGTTTATCATTTTTAATGCTGATAAAATTGTTGGTCTTATTGGACTAGGCGGCAGATGGTTTAAAGAGCTAGTGCCTGCACTAAAAATTGCTGTTTCATTTCCACTTGCATCTAAATTTAGAACAGGCATGACAATTGCAATGTTTACACTTGTAGTATTTGGCATTGTTGTTACAACGATCTTAAATGCAAACTTTACAAGATTGTTTTTAGGTGGAGAGACATCAACGGGTGGATTCCAAGTACTTGTTGAAACACCTCCTGGTATTAAGCCAATCAATAATCTAGCTTCTACGTTACAAGCTTCAGGTGGAGTAGATCTTAGTAGTATTACTCAATTTAGTCGACTCGATACCTGGGGAATAAATGTTGAAGCGCAAGACCATCCTGATATCGAACAAGTTGATGGAATGATTGAAGGGCAACTCAATATCTCAGGTGCCAATACGCCATTTTTAACTTCTAATACATTGAACATCAAGGGAATGGCTGAAGGATATGAATCATCTGAAGATATATTTACAGCTTTAGCATTAAACACAAACTATGCAGTTATTGGTGAGCGAGTTCTTCGGCCAAGAGGTCCTTTTAGTGATCCCAGCGCTGATAACATAGCGTTACCGGCATATGAAGAATTAAGAAATACAAGCGGCTGGCAACCATTCACAATGATTATAGAACCTCGACTTCCTGAATACCTAGAGTCCTCAGATGCGTTAGAAGGATCTGGGTTAGAGCTAACATGGCCTGAGCAAGTTGAGAAAACACAAATCACAGTCATAGGAATCATAGATGCTGCAAGTGAAAGTTTCATTGCAGACTTTGGCAATATGATTGTCAGCGATCAAACATTAAGGCAAATATTTGATAATAGATTCGATAATGGAAAACAATTTTTTATGAAATCAACACATTATTTGCAATTGGAAGATTCTTCTGATAAAAATGCACTATCTGTAGCAGCTGACATTGAATCATCATTATTTGGAACGGGCATACAAGCAACCTCAATTGCAAAAGTGCAAAAAGATGAAACAAGTCAGTCGCAAAGCTTCCAAATTTTATTTGAAGCGTTTATGGGCCTCGGCTTACTTGTTGGTATAGCCGCATTAGGTGTTATTTCATTCAGAGCTGTAGTAGAACGCAGGCAGCAAATCGGTATGTTGCGAGCCATAGGATTTACAAGAAAAATGACAGCAATTGCATTTTTTGTTGAAGCATCATTTATTGCATTTATTGGCATAAGCCTAGGTATTGTGCTAGGAGTAGGTTTGTCATATAACCTAATAACCTCTCCGGATGCACTAGGAGGTGGTGCAAATGAATTTGAATTTTATGTACCTTGGTTGCGAGTTATATGGTTTCTAGCTCTTGCATATGTAGCAGTAATGCTTATGACTCTCATACCTGCACGAAAAGCATCCAAGGTTGCAGTTGCTGAAGCGTTAAGATACGAATAACTAGTGATAAGCATGTTCAATAGAGAATACCAACTCAAAACAAATGATAATCCAAATGGAAACTGCGTAGTTTATCTTATGAGTCGGGATCAAAGAATCAAAGATAATCATGCATTAATAGCTGCACAAAATATCGCTCAACAAGAAAAATTACCATTAGCTGTATTATTTAATATTCATTTTAATGTTGGGTATCGCTCTCAAGAGCATTATAGATTCATGATTGATGGTTTAAAACAAATTGAGAGCGTCTGTCAGAAAAAAAATATTAAATTTATCGTTACAATTGGTAATCCAAAAAATGAATTACTATCTACATTAAATTCATTAGATCCTAGAAATCTTATCCTAGATTTCAATCCATTAAATGGTCCAAAAAAAATTCGAAAAATGCTGAAATCTAAGCTAGATTGTGAAATTACACTAGTTGATACACATAATATAATTCCTACATGGGTCTTGTCAGATAAGGAAGAATATGCCGCACATACAATCAGAAATAAAGTACATAAACAATTGAAGAATTGGCTCATTGAACCAGAAACAATAAACAAGCATCCATATAAATGGAGCAAAGAGACTCGTATCAATAATTGGAAAATAATACAATCTTCTCTACTGAAAGTTGCAAGTAATGGGAGCATCATTAAACAACAATCTGGTGAAGTTCATGCAATAGAAGCACTGAAAGATTTTGTAGATTATAGATTGAATAATTACGCAATATCTAGAAATGACCCAACAATAGATGGGCAGAGTAATATGAGTCTTTATCTGCACTATGGACAAATTTCGTCATTAAGAATCATACTAGAGATTTTAAAAATTTGTGATGATGAACCCTTATTATTTAAGAAAGGTAAATTAGCTTCTTTTGAAGGTAAGCATACACAATTAGACAGTATTAATGCATTTTTTGAAGAATTAATAGTGAGAAAAGAGCTTGCAGATAATTTTTGCTTTTATAATGAAAATTATCAATCAAAAAATGGTTTTAAGAAATGGGCTTATGATTCTTTAGAAGCACATAAAAAAGATTCTAGAGAATTTATTTATTCAGTAGATGAACTATCTGCAAAGCAAACACATGATAGAGCCTGGAATGCAGCCCAGTCAGAAATGATGCAAACAGGTAAAATGCATGGATATATGCGAATGTACTGGGCAAAAAAAATTCTTGAGTGGTCAACGACTGTTGATGAAGCATTAGAGAAGACTATTTATTTAAATGATCATTATGCTATAGATGGCGGAGATCCAAACGGTTATACCGGTATTATGTGGTCAATAGGCGGAGTCCATGACAGGCCATGGTTCGAGAGGCCTATTTTTGGTAAAATTCGATACATGAATGATCAAGGATTGAAAAGAAGGTTTAATGTTGAAAAATATATTTCAAATTGGCTAAACTAAATCATAATTAATGCATACGATGCAATTTTTTAAGATGCTTTCTAGCAATAACCATTGCACCATCCTCAGATGCGGCGAACTTAGGAGCAACTTTCCAAAATTTTGGTAAGTATGTCTGCCAATCAGATAATATATTTTTTGCAATATCAGAGTCTGTAAATTCTGCATGTCTTTGGATAAGCTCTTTTAATAATTCAATATCCTCCTCAGTGCTGATTTGCTCTAATCCAACTAATTCTTCGTTGATCCGTGTTCTAAAATCACCTTTCTCGTCTAAAACAAATGCCATGCCATTTGACATGCCAGCACCAAAATTTCTACCGGTTTCACCAAGAATCACTATCACTCCATCTGTCATATATTCACAACCATGATCACCGATGCCCTCAACAACTGCTCTAGCACCAGAATTTCTCACTGCAAATCGTTCTCCAACTAAGCCTCGAACAAAAAGATTGCCACCAGTAGCACCATACAAAATCGTATTACCAGCCAACACAGGAGGATATAAATCATTATCCTTTTCTACAGGAGTAATAACAATCTCCCCACCACGCATTCCTTTTCCAACATAATCATTTGCTTCTCCAATTAAAGTTAATCGCATACCTATAGATGCAAAGGCGCCAAAAGACTGTCCAGCTGAGCCGTTAAAAGTAAGATCCACAGTTCCATATGGTAAGCCTGCATCACCATATTTCTTAGCAATGTATCCTGAGATTCGTGCGCCTACAGTTCTATTCGTATTATTTATTTCATAAGTTTCTTCAGACTTTTTTGCTGAATCGATACTATTTTTAATCGAATCCAAAATTTGATCATCTAAGATAACATTATTTGGTCGCTCATTCTTTTCCAATTGCACTGAATGTGGAAGAGTGTTTTCAGGATCGACGGCTGTAATAATTTTTGACAAATTAACATTTCTATATCTATCTGCCTCATACTCATTAATTTGTTGCAATAAATCAGCTCTACCAATAATATCATCTATTGATTCATAGCCCAATGAAGCTAGAATTTCACGGACCTCTGTAGCAATATAATTTAGATAATTTACCAACATTTCTGGTGTGCCAATATACTTTTCACGTAAATCATCACGTTGAGTGGCAATACCAACAGGACAAGTGTTTAAATGACATTGACGAGCCATTTTGCATCCTAAAGCAATTAGTGCAGATGTACCAAATCCATACTGATCAGCACCTAACATAGCAGCAACTATAATGTCTCTACCTGTATGAATGCCGCCGTCAGTTCTTAAAGTGACCCGTCCTCTTAAATCATTCATCACCAAAACCTGCTGTGTTTCTGCTAAACCCAACTCAAATGGACTCCCTGCATATTTTATAGATGATAAAGGAGAAGCTCCTGTCCCTCCATCAGCACCAGAAATTTGAATGACGTCCGCATAACCTTTTGCAACTCCTGCAGCAATTGTACCTACTCCCTCTGCAGCCACTAATTTAACGCAGACTTTAGCCTCAGGATTAATCATTTTCAAGTCATAAATTAATTGAGCAATGTCTTCAATTGAATAAATATCATGATGTGGAGGAGGTGATATTAATGGTGTTCCTGGCATTACGTGTCGTAATTCTGCAATATATTTATCAACTTTAAAGCCAGGCAATTGTCCTCCTTCTCCAGGTTTAGAACCCTGAGAAATTTTAATTTCTAGTTCATTTGCTGCAACCAAATATGAAGGAGTTACGCCAAATCTACCACTTGCTACTTGTTTAACTTGTGAATTAGCATCTTTTTTTGTTCCATCAGGAAGATATCTTTGGGCATCCTCTCCTCCCTCACCCGTATTTGAACGACCTCCTAAAATATTCATACCTCTTGCTAAATCTTCATGTGCTTCAGGGCTTAACGCACCTAATGACATAGCTCCTGTTTGGAAACGTCTGACAATATCAGAAATCGGTTCAACATTTTTAATATCAATAGGTTTTTTATCAGAATAAAATGCAAGTAAGTCTCGTAATTTAGTTGGTGGTCTCGAATATGCTAGCTCAGTAAACTCTTTATATTCTGCATAACCATTTTGAGCAGCACGTTGCAATGCACGCCAAACTTGTGGATTATAAGCATGATAATCACCATCTCTTCTAAATTTATACCAACCACCTGCATTCATCTTTGCATCCTCTAAAAAAGCGTTTGCAGATTTTTGTGCTATATCATTAGCTATATTGTCAAAACTTATTCCATCAATATTTGAATGTGATGTCCCACCAAGTATTTTATCAGTAACTTCATTCGCCAATCCAATAATTTCAAAAATTTGTCCGCCATGATAAGCTGCAACAGTGGAAATCCCCATTTTCGACATTATTTTTAAAATTCCTGTATCAACTGCCTGATTATAATTTCTGAGAACACTTGCTAAATCAATATCTTCAAAGCCATCATTAGTGAATAAATCTTCTAAAATCGTAAATACTAAATATGGATTTACTGCACTGGCACCGAAACCAATTAGTGCACTAAAGTGATGCACATCTCTTGCATCACCAGCTTCGGCAATCAGACTAACATTCATACGTAAATTCATTTTAATTAAATAATGATGTACTGCTGCAATAGCCAAAATCATTGGAATAGGAGCTTCATTTTTTGCATATATTTTATCGCTGATAATTAGCACAGATGCACCATCATTAACCGCTTCTATAGCTTTATTACAGAGCTCATCAATGGATTGTATTAAAGTCTTTTTATCAACATCAGCAGAAGTAATAGCCCTTAGTCTATTAATTCTAAAATTATCTTTATTTAAGCTTTCTAATTGCATTAGCTCATCATTTGTCAAAAGTGGGCTATTTAAATGTATGAGCTTAGCTGCCTCAGGATTAGATTCCAAAATTGATCTTCGAGGACCGAGATATGTATCCAAAGACATAACTACTTCTTCCCTAATGGAATCGATAGCTGGATTAGTAACTTGAGCAAATTTTTGCTTGAAGTATGAATACAAAAATCTTGGATCGTCTTGTAAGGTAGACAAAGGAGTATCGTCGCCCATAGACCCAACTGCTTCCTTTGCAGACTCTGACATTGGCTTGATCACAGTATCTATCTCTTCTCGTGAGTAACCAAAAATAATTTTTAACTGTTCTAGAGAAAGTTCAGATTCTAGAGAAAGTTCAGATGAATCTTTGTCTTTATCGGGAGTTTGATTTAAATCTGCAAGATGAATTAGATTTTCTTTTATCCAGTTTTCATAAGGTTTTCTACTCGCAACTTCTGATTTAATTTCATCATTATGCAAGAATTTTTTCCTAATGTTGTCGACGGCAATCATTTGACCGGGGCCAAGTCTCCCAGACTCTACGACATTTTCTAAGCCAATATTTATTAAACCAACCTCTGAAGCAACTATGACAACTCCATCATTCGTAACTTGATACCTGGCTGGACGTAATCCATTTCTATCCATAATTGCAGCTGTTACCGTACCATTTGTTGCAACAACAGCAGCAGGACCATCCCATGGTTCAGTTAAGCAAGCATGATATTCATAGAAAGAATGTAAAGCTGGATTTAGATTTGGCATATTCTCCCAGGCTTCAGGAATCAACATCATGAGCGAATGCATCAGACTTCTTCCAGAATATGCCAGTAATTCAAAGGCTTCATCAAAAGAAGCAGTATCTGATCCTATTGGTTGAATAATTGGCAAGAGATCTTTTACATTTTCCTTCCATACAGCTGATGTAATTGTGGATTCTCTTGCATTCATCCAATTCCTATTTCCTAATAAAGTATTAAATTCACCATTATGAGCAACTACTCGGAAAGGCTGAGCTAATTCCCAATTGGGCAATGTATTAGTTGCAAATCTCTGATGAAGAAGTGCTGTTGAAGATTGAGTATTTTCATCTTTTAAATCTAAATAAAATTCTTGAAGTTGATCTGCAACCATTAATCCTTTATAGACAACAGTTCTCGCAGACATTGAAACAATATAGGCATTAATTGCTTCATTTTGATACATTGATTCAGCTCGTTTTCGTGCAAGATATAAAGCTCGATCAAAAGCTGCACCTTGGCTAACTAATAAGTCTTTGGTTATTATTGCTTGCAAAATTTTTGGAGCAGATTCCTTGGCAGTCCCACCAAGTACTTCTTGATTTACCGGAACAACTCGCCAATCAATAAACGTAAGTGCAGTATCACGGATGGCCTGTTCAAAAATCTTCTTTGCCTTTTTTAAATCAGCTTCATTATCTGGCATAAAACACATTGCTAGACCAATATCACCATCTTCGATATTTTTCAAAGATGAAATTTCATTCTTTAAAAGTAGACTTGGTATTTGAATTGTTATGCCTGCTCCATCTCCAGACTTAGAATCAGCAGAAACTGCGCCTCGGTGAGTTAGGTTGACTACACCCTCAATAGCTAACTGAACAATTTTATGACTTTTTTTGCCGTCAATAGACGCAACAAAACCCATACCACATGCATCATGCTCATGAGCTTGTTTGTAAAGAAGCTTTTCATTTCTAACATCATCAATTGATGCAGTCCTTCTCACTGGCATCTATAACCTTTCAATAAATATATTGCATTCTTATCAGTGTTTGTGTATTAAGTACACAAAGTACTTTATTAGTATCAAATAATATTGATTATCGTGCAAGCCTCACAGAAAAAACATCCTGCGAGTTTAATATTATACTATTCTAAATCAGGTTCTGCTCGTTTATCCCAAACAATATTTTTTTCGATTAACTCATTAATCGCTTCTTGGCTTAAACCTAACAGTGATTCAAGAACTTCATTAGTATGCTGACCCATGTCTGGTGCTGTTCCTTGAATTTTTGCAGGTGTTCGAGATAGTTTAATTGGGCTATTTACTAATCTGACATTGCCTAATGTCTTGTGATCAACTTCTACAAACATCTCTCGTGCGTTTGCCTGATCGGATTCACTGACTTCCTTAATTGAATTTACCGGACCACATGGTATATGCATTGGTAACAACATTTCTATCCATTCGTCTGTTGTTTTTATTTTGAATGCTTCATTCAGTATTGGCTCCAGTTCAGCATGATTATCTGTTCTTTTTTCGGCAGTTGCAAATCGATCATCCAAAATCATAGAATCTAGTCCAAGGACTGAACATAGTAAATTCCATTGTTCTGGAACACCCCAAGATAACGCAACAACTATCCAGCCATTTGAAGTTGGGAATGCTTGAAATGGGACTGCGGTAGGATGACGAGTGCCGAGTTTTTTTGGCTCTTCATTTGTTAAATGCCAACGCATAAAAGCATTCTCTTGAATTGCAATTTGACAATCCATCATAGAAATATCAATATATTGACCTTTGCCAGATCGATTTCTTTCAATAACTGCAGAAAGCACTCCGATTACACAATATATCCCCCCTCCTATATCTCCTAACGAAGTTCCGGGCCTAATTGGCGGACCTCCATCTACACCGGTAACAGAGAGTATCCCGCCTGAGCCTTGGGCAATAACATCCAAAGCTGGGCGATCTTTCCATGGCCCCGTTTGTCCATATCCTGAAATAGCAGCATATATTATTTTTTCATTTACAGCACTAATCTCTTGATAAGATAAGCCTATTTTATCCATCACACCTGGAGTAAAATTTTCTACAATGACATCAAATTCTTTCACTAAATCAAGAAAAATTTGTTTGCCTTCTGTAGTTTTTAAATCTATTGATATAGATTTTTTACCCCTATTAACAGAAAAGAAATAACCTGATTCTCCGTCAATGATTGGTCGAGTAGTTCTGCCGAGATCGCCATAAGGTGGGCGCTCAACTTTCACAACAGTTGCGCCTAGATCAGATAGTGTCATAGTTGCAAATGGTCCAGACAAAATCCAACTTAAGTCTAAAACCTTAATACCATCTAATGGTCCTTTAGTCGCCATAAATACCTCTCATTGAATAACGCCACTTTGTTTCAGCAATACAACTTGATTCCGTACCCTTTCCGGGCTTATAGGACCAGTCCATTTGTAATACACCTTATCATTATAAATCAAAAAAGTAACTGGAATGCCTCTTACATTATATTTTGAAGATAAAGCATTATCTTGATCTAAAACAATTTCAAAAGTTGAACTTACTGCTTTAACAAATTTTTCTACATCATTTATTTCTTCGGCTACATTAACTCCAACTATGACTAAATCATCCTCTTTCCACAACAATTCTAGTTCATCAAATTCAGCTCTACAAGGCCCGCACCAGGTAGCCCAAAAATTTAACAAATATGGCTTGTTTACTAAATCTTTAGATGCTAATAATTTTTTTTGATCATTGAATAAAGTCCCCGAACTTAGTCTAGATAAGTTAAATTGATGAAATTCAATGCCAATATCATCAGATAAATATCCTTGAGATTTTAAATTCTCTATATCATTAGAAGTATTTTCTTCACTTAAAAAAACCATTACCCCGAAAAGAATCGTTAAAATTAGGCATATCACGATTAATATTTTTATAAAAAAATTTGATTTAATATAAGAAAATATTTTGTTCATTTTTTCAGTTCTTACTATGCTCTGGTCTATACTACTAAACATGTTTACAATATGTATTCTAATAATAAAATGATTTCGGATAAAAAATGAATGGACTATTTGCAGGAACAAATCATGGCCTTTACTTTGTTGAACCAGAGAAAGAACCAATTTGCGAGATTGAATTAGAATCAATTGAATATATAGATAGCAATGAAAGTGGTTTAGCAGCTGCAATTGTTAAAAATAAAGGCCTATTTGTTCGCTCAGATGTCGGAAAATGGATACTGAAATGGCCAGGGGATATAATTTCATTAAAAATTACTCAAAATAATGAAATTATTGCTGGTGTGCTGCCAACAAAACTAATCATTTCTAAAGATAACGGAAATTCTTGGCAGGAATCTAAGGGAATCCAAAGCTATATTGGGAGTAGTTCTATAGAGACTTTTACATCTAAAAAAAACACTCAAAAAATTCAATCGATCAAAGAAATAGGTGGCAGTATACTGATTTCTATTGATCAAGTAGGAATTTTAGTTTCACATAATCTCGGGAGCAGTTGGGTCAGAAGCTCAGATGGCATTGATGAAAATGTTAACCTCATCTTAAATCTAAATAAAGAGAACGAAATAATTTATGCAATGAGTAAAAATGACATTTATAAAACTGAAGATTTTGCTTTAAGCTGGAGAAAGCTGATTCATAAAAGCAATCAATATAATATAATTGATGCTATTGTTTTTAACAATAATACTGATGGTATATTGTTCCTTGGAATAACAAATCAAAATAATCATCCAAGAAATCAGCTAATGACTTTAACAGAATCAAATGCTTTAGATTATGATTTAAATATTAAGTCTGAAAAAGAATATGATAGTCAAATTTGTATTATCAAACTACCTAATAGTGAAGACACTGCTTTTCTTGGATATGATAAAAAGATTTGGGCATCACATAATCAAGGAAAAGACTGGTTGCAGATTAAGGAATTACAATACAATATACTATCTATGGCAGTTTGTTTTTAATCATAATAAGATTCGATGCAATATTACCTTAGACATAGGAACTGAGAAGTGCTAGCATAATCATTGTATTTATATAATTTTTAATTTATTGAAATGAAAATAAGCAATTTAAGGTAGGTAACGAATGGTTGTAACTGATAAAGCAAAAGAGGAATTATTAGATATAAATGGTCTAAGTATTAATTGCAGGAGTTGGGGAAACAGAAAAGCAAAATCTGCAATAATCATGCTTCATGGTTATGCCGAAACTTCACGAATCTGGGATGATTCTGCGCAAGATTTATCAAGAGATTATCATGTTATCGCCATTGATCAAAGAGGTTATGGAGGAAGTAGTTATTCAAAAGACTTAGACTATGGTAGAGCTGCTCAAGTAGACGATTTAAATAAGTTAATTCAAGAAAAAAAACTGACAAGTATTTCTCTAGTTGGTCACGATATGGGTGCTGCAAATGCAATTACCTATGCAGCTGACAATCCTGAGATTATTACGGCCATGGTTCTTGTTGAAGCTGCCCCAGATGTACTTAGAAAAGGTGTTGAAAATATAAGAAAATTAGTCTCTATTGGTGATAAATTTGCCTCAGTAGAAAGTGCTATGGCCCTTTTTAAAGATTATTTCCCTTATGCAAATAACGACCAACTGCGTAGACGAGTTCAGTCAATATTGAAAATGGATGATAAAGATCAATTTTTTTATTGGGATTTTGATCCTGAATTCAAAAATCCTACTGCTAGGCCATTAGATGGAGCAATTCAAAAAAAAGGAGCTGATCTATGGGAAATGATTGATAGAATTCAATGCCCAACCATGTTCATTAGAGGGACTCATTCAGACCTTATTACGCCACAAGTTATGCAAAGAATGCATCGTAGAATGCCTGGCTCCAGAATATCTCTTATTGAAGAGGCTGGACATGCTGTGCCAACTGATCAACCTGGACAGTTAGCATTGAATATCAGAGAATTTTTACAAAACCTTTCAAATAACGTATTTTAGGCAACGCATGGTTATAAGTAATAATTCTAATGATAAAGTATTAATCACTGGAATAGGCACAGTTAATCCTATTGGCAATAATCCAAATGAATTTTGGAATAATCTTTCAAATGGCACTAATGGAATTGACAAAGTTAAATCACTTGAAGTTGATGATTTACCAGTTAGAATTGCCGGTGAAGTTAAAGAGTTTTCCCCAGAAAAATATTTAGATAAGAAAGTAGCAAGACGAACTGGCAGATTTGCACAGTTAGGTTTTGCGGCTGCTGCTCAAGCAATAGAAGATAGTAATATTATAATCAATGATAGTAATAGAGATAATATTGGCGTGATCATAGCTACATCTGGTGATGCATTTAATATGGGTCCAGAATGGGACAAATTAACATTACAGGGAGCAAACCGTGTTGATCCATTTATTATAACTAGAATGGGTCAACATATGGCTGCAGCCAGAATTGGTAGGGAATTTGGTATTAGAGGACCAAACACAACCATTAATACTGCATGTGCATCGGGGACTGATGTTTTTGGTCATGCATACAATATCATTAAAAATGGTCAAGCATCTGCAATGCTCGTAGGAGGTGCTGAGGCAATGATTTCACGATTATCTTTGGCATCAATGGGTCGATTAGGTGCATTATCGAAAAATTATCAAAATCCAACAAAGGCTTCAAGGCCATTTGATATAAATCGCGATGGCTTTATTTTGGGTGAAGGTGCAGGAATTGTCCTTCTTGAGTCAGAATCATCTGCAAAGAATAGAGATGCTAAAGTTTATGCTGAACTTTTAGGTATGGGTTGGTCATTTGATGCAGTCGATGACACAGCTCCAGATGCAAATGGCCAAGCGCTAGCAATAACTAGAGCCTTGCAACATTCCAACTTAAATCCAAATGATATTGATTATATCAATGCTCATGGCACAAGTACTCAATTTAATGATAAGACAGAAACACAAGCAATCAAAATTGCTCTTGGAGAAAAAAAAGCATACTCAACGCCAATATCCTCAACAAAGTCAATGATTGGTCATTTAGCTGCTGGTGCAGGAGGAGTTGAAATTATTGCAACTATTTTATCTATGCAAAATAACTTCATGCCTCCAACAATAAACTATGAAAATCCAGATCCAGAATGCGATCTCGATGTTGTGCCAGTTAATGGTCGAGAAAAAGAAATAAATATAGCATTATCAAATTCATTTGGTTTAGGTGGACAAAATGCATGCTTAGCGTTACAAAAAGTAAAGTAAGTTAATTACGGTTTGAGAAAAGAATGACTAAAGAAGATAATTTAACACAAGAACAATTGGATGAGATTACTGAGCTTAGAGAGAAAAAAAGTTCTACCTTACGAGCTGTTTCTCCAGAAGTTGAAAAAGTTTTATACACTCCTTTTAACGTTTTAGATCATGGCTTTGTGAGAGTCATTGATTATATGGGAGATGATGCAGCAATTGTTCAGGCTGCACGAGTGTCTTATGGAAAAGGAACAAAGAAAGTTTCTGAAGATTCAGGTTTAATCAAATATCTTATGCGACATTCTCATTCAACACCTTTTGAAATGTGTGAGATCAAATTACATGTCAAGCTACCAATTTTTATAGCAAGGCAATGGGTCAGGCATCGTACAGCAAATATAAATGAATATTCTGCAAGATATTCAATACTAGATAATGAATTTTATGTACCAGATATTAAGAATCTAGGCGCACAGTCACAAAGTAACAGGCAAGGGCGTGATGAAGTATTAACTGGAGATGAAGCTGATGAAGTTTTAGAGATATTAAAAAATGACGCATTAAATCTATACGGCAACTATGAAAAAATGATGAATGTAGATAGTCAAGGAGATCAAATAGATCCTGAACGTCAAGGACTTGCTAGAGAGCTTGCAAGAATGAATCTGTCACTGAATTATTACACACAATGGTATTGGAAAATTGACTTACATAACCTGCTTCATTTTTTACGACTGCGCGCAGATTCACATGCTCAATTAGAGATTAGAGAATATGCGGATGTAATATTAAATGTTGTTGAGAAATGGGTGCCTGAAACATATAAAGCTTTTGTTGAATACCAAATGAATGGTGTTAAGCTATCAGCAACTGCATGGTCCGCAGTAAAAAACATGATAAACGGTGAATTACCTAGTCATAAAGAGTTAAATATGTCAAAAAGAGAGTGGGATGAGTTAAAGGATATGATAAGTGGAGAATAATGCACCATTAAATGATATCAATGTATTAGATGCCTCAGGTGCAATTGGGCATTATGCAGGTAAACTGCTGGCTGATCTAGGAGCAAATGTAATTAAAATTGAACCTATTCAAGGAGATTCCACAAGAAATTTTGCTCCATATTTGCCAAATGTTGAAAGTCCAGAAAACAGCCTGCAATTCATACTGTTAAATACAAACAAGCAAAGCATAGCAATAGATATAGAATCCGAAGAAGGCTTGAAGATATTTTATAAATTAATCGAAAATTCAGACATACTGATAGAATCTTGGTCTAATGAAGAGAAAAGAAAAATTGACATCACTCACAAAAAATTAATTGAAATAAATCCAGAATTAATTCATACATCTATAACAGGTTGGGGTACATATGGCGATAAAGCAGACTGGGCATATGCAGACATAACAGGCGTGGCTATGTCAGGCGTTATGAATTTAGCTGGATTTTTAGATGGACCTCCGGAAAATCTTCCAGATCAGCAAGGATATCATTGTGCTTCAATGCATGGTGCAGCTGGTGCATTAACTGCACTATACAGTAAAGAGTTCAACAGTACAGGTGGACAACTTGTTGAAGTTTCAATGCAAGAGTCACTGTCAATCGCACAAGAAATTGCAATGCAAAATTGGGATATCAGAGAATTTATACCGCAAAGGACTGGCGAAAGCAGTCAAGTAAACCCGATGAATCTCCCTGGATTTGGTCTATATGAATGTAAAGAAGGCATGGTTTATATGATGACCACTGGAACTGCTGGAGCAGGTTTTGCAGGGTTAGTTGAAATGATGGATGAGCATGATATGGCAGGCGATCTTAAAGAAGAACCTAACTGGACATTTATGCAAACTCAAATGAATGGTGCGAACTTAAGAAATTTATTAACCGATGAAGAGACAAAAGATAAAACAAGAGAATTTTTGGATCATATTGAAAGCTTAGTAACAAGTTTCATGAAGTCTTACTCTTCAAAATACATCTATGAATATGGTCAATCAAATCGAGTACTAGTCGGAATAATTAGTACCCCAGAAGATATTTCAAATGATGAGCATTTAAAACAACGTAGCTGGTTCCAAGAAATCAACGACACAAAACGTAATGTATCATTACGATATCCTGGATTCCCTTATCAATTGAGCAATAACCCTCCTTCATTAAGGATCCCTGCGCCATTATTAGGTGAACATACTGACACAATATTATCTCAATTAAACTATACAGATGACAAAATTACTGAACTAAGAAAAAAGGAAATAATAAAATGACAAACAAACCTCTTACAGGCATCAATGTTTTAGATATGTCTTGGTTCGGTGCAGGGCCAATTGCTGGAAGGGCATTAGCAAATGCTGGTGCAAGAGTCATTAAGCTTGAAACAGAAAAAAGAATAGACGGATTAAGAGCAATGGCACCACGACCAAAAGGAGCACGGGGATATAACTTGTCTGGATATTTCAATAATTATAATTCAGATAAAGAATCTGTCACAATTGACCTGACAAGTGAAAAGGGATATGAGCTAGGATTAAAGCTTGTTCAATGGGCTGATGTACTGCTTACCAATATGACAAATCGAGCGACTGATCAAATAAAAGTAGACTGGGAAACAATTAAAAAAGTTAATCCAAAAATTGTAGCAGCATACATGCCCATGATGGGTGCAACTGGACCTTATAAAGATTTTCAAGGATTTGGTGCTATGTTAACGGCAATTTGCGGCATGAATTATTTATCCGGATTCGAAAAAAATAGACCAGTTGGCGTAGGCACAAACTATCCAGATTATGTTGTTAACCCAATGCATGCATACATTGCCATTCTTAGTGCTCTCAGGATAGCCAAAAAAACAAATAAGGGTCAAAAAGTTGAGCTGTCTCAAAATGAATCATCTATTGCATCTATGTCTCTGCCTTTATTCGCATACGATAATGCAAAAATTAAACATCAGAGACTGGGTAATAGGGTAGCCTTCGCTGCTCCACATGGAGTATATCGATGTAAAGACGATGAAAATGGTAATGAAAAATGGATTACAATTGCTTGCATTGATGAAAGTCATTGGCAAACATTAACAAAAATTATTGACAACGAACAATTAACTAAACAAGAATTTAATAATTTAGAATCTAGAAAAAAAGCAGAAGATCAAATTGATAAAATAATTTCTGAATGGACATTTGGACTAGATCATTTGCAAGCACAAGCTACCTTACAAGATGCTAAAATACCTGCAGGTGTAGTACAAAATGCACAAGAAGTAACAGAAGATTCACATTTAAGTCAAAGAGGTTATTTCGTCAACTTAGATCATGTAGAAGCTGGTGCAAGGATCTATGATGGTACTGGCTGGAAAATGTCACAAACTCCAATTGGCATGGAAAAAGCAGCTCCACTATTGGGTGAGCATACTTTTGATGTATGTACAACGATTCTTGAACTGCCTCCCGAAGAAATTGCTGAACTTGTTGCAGAACAAGTATTGTTTTAATTGATGGTGTCATATGGAAGATAAAATTCTTGAAGAATGCGCAAATTGGATTGCTGAACAGGCAAGTGATCAATTAGGAGGATTTATTCCTGCTGAGCTCCTAGATCTTATGTTTGAACTAGAGACTAAGATTCGAGAAGAAAATAATGATCCAACTATGAGTCATAAAGAAATGTCAAATTTTTTGCTTGAAGAATTACGAAAAGAAGAAGTTCCAATTGAAAAAACAGGTCTCAATGAAAATATTCTTGAAGAGTTGTTACATTGGGAAGATGAATGTCTAAGTCTATCAGGTCATCCTAGAGAAATTCGTAATTAAATCAACTTATAATAAATTTTTTAACCTTTGTACATTTTCTAAATCTGGACCTTTGCTTTTCTTGTCTTCACTAGGAAAACCTGGTACTTCTAAAATAAAGCTTAAATTTTTAAAATTCTTATTATTCAATAAATGCTTGAATCCTTTGACTCCAATATGTCCTTCGCCAATATTGTCATGCCTGTCTTTTTGGCTACCAAGCTCCATTAAAGAATCATTTGCATGGAAAACAAATAATTTTTCTATAGAAATTGACTGTGAAAAATCTTGAACAATTTTTGCAATTATATCTTTTTTTCTAAGATCGTATCCAGCAGCAAATGCATGGCAAGTATCTAAGCAGACACCTAATCTTTGATCATTGATGCGATCAATTAAATAAAAAAGTTCCTCAAAATCACTGCCTATCGAACCTCCTTGGCCTGCAGCATTTTCTAAGGCTAATTTTGTATCTTTAGGAGCATCTTTTAAAACATTCTTGATTGAACTAATTACCTTACGTTGCACCTTATTAAATCCTTTGCCTTTATGCGAGCCGGTATGTAAAACTACTCCTTCTGCACCAATCTTACTTGCTAAAATAAGTGCATCTTTAACTGAATTGATTGATTTTTCTAAATGCTCATCTCCATCTGCAGCCATATTTGCTAAGTATATGTTATGAATCCAAATTTCGTTTATTGCACTCTGCGCTCTTAACTTAATAAAATCATCAATTGCTTCATTCGTATATTGTGTATGACGCCACATTTGTGGTGGTCCGGGAAAAATTTGAAATGAATCCGCTTCAATTAATTTTGCATTCTTTATCGCATTAATTAAACCGCCACTTGATGAAACGTGAGCACCTATCGAAGGCTGATTGGACAATTAAAACTCCATTCATAAAAAAAATAATTTCTAACTTTATTTAATAATCAATTTTAATTTATAATTAATTTATGGTTAATCTATTTATGATTATACTCATATAAGATAATTTTAACATAAATAATACTCTTCTTTGAAAGGGAAAAATGGCTTACTCAATTGTAGAAAACTGTATTGGTTGTACTGCATGTACAAAAAAGTGTCCAGTTGAAGCTATAACTGGACTCAGAAACGAATTGCATATTATTGATGCAGAGTTATGTATTGATTGCGGTGCATGTGGTGCCGTATGCCCTCCAGAAGCTATCTTAGATGAGTTTGGTGATCTTGCAAGAACTTTTCCGAGAAAAGAATTGCCATTAGCACATGTTATTTCTGATAATTGCATCGGTTCTGGTTGTGAATTATGTATGAACATATGCCCCTTTGAAGCACTTACCTTGACTGATACACCCAACAGCACCAAAGACTATTTTGGAATTGCTGAAGTAGAGCCGAAAAAATGTGTTGGATGTAGATTATGTGAGCAAGTTTGTGGATGGGGTGCAATATATATTGACCCGCCTCGCGAAATGTTAAAGAGGGAGATTTATCCTATAGAGGTTTTAACCCCAAAATCAGGTAAAGGGTTGGAAAAAACTTCCTCATAATCGAAAGCCTACAATAATATAAAAAAAGTATCACCAATATGCAAAACAAAATTGACATAGTAAAAATACGTGAAAATGCATCAATTCCTGTTCGGCAATCTAATCTTGCGACAGGATATGATTTATGTGCGTGTTTAGAGTCACAATCCATCTTAGTTGATGAGACCCCGCAATTAATCCCTACAGGCATTAGCCTGTCAATACCTGAAGGTCTCGATGTACAAATTCGACCACGCTCAGGATTAACTCTGAAGGGGCTTATTGCTGGATTTGGAACTATTGATGCTGACTATAGAGGTGAAATATTTGTAACGCTATTTTGCTTGTCTACATTAGGAAGTTATGAAATAAAACATGGTGAAAGAATAGCACAATTAGTTGTTTCAAAAAATCAACCATTTACCTGGAATGAAGTTACTAAGCTGGATAATACAAAGCGAGGTATCGATGGACATGGCTCAACGGGCAAAAGATAAATAAAAAAACGAGAGGATGACCTAAGCCATCCTCTCTAACTAATATCTACCATGCGGCGGGGGTTTCAAATGCAGCAGACATTAGTTTCTAAATGTACCCCCAGTTATTTCTTATCAAGCACATATTTATGTGCTAAAGCAGCAACAACTGCTCCTAGGATTGGGCCAACCCAATAAACAATATGATTGTCCCAATTCCCTTCCAATAAAGCTGGACCGAATGCACGAGCTGGATTCATTGCAGCTCCAGTTAATGCACCGCCAGCAAAAATATCCATTGCGATAACAAGACCAATAATTAAGCCTGCAATCTGAGATGGCCCATTCTCATCAATAACAGAAAGAATCACAATCATTAGAAAGAAAGTTAAGATTGCTTCGATAAATACTCCTTCAACCATAGAAAGAGCATCATTAAGTGCAGGAACTGCTAAGTTTGCCATGGAAGCCTCTCTTAAAAGCAACATTTTCACTGCCAAAAAACCAACAATTGCACCACTTAATTGTGAAACAATATATTTAATTGACTTTAACCCATCAAGTTTTCCTATGGACCATAATGCAATCGTTAGCGCAGGATTAAATACTGCTCCAGAAATATAGCCAAAAGCTGCAACCATTGTGGCGATAGCAAGTCCATGTGCTAATGCTACTCCAACAATATTTGCACCACCTGACACAACCACAAAACCAGCACCGACAAATAACAAAGTGAAAGCACCTAAAAATTCAGCAAGTGATTCAGAGTCACAATATTTTTTCACTAATGATCCAATCAATCAAAATTACCTTATTTGGGAATATAATCAAATAATTGCTAAAGTGTCAATACATTTAAGCATTTATTAATATTTTTATATATTTCGTGAATAATAAGAGATTCAATCTATCTTTTTGGATATCGTGCTAAACCAAAAGAAATTGCAGCAACTATGAATAAGATTGAATATAAAGTAAATGGATCAGTAAAAGAAGATGTTTGGTCATACCAAAGACCTCCTAAAAATGGTCCCAAAGCATTCATAGATAATTGTACAGGCCTGCTCCACCCCTGAATGGCGCCAATTTCTCTTCTGCCAAAATAATCTGCATAAATAGACTGAAGCATAGTAAAATTAGAACCAAAAAATGTACCATACACTAATCCATAAATAATGCCGTCTAAAAAACTATTTGCATTAATCAACAGTAAAATTCCAAAACTCATCCCTAACATGGAAAAAGCTTGGACCCAACGCATTCTAATCTTGCTACTTAACACTCCAGCAAAAATACCTCCAACAGAAGCAGTTATTGAAAAAACACTGACCACTACAGTCGATTGAGTTAGTGATAAGCCACGATCTATTAAATGAGGTATTTGTAAAAAATTTACAGAACCTTGGCCAAATAAACCTAGGCCAACTCCTAACCCAATAAACCAAAATGCTCGTGTTCGTAAAGCTTGCTTAACTGAAAAATCCATCTCTAATGAAAACTCTTCATTATGATTTTCAGATTGATCATTGCTATCTAATCCATCAGGCAGTAACCCCATGTCTTCAGGTCGTTTTCGTATAAATAATAGTGATGGGACAATACCTAAAAAAACAACTAACACAGCAAGGCTGTACCAGCCTATCCTCCAAGATCCGCTAATACCAATAATTAGTGCAAGCAGTATTGGTATAGTCCCCATTGCTACTCTCGTTCCAGCAGCAACAATACCCACTGTAAGGCCACGTTTTTTTATAAACCAATTATTTACGGCAATATACGCACCAGATGTCATGCCAAATGTAAGAGAACGACCGATAGCATAAAAAACATAAAGTTGCCATAAGTGATTTAATGAGGCAAGAAAAATTAAACAAAAAAACATGATTATTGATGAACCAGCAATTACCCAGCGTCCGCCCCACTTGTCTAATGCAATCCCAGTTATTGGAGCAAGGATAGCTGCTCCAATACTACCAATAGTAATTGCTAAAGCAATTTCTGACATTTTCCATTGGAATTCATCTTGAAAAATATTTACAAAAACTCCAAGAATAGGATTATAAAAAACAACTGCAGAGTATGCAGCTGTCGTACATGCAGCTACTATTACCCAACCATAAAAATTAAAATGTTGAGTCATGAGACCAAGGATTTTCATGAGAAAAACTTAATTTATTTGATATGTCAAACATATTATTATTATTTAGTAATATGATGCTACAATAAAATTACCACATAAAGGGGAATTATGGATTTATTGTTGATATTAGCAATCTGTTTTTTTCTGGGTTCATTCCCAACAGCTTATATACTAGTAAAAAGAATATTTCAAAAAGATATTCGAAGAATTGGTAGTGGCAATCCAGGCATGATGAATGTCTTAGATAATTTTGGTAAACGATATGCTTATTTTGTAGGCACCATTGATATATTAAAAGGAATTATAGCTGTTTCAATAGCTAAGTTATACTCCCCTAACGAAACGTTAGCAGTGCTTGCTGGCTTAACTGCTATAGCTGGTCATGATTTTACTCCATTTTTAAAATTTAAAGGTGGCAATGGCGTAGCAACTGCCGGAGGGGCAGTGTTAGCCCTCATGCCATTCGCTTCCGGTATTGCATGCATGACAGGATTGATTACAGCAATTGTAGTAAAATCACGACGATTTGGTGGCAATATAGCAGTAATATTAGTCCCAATAATGGGCTTCTATATGAACGAATCAGATATATTTGTTTTTGGAAGCGCTTTAATTATGCTATCAATAGTATTAAAAGTAATATTCTTTGAAGGTTTTTCTTTATATCATCAAAAAAATAAAAAAGTAAATATGGATTAGATAAATGTCACAACTTGCGTTTGATACTCCAATAACAAAGGTTATTAAAAAGCTTATTGAATCTAATAAAGGAAAAATCAATTTTGCTAATTTTATGTCAACTTGCATGACAAATGAAAATTTTGGATACTACTCTTCTAAACATCTTTCTTGGGATCAAAAAGGCGACTACCAAACTTCACCAGAAGTGCACCCTGTTTTTGGTTATTTATGGGCAAAGCAAATAAATGAATGTTGGGGAAAAATGAATAAACCAAAAAAAATTCAAATCATTGAAATTGGTGCTGGCTCTGCTATATTTATGGCAAATATATGTACATGGATAAAAAGTCAAAATAACGAGCTTTATGATGCCGCTGAAATAATACTATTAGATGTAAGTCAAAAAAGATTAGACCAGCAAAAAAAAATATTAGATACTTATGAAATTAATGCTAGTTTTTCAACGTTAAGTGAATTTTTAAACAAAAAAACAAAAAGTGATGCAATAGTCATTTCTAACGAATTCTTTGATTGTCTACCTTTTCATTTAATTAAAAAGCATAAAAAAAATATCTATGAAATCTTTGTATCATTATCAGATAACAATGAGTTGATTTTCAAAGAAGAAATTTTGAGTGATAAAAAAATAATTGATTTTATAAACAACATGGAAATTACTTTATTTGAAGGCTGCATTGTTGAGATTACACCGCAAGCATATGAAGCTTCTCAAAAAATTGCAGAATTATTGAATTCTGGCTATATTATTACTATTGATTACGGTGATTTAGCTGAAAATTTATTACAAGAATGGAATAAAGAAGGCACTTTCAAGGCAATTACAAATCATATGTTAACTCATCCACTCGATGATCCAGGTAATGTTGATATAACAGCTGATGTAAATTTTACAATACTAAAAAAAGGCTTGGAAGAAAAACAATTTAAGGTCAATGCATTGACGTCTCAATGGCAAAGTCTAATCAATTTAGGTATTTTTGAATTGATAAAAAAAGAAGACAAAATCGATTTTAATAATTCAGCACGTTATTTTAAAACTAATCAAGCGCTTTCAAAATTACTAGAACCCGAACAACTAGGTAAAATGAAAGTTCAAATTGCAGGTAAAAATGTTCCTACGAACAATCTACTTTATATGAAAGGTTAGCTAAGAATGAAATTTGGCAATCTAACAACTCTACATGGGGAAATGACTCTAGAAGAACTTACAAAAACAAGCAATGTATTACTAATTTATTTTTCTGAATACAATACTCCATTGTGCACTAAGCAGCTTTTATCATTCAAAGAAGACTTTAAAAATATTAATGAATTTGATATTGTCACATACGCAGTATCTACGGATTCTATTAAAGATATTTCGAAGTTTGCAAAACAATTAAATGGTCTTCCATTTGAAGTTGCTAGTGATGACGGGGGTGTAATTGCAAAAGAATTAAATATTTACAACGATGAACAAAAAAGAGCAAACAGAAGTATTATCATTTTCAATAAGCAATGTGAAATAATTTACTCAAATCTTTTTTATCAACCAGATAATATCAATGATTTTATTAACGTATTTGAATATATCAGCAACAATATAGAATTAAGGTAAATACTCATGGAAGAGTCTTATAGTAAAACGTTCATGAAATATTTTCATCAACGAGAGCATACGGGAATCATTGAATCAGCAGATTTGAAATCTGAAGTATCAAATCCGGTATGCGGAGACGAATTACAGCTCTTTATTAGTATTGATAAAAATAATATCATTGTTGATGCAAAGTTTTTAACAAGTGGATGTGCCTCCACTATTGCAATTGCCTCATATGGTACTGAGCATATAATTGGAAAACCGATGAATGAAATTAAAATCATTAACTCATCAGAATTACAAGAAGGAGTTGGCGGCTTGCCGGCTAATAAAAATCATGCATCTGCTTTATTCATAGAAGCAATCAAAAATCTCCAAATTGCGAAGATAAAATGATAACTGCAGGATTAATTTTAGCAGCTGGTCAATCTTCAAGAATGAAACAACAAAAGGCACTTTTGCCTTGGAAAGAGAAAACACTTATTGAATGGGAAATTGAATGCTTCAATAGTGCTGGTATAAAAAAAATTTTTGTCATCGTTGGGAGCCAATATTCCAATATTGCAGAAAAAATTAAAGATTCAGGCGTCAATATCATTATTAATCATGACTGGGAAAAAGGCAGAAGCACATCTATATTATGTGGAATTCAGGCAATTTTATCTGAAAACAAAAAAACACCAATAGATAACTTTTTAATACAAAATGTCGACCAACCTATTACTGAAAAAATTCTTATTGATATGATGAATTTTGCTCATACGCAAAAAAACTTTGAAGTTATCCAGCCTTTTTTTGAAAATAAAAATCGTCATCCAATCATTTTACATATTGATCAAGCGAGTAAATTTCTCGATATACAAAATGACAATACAAGTCTTAGAGATATAATTAAAAATCTTGATGTTAAAACTATTGAAGTGAATTCCCCGTTACTAAATATTAATTTAAATAATATATCAGATTATCGAAATGCTATGAAACAATTTAAAAGTTGAAAGAAAAAAATATATTATTATAATTTAAATTTTTCAACACAATTATATGCTAGAATTTTTTTAGTCATTGATTAGGAAATTATATGATTTATGGCACTGGCATACTAAGATCAATGTTAGTTACTCTTAAGCATTTATTCAGACCGCCTATTACAGTTGAATATCCTGAGCAAAGCAGAAATGTCCCTACTAGAGCGCGTACAAATTTACTATGGTTTGAAGAAAGATGCACTGGTTGTTCAACATGCGCACAAGCATGTCCAGATGGATGTATTTTAGTCGAAACTTCACCTCGAGATGACGGCACATTAAACATAGATAGATATGAAATAGATTTTAGAATTTGTATGTACTGCGGATTATGTACGGAAGCATGCCCTTATCAAGCAATTCAGTCAGGCGGTAGATACAATGATGCTGTTTTCACGTTTGAAGAAATGTACAGAAATAAAGAATCTCTTGCAAAGGAATCTAGAGAATATTTAGTAGAAACGAATGGACTTTATCCTAATGGTCAAGATCAAGAAAGCATTGACCCGCCTATCACTAATATTCCCACTGCTCGATCAAGAGTCAATCCTGCTGGTAAAAATGGACCCATAGGTCCTCACCACTTACCGATAAAAAAAAGTTAGTGGAGTAAATTCATTGGTAAATATAACTGTTAATGGTACAAATATTGATGCTGAGGCAGGAAAACCCCTTGTTGAAGTATTAAAAGAAAATGGTTTCCCAATCACAAATCTATGTTATATCGATGGCCTGGATCCCTATGCTGGATGCAGAACTTGTGTAGTCGAAATTAAAGATGCTAAACCAACCTCAATGCAATTATCCTGTACAACATCAATTGCAGAAGGCATGGTAGTTAATACAGAATCATCGCAAGCAAAAGAAATTAGACAATCAGTTATGTCTTTCATTACAACTAATCATCCAGATAGATGCTTAACTTGTCATAGGAGGGTTCACTGTCAACCAGGAGAAATTTGCCTTCGAGATGATGTAGTAACACATCGATGTTTAACCTGTGCAAAAAACTACAGATGTGAATTACAAACAGCTACAGAACTTGTTGATTTAGGTGAATGGCAAGAACCATGGGTTGGAGAAGATCGATCTTATTATGAAACACCCCCACCAAAACCAGACAGGGCTAACCCATTTTTAGAATTTGATCCACAAATGTGTATTCTTTGTACAAGATGTGTAAGGGCTTGCGCAGATATAAGACACACTGGAGCAATTTCTTTAGCAGGAAAAGGTTTTGAGACACAAATAGCATTTGGTGCAGGTGGAGCAGTTCACGAATCTAATTGTGACTTTTGTGGTGCATGCATAGATGTATGCCCTACTGCAACGTTAATGGAAAAGCCCAATAAATGGAGTGGTCTGGCAACTGATTGGTCGAATTCAGTTTGTAATGGCTGTGCGATGAATTGTACTATTTCTTATGGTATCGCTGATAAAGGAGAACCTGTCATAGTTCGACCTGTTGAAATCAATAAAACAAGTCAAAATCAAATTTGCGTTAGAGGTAGATTTGGCTACTCGGAAATAAACATAAAAGATAGATTAGCCAATCCCATGAAAAAACAAAAAGGTACTTTTCACACTCGTAATTTTGAGGAAATCATTGATGAGGTATCAAGGGATTTATCTTCAACTATAACAAATTATGGACCTAACTCTATCGGAATAGCTGCCTCACCATTTTCGACAAATGAAGATGCAGCACTATTAAATTTTCTTGCTAACAAGATAATAGGTACAAATAATTTAGATTATATTGATGGAGAAAATTATAGAGCAGTTATAGAAACATGGGAAAAGGTATCCAAAGTTCGAAAATTGAGTTCTGATACAAAGAATATTACCAATTCAAAATTAATCATTGCAATAGCTACCGATCTTGAGGAATCTCATCAAATTACATCATTGCGAATTAAAGACGCAGTTGTTGATAACAATGCAAATTTAATTGTAATCTCTCCTAAATGGAATGAATTAGTGCCATTTGCAAAGAGCTGGATACAAATTAAATCAGGAGAAGAAGCTGCATTAATTGAAAAAGTCAATAATGCAATTAAAATGCAAAATGGAATTAACTCTTTAGATGATTTAAGTCACATTGATCAAAAAGAATTTAATAAAGCTATAGAATTAATTAAATTATATATATCAGATCAAAATGACTCAGATGAAGCATCAATCATTTACGCACATCCAAATTATTACATGAGTAATACAAAAAATATTTTAATTGATCAAGCAAAAAGAATTGGTAACTTAGCAAGTATAATCTGCGGTGAACAAGCTTCGCAATCATTATATTATCTTCCAAATGAAGCTAATATTGTTGGACTTGATGATATGAAAATAAAACCACAAAAAGGAGGCAAAACTTTTTATGAAATGATTGATGCAATTATCAATCAAGAGATAAAATGTTTAATTATTCATGCAGATAATCCATTAATACGAGCAGCAGATCAACAGAAATTAAAAAAAGCATTACCAATGTTAGAAAATCTTATAGTGATTGATTCCGTACAATCAAGTTTAAGTGAATATGCAACATACCTGATTCCTGACAAACCCTTCTACATGAAGTCTGGATCAACAACAAATGTCAGCAGTTATTTTTTTAAACACAACTTTAATCAAGAAGATTTATTCGAAACAAAAAATACTGATAAAAATTTATATGATTTTATCAATAGTCTAAGCAATAAAATCTCTAATAAAGATCAAAAAATTAATCTAGAAGAATATATTAGGAGTTTAAATAAAAATTATGCAAAATATCCAAATATGATTTCAGGTATTTCTAAAACGATTGGAGAACAAGATTTAACTACAAGGCTTCACTCAAAAGAAACCAAGAAAGAAACAATTCCATCAGGAATGACTATATTGGCTGGCAAAACTCTATTTACATCACGTGAATTAACATCAATCAATGCATTAAATGCTGATCCAATGGAACGAGAGCAGAAAGCTATGATTAATTTACAAGATGCCGAAAGAATTGGATTAAGTAACGAATCGAAAATTATAATTAATCAAGACAACGCTCAGCTAAAAATTGAGATAGATCTTACAGATAGAATTGCTCCAGGCACAATTTTTATTCCTCAATATTATGACCAAGCTGCGGTTTTAGAATTTTTAAATCAAGAACATGACGAAAAAAATGAACTGCAACTAAATTCTAGTAGCTGAAAACTTCAAGGCATAATATGACCACTCTAAGGCTTTTCCCGTTATCAACAGTTTTATTTCCAAAGATGACTCTTCCATTGCAAATCTTTGAGGAACGATATATGCAGTTGATTCAATGAATGTATTGATAATAATGAGCATTTTGGAGTTGTATCGATAAAATCTGGAAATGAAGTAGGCGAAGTACTACCAGAAATATATAGAATTGGTACAACTGCAAAAATAAATAAAACTCTTTTTGATAGAACAGGAATGATTTTAGTAGAGACAATTGGCATTCAGAGATTTGAAATATTAGATATCATTTCTGAAGAACCTTATCTTACCGCAAATATTAAATTATTGGATGAGGTAAATTCTTTTGATGAAAGTATTTTTTTAGACATTTCCAAAGCATATAAAGAGTTTGTGCAATTTAGCGAAATTGCTAGTGGCAGTTTTGCTATTGATAAAACGATACCTACGCAACCTGGAGAGCTAGCTGATAGTATTGCAGTTAAAGCCATTACGTTTTGGGACAAAAAAAAATTACAAAAAATTCTCGAGGAGTTAGATTCAATGAATCGACTAAATGCAGTGAAACCAATAATGAAAACTATACTTTCCTATGCAGAAAAAGAAGCTAAGGAAAAAATTAGAAAACTAAAATCAGAGTCTTCGAATCTAAATTAACATTAGCTCATTGGGTAACCAGATTCTTCCCAAGCATCATGGCCGCCATCGACATTATATAAATCATTGGTAAGCCCTGCCGCAAAAGCAAACTCTGCAGCTACTGCAGAACGTTGACCTGCTTTACAAATGAATAAAACAGGCTTATCAGTATCAATCTCTGAAATTCTATTGAACGTTTCCATGTGTGGAATATTTATGGAATCAGGAACATGTCCTGATTCATGTTCATCGACTTCCCTGCTATCAATAATTTGTACATCCTGAGTATCAATCATAGACTTTGCTTCATGTACGTCAATTACTTTAAATACATTATTTTCTTGATCTGTCATAATTATGATCCCTTAATTTAATTAGTATGTTGAAATTCTAGGATATTTAAATAAAAATAAAAAGTAAAGAAAAAGGAATTATTTTTTTATGAACAAAATTTTTGTTACAAGGCAGCTTCCTAATGAAGAGTTAGTCAAAAAACTTGAAAAGTTTTTTATTGTTGATATTTGGAAAGGAAAAAATCCTCCTTCAAAAGAAAATTTTAAAAGCACGAGCTCAAGGTTGCTGGGGTTTATTGACTATGCTTACAGAAACAATAGACTCAGATATAATATCTGATAATCCTTCTCTTAAAATTATTGCAAATATGGCAGTAGGATATGACAATATTGACATTCAAGCAGCAAATAGATCCTCAGTCAAAGTTACAAATACTCCTGATGTTTTAACAAAATCTACTGCAGAACTAACAATAGCATTAATTTTTATGATGGCTAAACGATTACAAGAAGGAAATCTGGCGATTAGAAATAACGAATGGGGGCCATGGCATCCTAGCTGGATGCTAGGAAAAGATTTAGATAATTCAACGCTTGGTATCATTGGCCCAGGTAAAATAGGACGCGAAGTGGCAAAAATTGCTAAGAGTTTAAATATGCAAGTTATTTATTATGGCAAAAAAACTAAAAAAAATTTTCCTGGAAATTTTGTTAATTTAGAAAATTTATTAATAAATGCAGACTTTATTTCAATTCATTTGTCACTCAATAAAGAAACAAAAAAAATTTTAAATATGGATCACTTTACGATGATGAAAAATGATGCTGTGTTAATCAATACATCAAGAGGGCAAATAATTAATCAATTGGATCTTGAGAATGCAATTAAAAGAAAAATCATCGGTGGAGCAGCATTAGATGTAACAGATCCAGAACCTCTGCCTGCTACATCAGAATTATTAAAAATGCAAAATGTTTTCATTTCACCGCATCTTGGTAGCGCTACCAAAAAAACTAGATTAGCAATGGCTTCACTAGCTATAAAAAATCTTATTGAATTGAACGCAGGACGCAAACCGCCCAATATGGTTAATGAATAAAGGAAATAATCATGAAGCAAGAAAGCGATCAAGGAAAGTTATGGTTAGTAGATTTGTTATGGGACTTAGGTGCAATTGAATTAGGTATATTTAATTTGGGAAATACGGTAGTTAATTCACCAATATATATAAATACAAAAATACCACTATTACGCCCAGGGCCATTAAAGAAAATTGTCAATCTTTTAAATAATGAAATCGAGCTTATTAAGTCACGCAGAGACGAGAGCATAGATAATTTTGATATTATTGCTGGTGTACCAGTAGGAGGACTTATTCTCGCTACTGCACTAGGTCTAGAAAAAGGACAATCTACAATTTATGTAAGAAAAAATCTTAATACAAGTGTTGAAGATGTTCAACAAATAGAAGGAAGTTACTTGCCTGGGCAAACTGTTCTAATAATTGACGATCTAGCAACAGGAGGAAATTCAGTAAATAATTGTATTGAAACTTTAAGATATAATGGCCTATATGTTAAAAATGCGATTACTCTTATTGATAGAGCAGAAGGCTCTTCGAAGCTATTAAGTTCAAGTGGCGTCAAAATGCATTCGATTATTAACCTAGAAACGATTGCTATGTATTTAAAGGAAACTCAAAAAATATCTAATAAAGAATACGGACAATTGCAGGACTACATTGAAAAAAGCAAGCAAGACTAAAGAACTATAATAAAGTTCCTAGATGTTTCCTGCCAGGCCTTGGATCATAATTAGATTTAAAAATTGCTAACTTATCACGCTTAATTAAATATTTCCCTGCAAACATAGTTGCTGGAATACGATTTTTTTTAATTAAACGTCGAAGACTTTGCGGATGAATTCCAATTTCTCGTGAAGCTTGCACAAGATCAAGGTAGTCATCAAAAGCTTGTTCTGCCATAATTTTCGTCCATCTAGTAATAAAACTATGTTTAGGATATACAAAAATATTTTTACAGGAAAGGCAATTGCTTATACAATATAACAATTATTTCTTGAAAAAACTTATATATTAATGTGAGACTGAAAGCCTCATTGCTCTTGCTGCAGCATTGAAACTAGTAAAAACCGGTAAGCCCCTATCAACAGCAAGCTGAGTAACTTCTCGAGAAACAGCTTCACGAGTAATATTTTCATTATCCGTCATCATAATAGTACTGGTTAAAGCATGTATGACAATTATAACTGGCATTTTATAAGTCGCTTTAAATTGATTTAGTGCATCGAGAAATTGAATATATTGCTTTTTAGATTCTGTATATATTCTTGTGTTCATGTCTATAACTAAAGAACCAGTAATATTCTTATCTTTACCAATAATCCTGAGAATTTTTTGCAAATTATCTACATCATTACCAATGGTAGAACCTGCATCAAATGGATTTCGATATGAACCACCAATAACATTAAAAAAATCAGACAATTTTTTGTAAGATTGTCTCGTAAGCTGAGGTATAACAAATCCTTGATCTTCAAAAGCATCTGTAATTGCAACTGACTGGCCACCAGTCATTGTAATGAGCGCTAAAGATTCTCCAATCTTATATTTTTTATAATTTAATAACATTGCCACATTTGTTAATTCATCTAAAGAAGTTACGTTAATGCCTCCAGCATCTTCTATCAATTTTTGCCAGATAACATAGTTAGATGCCATGGAAGCAGTATGAGATGCCACAGCTCGCGCACCAGCATTATTTCTCCCACCCTTCCATATTAAAACTGGCTTGTTAGATTTTTTAATTAGATTAATAAACCTTGCCCCATCTTTAACGCCTTCTAAATAAAAGGCAATGATGTCTGTCTGTTTATCTGTTATTAAATACTCTAGCAAATCACATTCATTGACAAATAATGCATTGCCAAATGATATTGCTCGAGCAACATTAATGCCATTTCTTTGAGCACCAACCGTTACATTCACTCCATGCGTACCACTTTGTGATAAAAAAGATAGATTATGATTTGTTATATTTGGTTTATTTTCAGCTATATTTTGCGCTGGGTGAAATCTTAATGAAATATTCTTATTATATATGCCCATACAATTTGGTCCAATGACAGGAATATCAGTTTGATTCATAAGAGCAATTAGTTGTTTTTGTAAATCAATACCAATTTTTTCTTTTGTTTCTTCAAAGCCAGCAGTAAAAAAATGAATACCCTGCACGTTTCTCTTGATTGCTTGTTGAGCAATAAATGGAGCAATCTGCCGTGGTACTGCTACTATCAGTAAATCAATTTGGCCGGGAATATCATCTAATGATGAAAAATTTTTCACGCCTAATTTTTTTATTCCTGGGATTTCATTTTTATCAATTTGCACAGAATACAAATTTCCTTTGAAATCTAACTGGGAAGATAAAAATTGATAGTTTGGGCCTTTTTCACCGACTACAACAACCGTTTTTGGATTTAGCATTCTTTTTAATTTTTTAGGATTGATTTTCACTGTATTACCTGCTGCTTTAAAACAATACGCGCATCGACTGCAAGCATTTCTTTACTATTAGCAATGACTGGATTAAGATCAACTTCCTCAATCTCTGGGTTGTCTTGAACAAATTTTGATACATTCAAAATTAAATTCTGTAATTTAATTAAATCGATTTTTGGAAAACCTCTAGCCCCCATAAGTATGTCTTTTGATTGTATTTCAGACAAAATATTTTTTGCATCAATTTTTCTCAAAGGAATTAATTTAAATGATACATCCTTCATGAATTCTACAAAGACTCCGCCTAATCCAAACATTAATACTGGTCCAAATTGTTTATCAGTAGTAACACCTATTACCAATTCAATACCATCATTGACCATTGGCTGAACTGCAATACCTTGTATGACTGCATGTTTATTAATTTTTTTCACTGCTTTCATCATAGACTTATAATTACGATCTACTTCTTTCAAGTTACTTATATCTAAAACTACTCCACCAACATCGGATTTGTGAGAAATATCATTTGAAACAATTTTCATTACTAATGGAAATTTTAATTTAGAGGCAATTTCTCTTGCTTCTTTAGCACTAGTAGCTAATTTTGTTGATACAACAGGAATCTTATATGATTTGACCAAATTCTTTGACTCAATTTCATTTAATAAATATCTTTTTTCCTGAAGAGCTGTGTTGATAATTTTATGCAATTTATTTGTCCTTAATAAAAACAATATTATGATACCAAGTAAATTAAACTATGCATATCGAATTATTGGAAAAAGGTTTTTAATATGTAATGCCATCTATTTATTGAATTAACCTATAATCTTATTAATGAAAAATAATAAAGATACATATGCAGTAATTGGCCTAGGTAACCCGGGGCCTGCTTATATTGATTCAAGGCATAACATCGGCCAAAAAATTGTCAGTATGTATGTTGACAAATATAATACAAAATTTAAAAAACAAAATAATCTTTTAGTTGCATCAATGAAAATACAAGAGAGACAAATTTTTTGTTTACAATCTACGGAATTTCTTAACAATAGTGGGAAAAGCTATTATAATCTCATCAATAAGGAAGGCATACAAAACGATAAAATCATTTTGATTGCAGATGATATTGATATTAATGCAGGCAAATTTTTAATTCAGAAAAGTAAAAGTCATGGTGGCAATAATGGAATCAAATCATTATTTAATTACTTAAATGATGAGTCGCTGATAAGAATTAGAATTGGAGTTGACAGGCCAAATATTAATGACAAGCCAAGTTTTGAACCAGAAGAAATATCAAAATGGGTTTTAAGTAAGCCTCCAAAAGAAGAAGAGGGAAATATAAATAAAATTCTAGATCAAGCGATTTTATCAATCGATACAATTATTGAATTCGGAATTGATTTTGCAATGAATAAATATAACGGTTTAAATCAATAGAATTACAAGGTTGCTACTTTGAAACTGTATGGTTTAGTAAAATTACTAGCAAAACAAAAATATTTTAAGACAATGGATCTGGATAGAGCCAGATACACTATTGGGACTCCAGATACAGGGAAAAATATCTTGTATCCTTTGTTAAATTTGCATTACAAAAAAAATATTGTAATTATTGTAAGTAATCAGAATATTGCTCAAGAAACCTATGAATCAATAAAATATTACTCCAATAAAGAGATCATTTTATGTTCAGAAAATACAAATTTAATTTTTGAACCAAACCAATTGTCCAATGAATTAGTATCAGAAAAATTAAAATCTATTGCTGAAATTAACATAAATAGTAAATCCGAAAAAATTATTATTTTGTCTTGTCAAAGTGCAGTGCAAAAAACAATCACCAAAAAAGAGCTTTCTATTCATATCATTGATTTATCAGTCAATTTAGATATTGATATAATAGAATTAATTGAAAAATTAATTCTAGTTGGTTACTCTTCAACGAATATTGTAAATAATATTGGTCAATTTACCAAAAGAGGTGGTGTAGTTGATGTATTCCCAATAAATCATAGAGAAGCACTGCGCATTGAATTTGATGAAAGTCAAATTAAGTCATTAAGAACTTTTGATATCAAGTCACAGAGAACAGTAAAACACATTGATGAAATAAGCATATATCCTGCTAAAGAATGGATTTTTTCAGAAGATACAATACAAGCTAAAAAAAATTACCGATATAAAAAATTGCTAACTGAGATACCGGAAATCTTAGGACCATCTTTTTCTGAAAGCACGATTCTAGATCACATTAATAAAGATTTTTTACTAGTCATTAATGAGCCTGCAGAAATCATCAATCAAATTAATGAAAATGAAGTTAATATAGCTCATGCTATGGGCCAATCAAATTTTTTAAAGGAACATAAAATTAAAATTGCCAATCCAAATATTTCATTAAAAGAATATAACAAAATAACTTCGCAGTTTAACAACCAAATATCTCTAGATAGATGGGCATTAGAAGGAAAAAATAAAAAAAGAATTGCCATACATGAACAAGATGTTTTTTTTGAAAATATGAATGAATTCGCTCAAAAGATATTGGCAAAAAGTTTTTCAAATGAAACTACTATCATTATTAGTCAGCAGGCTCAGAGACTTGCTGAAATTTTCTATGAACATGATTGCGAGTTAAAAGTTCGTACTGCATTAGAGACACAATTAAGCATAGAAAAAATAAATCTTATTCAGGGCGCGTTAAATGAAGGATATATTATTGAAACTGAAAAAGAAATAATTAATATATTCACTGATAAAGAAATATTTGGCGTCAAGAAAGTACGCAGATTATCCCAAAAAAAACTGATCAATATTATAGAGTCATTTAAAGAAGGCGACTTTGTCGTGCATGAAGATTATGGCATTGCAAGATATCAAGGCTTAGTAAAAAGGAAAGTCGATAATAAAAATGAAGAATATATATATCTTCAATTTGCAGAAAACGATAAGTTATATTTGCCTACAATAAACACGAAAAAAATAACAAAATATATAGCATCTTCATCCTTTGCCCCTAAGCTTAGTTCGCTTAATTCAAATAGATGGATTAAGATAAAGAAAAAAGCATACAACTCAATTGATGTTCTGGCAAATCAATTAATTTATATCTATTCTTCAAGAAAGAAAGTTAAGGGTCATAAATTTTCTAAAGATAATGAATGGCAAAAGAATCTTGAATTATCTTTTGAATATGAAGAGACTGATGATCAGAAAAAAGCTATTGCTGATGTCAAAACAGACATGGAGTCAACAGCACCTATGGATCGATTAATTTGTGGAGATGTGGGTTTTGGTAAAACAGAAGTTGCTCTTAGAGCTGCATTTAAAGCAATTCAAGACGGCTTTCAAGTAGCAATATTAGTCCCGACAACTGTTTTAGCAGAGCAACATTTAAGAACTTTTACTCAAAGATTAGCTGCTTTCCCAGTAAACATTGAGTCATTATCAAGGCTAAAAAAAATAAAAGAAGTAAAAGAAGTTATTGAAAAAGTAAAAAACAATCAAATCGATATTCTAATTGGTACGCATAAAATGCTTTCTTCAGATCTAGATTTTAATAATTTAGGATTAATTATTATCGATGAAGAACAAAAATTTGGAGTTATACATAAAGAAAAACTTAAAAAATTTAAATTATCAGTTGATTGCTTAACTATGAGTGCGACACCTATCCCTAGAACAATGTATATGGGAATCGGTGGTATTAAGGATTTATCATTAATTGAAACTGCTCCACAAGGCAGGCGTGGCATTCAAACATTTGTTAGTGAATATTCAGAAATACAAATTGAAAGAGCAATAGCAAATGAGCTCATGAGAAATGGACAAATTTATTTTGTACACAATAAAGTAAATAGCATTGAACAAAAAAGAGAAGAGTTACAAAAAATAATTCCTGAAGCTAAAATTACTGTAGCTCATGGGCAAATGCTTGAAAATCATCTCAGTGAAGTAATGAATCAATTTTATAATAAAAAATTTGATATATTATTATGTACGACAATTATTGAGTCTGGAATTGATAATCCAAATGTAAACACTATCATTGTAGATGATGCAGATAACTTTGGTCTAAGTCAACTATATCAATTAAGGGGTAGAATTGGGCGAGGAGTCAATCAAGGATATGCATACTTATTTCATAAAAAAAATAAACAGCTAACTGCAGATGCAAGAAAAAGACTATCTACAATTTTTGATGCAAATAATCTAGGTGCAGGATTTCAAATTGCACTCAAAGATTTAGAAATTAGAGGAGCAGGTAATATTTTAGGGTCTACGCAGAGTGGTCACATCGCTGCTGTAGGCTTAGAACTCTATACACAAATGTTGTCTGAGGCAATTTCAAAAAAACAAAAACAACAGCCAGAAGATAGTGTGATTTTCACACAAATTAAACTAGATTTTGATTTTAATGCCTTTATTCCTGATAATTATATACAAAGAAATGAAATCAAAATTGACATATATAAAAAACTCAACTTATGTAACAACAATACAGATCTAAATCATTTAAGTGATGAAATAAAAGATAGATATGGCAAGCCTCCAATAGAAATGATTAATTTACTTACAAAGCAATCAATAATCATAAATGCGCGTCACAATAAAATCGAATATATCGAGCTGTCAAAAAACACTTTAACAATTAGAGGACTAGAAAAAATTAACTACAAGGATTTAACGATGCGTATAAAAGAAAAAGTTGTTTTGCAGGGTAACAAGAAAATTGTATTTGAATTTATATATGACAACAACCAAAAATTGAGTAAGATGGAAGAAATCATAACAAATTTTAAATGAAATGAAAAACTAAACAATGAAAAGAGCAATTCTATTTGATTTCGATGGCACCCTAGCATATATGCAGCCAAGCCACAGGCAACTTTATGAACAGGCAATTAATGAATATTCTGAGTCAACAAAATCAGCATCAGTTAATGAAATCAGCGTCCAAGATGCTTGGCTGAACTGGACTACGGATGATGGGGTAGAACATTTAGAATATTCTAATTCTAAAGAAAATTATACTAAGCTAAGAAGGCAAATTCACATTTATAGATTAGAGGCATTAAGCGTGCAGAAGAATATTGAAATAATTGCTGATCGAGTTGTTGAATTAGAATCAAATGCAAATTTTTATATGCTTTATGAAGATGTAGAAGAAACCTTGAATGCGCTCTCACAAGAAAATATTCAGATGGGAATAGTTTCTAATCATCTTTGGAATTTAAATGATATCACCAAGCACTTAGGAATTAATAAATATTTTGATTGCATTATATCAAGTGCACAAATTGGTTATCGTAAACCGCATCCAAAGATTTATGAATTGGCATTATCAAAGATAAATGCTCAATCAGAAAATGTACTTTTTGTTGGAGATAATTTTGAGAATGATTATCTCGGACCTAAAAAAATTGGATTAAATGCTGTTTTATTAAATAGAAATAGTGAAGGACATATTAATGAATCAATTGAATCCCTAAGAGAAATAGGTAAGCAATTATGAACGACCAACAAGTAGATCCAATTTCAATGACAATTAATGTTGGTAATTTAATATCTTGGAATAAGCTAATTTTTTATTTATCTATTCTGTTCATATTATTCAGTATCATCATGTACAATTTTCCTTCAACTAGTTGGACTCTCCCATTTATTGCCCTGATAAGCAGTCTTAGTTTTTCAGTGATATGTAGCAACTTATCAAAAAATCAAATTTACAAAAATTTAATCTTATTACCATTTTCATTGGTGATAGCACTATATATTTTAGTTACTCCATTTTTATTTTTTTCATTTTTTAAAAATATTAATTTCTTACAAATATTTCTTTTATATTCACCATGCTTAATTTATGTTCTCTCATTTAAAATTTTTAACTTTATAAATATACAAAATAAAAAAGAGTCGGATTTCATTAACTCTCTATTTATTTATTGCATTTTAGTAATGTTATTGACTACAATTCAACAATTTACCATAGATCAAATAGACCGACTAATTATTTTAGGATTATGCATTTTTATGCTTTCTACAAGCTATTTATTTAATTTTGCAAGACGACCAATTGTAAATTTACTAGCTGCTATTTCTGTCAGCGCAATCTTTCTTGAGTTTTGGATCATAGTAGAATATTTTGTACTAAGCATACCTGCTACAATTCTTGCTGGACTTATTTTTTTTCACTTCACTGCAGGATTAATGGATGCGGAGCTTAATAAAAAGCTCAGTTTCAATGTTTTCTTGGAATATTGTATTCTGTTGGCAGGTAGCGCAATAATTATAATTTATTTAGAAAATATAAGTTTTTTTCAATAAAAAAATAAAAGATTAACTGATATATTTTGCTTGATTTTTTTTAGAATCTTGTAAAATTTCTGAATTAATGTATAGTTTATGCACATTATAATTTTCATGTATTTTTTCTGATATTTTTGACATTAAGCTTCTGAAATTAATAGAGTTGTTATAATCATTAAGCGCACCAGTAGTCTGAGGATTCCATTTAATCTCCAATTCTTTATAAATTGGAATTAGCATTTCCTTTATCAAGTTGCTATTGTCAACAGCTATAAAACCTCCGATATAAACTGCATTATTGACAATACGCTGTGCTATTCCTGCAATTTTTATTTTATGATCCAAATTTAAACTATATTTACCTGAGCAATATTCCCCTTCAATTTCACCAATAAAGCAATTGAGCCCAAAATCATTTATGACGCTTCGAAAAAAATTACTAACATAATCAAAATAGTAATGCATTCTGGATCTAGCCTGTAAGTCATGAAACATCCAGCCAAAAACTAAAGTCCCTGGATGAAAAGTAACTGCATGTCCGCCTGTTAATCTATTTACAGCAGAAAAATTTTTTTTCTTTACAAAGGATACTGCAGAACTATATCCTGCATTTCTAGCATCAGAAGGACCAAAAGCAATTTGCTTTGTACCTTTATAAGCTCGTAATATTACTGGATACTTTTTACGAGATGTTTCTTCTAGTAAAGTGCGTGATACAGCAATGTCTAAACCTGGTTCATGTTCTGAAGAAAAACTTTCATCAGAAAAATATATTTCATTATTCTGCATTAATGTCCAATTACCTAGCTAAATCTAATATAATTTAACACTAGCACAATTAACAAAAAATGTAATAAATTAATTTATCACTATAAAATAGATTGAGAGTAGAAACATGACTCAAAACATATTGCGTTCAAATGAAATACCTATTGGCCTAGGTCCATACAGCAATGCAATACTTGTTAACGATTTGCTGTATGTCTCAGGCACATTAGGCTTTAACCGTAAAAACAAAGAAGTAGTAGGAAATAATGCGGGCAAGCCGTCTCTAAAGCCTCAAGTAGATCAAATTTTCAACAACATAAATGGTATTAGTAAAGTCCTTCAAGTGGACTCTGTTGATCTACTTAAAATGAATTCCTATCTATCGTCTTGGGATCAATTTACACAGTTAGAAGAAGTGTTAACAAAAAACTGCAATAACTTACCTGCAATTTCAATTTCTGGTCAAGGATTATTAAATAATGGCTTCTTAATTGAAATTGATTGTATAGGAACTACGAAAAAAAATGCTAGACGAATCAATATTCCTGATTTATCAAGTTTTGGGAATATGCCCGCTATTACACAAATCGACGATTATGTCTTTTTATCTGGATTTGCTGGCATCGATAAAGATGGCAAGGTAATAAAAAAAGGTGACATTCAAGCCCAAACACAACAAGCATTAGAATGGGTACGCATTGGATTAGAGCAAGTTGGTGCTACTCCAAGAGACGTGATTAAGAATCATACAACAATCGTTGACTGGAGAGATTTTGATAAATACAACGAGATTTATGCAGAATTTTATGGCCAACCTTATCCTGCACGAGCCTCTATTCAAGGAACATTATCAGATCCAGATAGATTGATTGAATTTGATGTTATGGCAATAGTTAATCAAGAAAGAAAGTACGTAGATACTGCAATTACAGGACAATATCAAACGAAAGCTGATAGACCAAATGTTACTTTAGATGATCGATTAACGCCTGGAGTAGCACCTCATTGTGCTGGAATTCGCACTGACGAATTCATTGCAATTTCAGGCATGGTCGCAACGGACCTAGAGGGAAGGCTAGTCGGTCCGGGTGATATCAAAGCCCAAACTAAAGCAATCATGGATGGTATCAGTCATGCCCTAGAAACACTCGGTTCAAGTGCAAATGATATCGTGAAATCAATAGTTACGTTGGTAGACTGGAGACACTATGATGAATTTAACACAGTTTATGAATCGTATTTTACTCCTCCTTTTCCTACACGAACTACGTTTCAAGGAGGGCTAGCACAATATGGCTTATTGATTGAAATTGAAGTTTTTGCAGTACCAAATGCAAAAGAAAATGGAACATATATTATTGGAGAATAAATTATGCAGGCAATAACAATTCATGAATGTGGCTCACCTTCTGTATTACAGATAGAAGAAAAACCAGATCCTCAATGTCACCCAAAGGGACTGATCATCGAGAATAAAGCGATTAGTATTGAAGGTGGTGATCTTAGAGCGCGCGCATTAGGTCCTATTGGAAATGCTCCATATGTTATAGGTTATCAGTCTGCTGGTATTATTACTGAAGTAGGCGCTGAAGTGAACGATTTTTCAATTGGAGAGCATGTTGTAGCAATGAGTGGCAATGGCTCTCATGCTGAACTCCGATCTGTACCTGCCAAAGCAGCATGGCGCATACCAGAAAAACTTAGCTTTGAAGAAGCTGCTAGCATACCAGTAACATTTGCAACAGCCCATGATTGTTTATTTGAATTTGGTCATTTAGATAAGGGGCAAATCATTCTAGTGAATGGCATATCTGGAGGTCTTGGAATTGCTATTACTCAATTTGCTCATCAGCATAAAGCACGCATAATCGGAACAGTGTCAGATGAAAAAAAAGTCTCTAAATTAAAAGAAATTGGAGTCAATGATATTATTGTTCATACAAAAAGTAATGTTGTTGATGAGGTAAAAAAAATAACTAATGGTGCAGGTGTTGATTTAGCAATTGATCCAGTTGGTGGCCAAGCTTTAGAGCAAGCAATTGATGCTACAAAGTATCGTGGAAAAGTTATTGCTGTTGGTAATGCCAGTAGAAGTGATAATAAGGTTGATATTGGATTGTTAATGAAGAAAAATATATCTTTTAATGGAATGCTATTAGCTTCTGAGCAGTCAAAAAATTTTACTAGAGTATATGACTTAGTAGATAACATTCTCAAGAGTATTGCGAATAAAGAATTTGCAGTATATATAGACAAGGTATTTAACTTTAATGAGGCAATTAAAGCACATCAATACGCTGAATCAAGAAAAGCGTTTGGTAGAGTCGTCATTAAAATATAGTACTTAACTAAAACATTGGTTCAGTAAACGGATCAGTGACTAGCTTGTTTAAAGTAGCAGTTCGTTGATGCAAAAAATTAGGATCTGGCTTAACTTGCCCCCCTTTATCAATATCTTTCTCTTTGATCATCTCGGATGGGTCATAATCTAATGATGGCTTCTTATCCCATGGTTGTAATAACCGATAAAATTTAGAAAATTCGAATAATTTTTTTTCTTCATAATGATCAAAGATAAATTGTACACTTGTAGGTAGCCCATCATCATTTAAAGAGTGAGGTAAAGAAATAGTTGGTAGACCTAACAATGAAGAGACGCGATGCAAGTTATGCCAATTTCCACCTACCTCAAATGG
>JBJKVL010000011.1:0-138664 GCA_045562675.1 Dehalococcoidia bacterium
GGTATCAACACCATCTTCAAAGTGAATACAATCAACTGGGCAAACATCAACACAAGCTTGATCTTTGGTATCTATACAAGGAGAAGTAATAATAAACGTCATAGCTAACTTTCAAAAAAAATTTCCTTATCGATAATAATATAATAAAGACTCTCTAAATATGCATTAATTATGAAAAAATAACTCAATGACATGAGATTAAGTATTTGATATGAAAATAAAGTAAAAAAATTATTTATTATCAAAGTTTGCATTAGACTTTCAATTTAATTATTTCAACAGTACAATTTTTTTGGAGGGGTGCCCGAGTGGTTTAAGGGAACTGTCTTGAAAACAGTCGTGCACTTATCGTGTACCGTGGGTTCGAATCCCACCTCCTCCGCCAGGAAAAACAATGCAAAAAAATATCAAAAAAAACACATATTACAATCAAGCATCTGTTGCGGACTTATTCGTTGATCAACTCGTTAAAAATAACGTAGAAGCAATTTATATTAATTCTGGTACAGATACAGTTCCAATCCAGGAAGCATTTGTAAAAAGAAAAAGCTTCGATTTAAAAAATCCTAAATTAGTCCTTTGTTTAGATGAGTTGGTAGCTGGCTCAGCAGCACATGGCCATTATTTAACATCAAATACGCCTCAAGCAGTCATAGTGCATGTAGATGTAGGTACATTGCAATTGGGTGGTTCTCTACATAATGCTCAAAGAGGAAGAGCTGGCATACTTTTTTTTGCTGGTCGAGCTCCATACACAATTGATCAAAACATGGCTGGTGAAAGAAGTGCACCAATCCATTGGATACAGGAGCAACTTGATCAACATGGCATAGTGAGAAATTATACAAAATGGGATTATGAATTAACACAAGCAGCAAACATAAATATAGCTATCCAAAGAGCTGTGCAAATTGCATCTTCCTTTCCTCAGGGACCTGTTTATATGTCACTTCCACGAGAAACTTTAATGCAACAATTTGCACAGCTGCCTAAATTATCGAAAAAGTACCCAGCAATCATACCTCCGCCGCCTTTGACTGAGGAAATTGAACTTGTAGCAAGGAAAATAACTAAAGCAAAAAAACCAATAATTATCACATCATTTTTTGGACAAGATCAAAATGGCATCATTGGTCTCAAAAAGTTATCAGAATACTTAAATATACCTGTTTTTTCTACAGGTGAAAGAATGAACTTTCCAACTGACCATAATTTATTTATGGGCACTAACACTACAGATATTATTGATCAGGCTGATTTTATACTTATTTTAGATTCCACAGTTCCGTATATTCCTTCTATAAAACAACCTGCTAAAGATGCTTATATTATACAAGTGGATCAAGATGTTGTTAAAAAAGATATCCCCATATATGGATTTACTCCTGACTTAGCCATTCAAGCATCATCTGCTTTATTTATTGATTTATTAGTCAAAGAAGCTCTAAAAATTACAAAACGAAGAATAAGACAAAGACCAATAACAAAAAAGTTACTAGCTCAAAAAGAAAAACGCTTTGCTTCGGTTACAAAAAAAATAGATAATGAGATTTTAGATGCAGAAACTTTTCTTTTTGAATTAGGCAAAGTAATTGATAAATCATGGGTGATATTAGATGAATCAGTGACAAATAGTCAAGCTGTTAGTAATTATATGAATTTATCAAATCCTGGCCAATTGTTTAAAAGTGGCGGTTCTTCATTAGGTTGGGCATTAGGCGCCTCATTAGGTATGAAAATTGCTAATCCAAATAAAAATTATCTGGCAATAGTTGGTGATGGTACATTTATTTATGGATGTCCTACTGCTTCTTTATCAGCTGCAAAAATGCACAATGCGCCTTTCATAACTATTATTCTCAATAATGGACAACATTATGCCTCAAAAAGAGCAATGCAAACATTATTTCCTAATGGATTAGCAAATCAACACCAAGAATGGCCAGCGACAGATATAGACCCAAGTCTAGATTATATTGAATTAGCAAAAGCGCTAGGCTGCCATGGTATTAAAATTACTAACCTTAAAAAAATTTATGCAGTATTTAATGAAGCTAAAGATTATTTGAAAAAAAATATTCCAGTTGTTATAGATGTTCAAATTCCAAAAAAATAAAATGACAGATAATAAATCATTAAATATTGCTGCCTCAAAATTACCAACTCTTGAACAAATTAACCCGGATAATTACGATCCAAATAAACCTAGTGTCACTCATGACATTATCGTGCAACTATTTGAACCTCTTTTCAAATACGACGCTAACTATTATGAAAAACAGGAAGCATTTTTATTAAATGACTTACAGGGATTACTAGGGTCATCTATTAAAATGAATCAGGACGGGACGAAGTATAAGATTGATTTAAAAGAAACATTCAATGCTCATGATTTACAACTAACTTCAGCAGATGTAATGGCAAGTTGGTTGCATGCTTTTGAAAAAAGGCAAATAGGAAGATGGGTTGCAATGATGGGTTCCGTACCTCGAAAAGAGTCTTGCATAAACATTATTGACGATACTTCCTTAGAATTTAATTTAGAAGAACCAAATTTACTCTTTCCTCACTTACTAACAATGATGGTGCCTCCAATTGTTAGTAATCATTATTATTCAGGGAAAAGCAATGAAATATATAATCATGGATTTGGTCCATACAAGATTAATAAATTTGATAATCATCATATTCAACTTATAAATAATGAAAGGCATTGGGATAAAAATATTATCTATAAAGAAATTAACTACTTGCTAATGCCAAATGAAGATAGAATGCAAGCATTAATAAGCAATGAAATTGATCTAATCTTTAATCCAACACAAAATGAAATTATTGAATCAAGCAAGCATCGAAATATTAATTTGTATTCAGCACCAGGCAACACAAGGATTGCTTTACAAATATCAAATAAGGCTAAGTCTTCAATAGATATTAATATAAAAAAAGCTATCAGCCTAAGTATTCCATATCAAAAAATTATTAAATCAGTATATGGAGGCCATGCAGCTACGTGGACAGGGCTTGTTCCATTAAGCGTGAAAGGTGCAAAGATATTAGAATTGGGTAAAGAAAATATTAATCAAGCTAAGACCTTAATGAGCAAAGTGAACTACGACAATTTAATTTTTGACGTCATTGTAGATAGCTCCAGTGAAGAATGTATAGAAATTGCATCAATAATTAAAGAGGCAGTAAGTGTGATAAATATTAAATTTAATATCCAATTACTGCCTAGAAAAACATTTAAATTAAAACAGATGAATAGTGATTTTGAGATAGCCTTAGATAAAGATTTATACAGATGCAACGAAATTGGATATGTCTTGCCACATGATTTTGGAGATAAAAGACATGGCATAACAAATTGGACAAACTATAATAACAAAGAGGTCAATCGATTATTTGCAGAAGCAAAAAAAACAATCAATTATACTAAGCGAATAAAAATGTATGATAATGTTCAGAATATTTTAGCTAATGAATTACCATGGATACCAATTGTTCAGCCAGGATTTAATATATTGCATGCAAATAAAATGAATGGATTTACTTGGCAGCCAAGATTAAGCGGATATCCACGATATAGTGACCTAGTAAATGTAGAGAAATAAATAAAAGGAAATAATCCAAGATGAAAAATAGCAAAATAATTACAGCAGTTGCACATGTAGCATCAGAATATCTCAATTTAGAAAAAACATTAGAAAAATCAATGTCACTTATTAAAGAGGCTGCAGGAAATAACGCGCAAATTATCATTTTTCCTGAAGCATTCCTGCCAGGTTTTCCATACTGGAATGCGATAAATTCCCCATTACAAAACCATCAATTGTTTTTGAAACTTTATGAAAATTCTATTTCAATAGATTCAATAGAAATAAAAAAATTGAAAAAGATTGCAAAAGAGAACAATATTATTGTTTCTATGGGTTTTAATGAAAAATCCCCTGCTAGCAATGGAACATTATGGAATTCCAATATCATTATCAGTGAAAATGGCAATATCTTAAATCATCATAGAAAAATTGTCCCGACATTTTATGAAAAACTTACATGGTCCAATGGTGACGGCGCAGGGTTAAAAGTTAAAAAAACTACAATAGGAAATATTGGCATGCTGATTTGTGGAGAAAATACGAATTCATTAGCAAAATATAGTTTAATTGCACAAGGTGAACAAATACATATCTCATCATATCCAGCAAAATGGCCAACTCAGACAAGTAAGAGCGGGCAATATAATCTAGAAACAACGATCAAAATGCGTGCTGGAGCACATGCATTTGAAGGAAAGGTATTTAATTTAGTTGCATCAGGATTTATAGATAAAACAACTTATTCAATGTTAGAAAAATATAAAGTAAAAAATCTTAATATTTTAAAAAATACACCTCCTGCAATTTCTGCAGTTTTTAACCCATCAGGAGAAATAGAAGGAAAATATTTATCTAAACAAGAAGGAATACTCTACACCACCATTGATCTGAATGATTGCATCAAAGCTAAACAATTTCATGATATAAGTGGCGGATATAATAGATTTGACATTTTTCAATTAAAAGTTAATCATAGTAGAAGTAGTGCTATTAATTTTGTGAATGGAGACGAAGATGAGTAACAAATATTACGTAAATTATGGTGGACCCAGCGCCAGAGGATGGAGTGGCAGTCAAGCAATAATTCCTAGAGATAATGGATGTGTAAAACTTTTTTGGGCAACTTCTTTTTCTCCCAAGAAAGAATTGAATAGTGAATATCTTGGATACTCCCAAAGAAATAAATCAACTATAAAAAGAGCTTCGGTATATTAATAGGTTTGTATAAAAAAAGTACAGCATCTAAATTCAAAAAATTTAAACACTGTACAAATTGTTTTTTATTCATTTAAATAAAAGACATAATTCTAAAATTTAAATTTGTGTTGGTAATTATCCTCTATCTTTTTTTAACAAAGGCAGTCCAGTCCTTTGATTTTCAGAAACAATGTAGCCGTCTGGAACAGCATCTATTGCGCCATCTTTAATTGTCTTTGCAAAAAAATAAATTCTTTGTTGTCTGCCACCTCTTAAATTAGTCACACGTGAGTGCAAGTAATAAGTTTGGCCTCGAGAATTTTCATGTGTATATGCCATCAGTTTCTCCTTTCAAAACCTGGTTCTACAATAGACTATTACTATATGGTTTGTAAAGAAATTTTTATATCTTAATTAAAAAAAAATAAATAAGGTAAGTATTTTTTGAGAATAGTTCTCAAAAATAAATTGTTATATTTGAAAAAATAATATAATTTTCTTTATAGAAGCTACAAAGATTTAATATAATTAACAATCATGTAAATTGCAAAGTGAGATAAGATGACAAATTTAATTGACATGCACCGACACCATTGGGCTTTCGATTGGTTCCCGCCAAGTCATTTAAAAGAATTTAATTGGCAACGTGCTGCCAGAACAAATAGGACAATAGATGAAGTTTTAGAACGAGCTAAGCAATCTCCAGTATTCGATAGTTCAGGAGAGTGGATGCTCAATGAAATGGAAAGATATAATATTGATTTTTCAGTTATTTTATGCAATGACATGGGTCTTGGTTACGGACCTAATGAAGATAACCAAGTTCCTATAGAAGAAATACATAAAAAAACTGCTGAAGTATGCGATGCAAATGCAAATAAACTTGCATGGTTTTGTGGCGTAGACCCTAGAAGACCTAGATCCGTAAAATTTTTTGAAGAGTGTGTAAAAAATATGGGTGCCATTGGTTTAAAAGTCTATCCGCCTCACGGTTATCAAGCAAATGATCCAGTTTGTTTTCCTATGTATGAAAAAGCTATCGAGCTTGATGTACCAGTTTTGATTCATACAGGTGGTAATATTTGGGCCTGGCCAGAATGGGTTGAGCTTGTTGCTAGAAAATATCCTGAATTACGAATAATGTTAGGGCATGTCAATTTACAAGCTCCTTTTGAAACTGGTGCATACTGGAGAGGCCTGCAGGCAGCATATGGTAAATCTAATGTATGGTTAGATATTTGTGATTGGCAAGTTTTAAATGCAGTTAATGAAGAAAATTTAGAACCCTTATTAAAAGTTCTCCGAGTATTTTTTGATTCTATGGGTCCAGAGAGAATAGTATGGGGTACAGATTTACCTATGGTTGGCAGTGAGGCTGTAAATAATACTCTAACGTGGTCTGACATTGCAAGAAACTTACCTGAGTGGGGAAGCAAATATAATGTTAACTTTACTGATGAAGAAAGAGATGGTCTCTGTGAAGGGGCTGGCAAAGCGGTACTTAGCAATTTTGATTTTGATTTTTTAGATTAGTTATTAAATAGTGAGTATAAATGAAAAATATTAGCAAGATTCTATCTAAGCAACGTACGATATCGTTTGAATTTTTTGCTCCAAAAGAGTTGGCTGGTCAAGAACAATTGTTACAATCTATCAAAGAAATCAATCTAGATAAACTATCTTTCATATCTGTAACATATAGCGTGAAAAAAAATAGTGGTCCAACAGATCTGATAGTAGAAAAAATTTCTAATGAAACTTTAATCCCTGTTATGCCTCATCTAACCTGTATCACTCATTCAAAAAATGAAATAGACGCAATTATAGAACAATACCAAAAAAAATCAATCAGCAATATTTTAGCCTTAAGAGGAGATATACCTGATACTGGTCAATTTAGCAAAAAAGATTTTGAAAATGCATTGGAATTAGTTAGCTATTTACGCAATAAGACAAATCTTGATATATCAGTAGCAGCACATCCTGAGGGGCATCCAGATGCAACAGATGCAGAATCAGATTTTTTATATCAAATGCAAAAAATTCAAGCTTCTGATTTTGCAATTACACAATTCTTTTTTGAGCCAAGTTACTATTTTGATTTTATGGAAAAATTATATAAGAAAGGTAATAAGAAACCTGTTTTACCCGGGATTATGCCTCCTACAAACTCTGATGCATTAGTTAGAATGGCTAAAATAAATGGCTCCCATATACCAAATTCAATTATAAAAAAACTTTCTTCTTTAAAAGACAGAAAAGCAAAAGAAGATTTTGCCAAAGAGATTGTTTTAGATTTAGCTGATAAGTTAATTAGCAATGGAGCCCCAGGCGTTCATTTATATACTATGAATAATGTAGCTTTAAGTGAACAAATTCTTAATGAAATAGAATTTTAAAATCAGAACTGACTATCTGAATTTAGAAGATGCATCAACCATATTCTTTAAAGAAGCTTTCACTTCATCCCAGCCTCGTGTTTTTAAACCACAGTCTGGATTAATCCATAATCTCTCAGATGGTAATTTTGAAACTAATACACTAATCAAATCTTTAATTTCATTAACTGCTGGTACTCTAGGACTATGAATATCATAAACGCCTGGTCCAATTTCATTTGGATAATCATTATTTGAAAAAGCATTCAATAGTTCCATTGAGGATCGAGAGGCTTCAATGGAAATAACATCTGCATCTAATTTAATAATTGCGTCCATAATTTCATTGAATTCTGCATAACACATATGAGTATGGATCTGAATATCGTCACTAACACTAGAAGAAGCTATCTTAAAGCAATCAACAGCCCAAGCTAAGTAATCAACTTGATTACTTAGCTTTAAAGGCAAACCTTCACGTAATGCTGGTTCATCAATTTGAATAATTTTAACGTCATTGCTTACTAAATCATCAACTTCATCTCTAATAGCAAAAGCAATCTGTTCGCAAGTTGTTTGACGTGGTTGATCGTCTCTTACAAAGGACCATTGCAAAATAGTAACTGGGCCAGTTAACATTCCCTTGACGTGCTTATCAGTAAAGGATTGAGCTTTAGTAATCCAATCAATAGTCATAGGCTTTTTACGATCTACATCACCAAAAATGATTGGTGGCTTAACACATCGAGAACCATAACTTTGCACCCAACCATTTTTACTAAATACAAAACCATCAAGCTGTTCACCAAAATATTCAACCATATCATTTCTCTCAAATTCTCCATGGACAAGTACATCTATTCCAATATCATCTTGGAGCTCTATAACATCCTTGGTGGCATTCAAGAGAAAAACCTCATACTCTTCTAAAGAAATATCTCCTCGCTTAAATTGAGATCTCTGTTGCCTAACTTCTTTTGTTTGAGGAAAAGAGCCAATAGTTGTAGTTGGTAACATTGGTAAATTCAGTGCATCTTTTTGTATTTTAGCTCTTTGGGGATAAGCTGATTCTCTATTTTTTATATCGCTTGAAATATTTTTAACTCTATCTTGTACAACAGGATTATTCACCTTTGGAGATTGAGAGCGATTTTGAATTGCCTTCGTGTTAGTATCTATCATCCAATATTCAGACTTCACATCTTCAGATTTTTGATTTTCAGTGTGATTGAGTACATTCTTTATGACTGCAACTTCATCGATTTTATTTGTAGCAAATGACATCCAAGACTTTATTTCGTCATCAATTTTATTTTCTAATGATAAATCTATAGGAGAGTGAAGCAAGGAACACGATGGAGCAACAACTACATTTTTAACGTTTGGTTTTTCAACAAAACTCTGTAATAATTTTATTGAACGTTGCAAATCATTAATCCAGATATTCCTTCCATTAACAATGCCTAATGAAAGCACTAAAGGTTTATCAAATTTACTTAAATCAATTTCAATATTTTCAGATCCGTATACGAAATCTAAATGTAAGCCATCGATATTCATGGAAGTAATAAGATCGATATTGTGTATAATCGAACCAAAATATGTAGTAAGCATTATTTTCATATTGGCCTGATTAGTCATTGACCTATATGCATCTTGAAAATTATTCTTCTCTTCTTCACTTAAATCAGTCACTAAAATAGGTTCGTCAATTTGTACCCACTCGCATCCTTCTTTTTTTAACAAATCTAACAGCTCTGCATATAAAGGAACTAATTTATCTAAATAGTCTTTTTGGCTACTAATTGATTCATCGAATTTGCTTAGCTTAATAAATGTCATTGGGCCAATAATGACTGGACGAGAATTAATGCCCATTTGCTTGGCTTCATTAATTTCATTGAGTATTTTGTCAGGATTTAAACTATAGCTGTCTTTTTCAGAAAGTTCTGGAACTAAATAGTGATAATTAGTATCGAACCATTTTGTCATTTCAAGTGGCGTAACATCTATCTTGCCTGCTTGAAGCCCTCGAGCCATAGCAAAATATAGCTCTTCAGTAGTATCAAATTGTTTATCTAAAAATCTATCTGGAATCACGCTTAGCATAATGGCAGTATCTAAGACCTGGTCATACATTGAAAAATCATTAGATGGGATATAGTCAATACCAGCATCAATTTGTAATTGCCAATTTGTAGTGCGGATCTCTTTTGCTACTTGTTGCAATTCCCTTAATTCAATCTTTCCTGCCCAATAGGATTCTAGGGCACGTTTTAACTCTCTATTAGTGCCAATTCTTGGAAAACCTAAATTTGCAGAAGCTACCATAAAATACTCCAAGTGCTATAATTAATTAATTATTAATCAAAGACAACAAGAAATGGAATTAATAATTAATTATTTGATTCTATATATTTAGGAGAAATCATGCCACAAGAAAATCAGAATAGTTTTTTGACACGAGCAACTAGATGTTTGTTTTTTAAAAGTGAAGCATATGAAGAAGTAGAACATGATGAAAGTGCAATTAAACAAGCGCTAATCCTAATTTTGGTATCGGGTACTGCATTTGGTTTATATCAGAGTTATCTTTATTTTGAAGAATATAGCCCAGCAATAGTCCTTGTGAGCGTAATTTTTGGAATGCTCCGGTGGGCTCTTTTTGCTTGGATTGCTTATTTTGTCGGAACAAGGATTTTTAGAACTGATGAAACAGAAGCAGACTGGGGACAGCTTGCAAGAACGCTAGGCTTTGCTAACACGCCAAGTATTTTATTTTTTGGTGTTTTCTTTTTTTCACTTGAAACAATGGAAAATATAGCAATAGTTGCAGTTATTTGGCTTGCAATAACTTCTTTTATCGCTATTCGTCAAGCTCTTGAATTAACAAACATGAGGGCGCTTGGCACTACCTTAGTTAGTAACTCATTAATAAATTTATTTTTGGTTATTTTTCAAAATATTTTGTAGAAAATCAATAAATGCAATCTGCAATTATTCAATCAATTAACACTGGTAAAATAAAAAAGTTAACCCACGCAAATGGTTCTGTAGAAAGTGGTATATATAAGTTGCCTGTACAGGGTTCGGTATCTATTACGCAAAATGGACTCGATGGAGATAAGCAAGCTGATCTCAAGGCGCATGGGGGGCCAGATAAAGTAGTGTGTGTGTACCCTGTAGAGCATCATGATTGGTGGCTGGCAGAATTTGATATCGTTTTTGAAGCTGGTGCAGCAGGCGAAAATTTTACTTCTTATGGACTAACAGAACATAATGTCTGTATAGGAGATCAATATAAAATTGGATCTGTAATATTAGAAGTGAGTCAACCAAGACAACCTTGTTACAAACTTGCTGCAAAGCATGGCAATAAAGCAATTGCAAAACAAGTACAACAAGCTGGTAAAACGGGCTTTTATTTTAGATGCATTGAATCAGGATATGCTGAGGCTGGTGATGAGATTATATTAATTAACAGACCCAACCCTGACTTTACAATTGGAAGCGCAAATCATCTAATGCATATTGATAAAATGAATATTGAGCTCATGCAAAAATTTGTAAACTTAGAAACATTAAGTAGCTCATGGAAAAAATATTTTAATAAGAGAATTAAAACTATGACGATTGACTCTGATAGTCATATCATCAATCCACCAAAAAAATTAAACTAACTATAATTCCATCCATGGAATGATTGTCCAGGCAACCTAGTTGGCAGCATAGGTTCATAACCTCCTGCTTGTAAAAGTTCTTGTGTTGCAATTTCAGCTTCATTTTTTACTTCATCATAGTCCCAAATTGTTGACTGACGATTTTCTACTACAAGTTGGCCCTTAATCATGACTGATTCCACATCTTGTACATCAGTGGAAAAAACTAAATGAGTAGGAATCCGACGCAAATTATTATGTGGGTAAAACCTATGATTATCGATATCAACAATAATAATATCTGCTGAATTATCTTTTTCAATACCAGCAACCGTTTCGTCAAGAAATAAATGTTTGCGACCACCTAAAGTAGCCATTTCTAAAAGAATTTCTGGCGTAATCTGTATTTCATGATCTTCAGTATAATTTTGTAATACCTCAGCTTTTTTTCGAACAATATCAGCAATATATGTATGTCTCATGACTTGCCAAATTGAAGACTGTGGTGTGCCCATAGGCCCATCATTGCCAAGTCCTGGTAAAATACCTCTAGCAAGAAAATGATGCGTGCTTGGGCCCAATTCATCTCTAATTCTTCCTAAAGGAACAATGCAAGCAGTCATGCCTGTTTCTTTCCAGATATCATATTCGTCAGGCTCTAACATAAATGATTTACCGCCTGACACATCTTGATCTAGAATGCCTAGTTCAGCGCAATATTGTACAGCACCTCCTTTTGTGTATTTACGTTCCATCAATGTCTGTTTCCAGCTTGCCCCGGACAAATCAATATCAAAAGGAACATTGAGACTCCTAATACCTTCACGTAACTCAATAAGTTCTTCAGGTGTTTGAACCCAAGTTGGGTTAATTGGACTACCTGTAATAGTTAGTCGATCGTTATCCCAAATTGATTTTAACCTTTCAACTTCTTTTAAGACATCAGAAACATTTTCACGAGCCTGTTCAGGCAATGATTTTGCAGATAAATGACATCTCGATACAAAAGCATGCAACTGTGATTCTTGAATTGCTTGCAATGTACCATCAATATTTGAATTAGGAAAATTTGTAAAATGTTGATCGTGAATAGCTACCACACCTCCTAGAACCATATCTAAAATATGCAATCGTACAATTTTATAACATATTTCTGGCGTAGCATTACTCCAAATATCTACCATCTTTTGCATAAAGCCTGTGATATTTGGTTCGTAGTTAGAGCCATCATCAATAGATGAACGTAATAACATTTGATTAATATGATTATGTGCGTTCACTAGTCCAGGTAAAACAGCTTTTCCTTTGGCATTTATTTCTTTTTGAGCACTAAATTGACAATCTTCTTCTTTGCCAACTGCAACAATCTTTTCTCCTGCGATTGCAACATAACCTCGAGTAAAAACATTCTTATTTTTGTCCATAGTAATGATATATGCATTTCGAATTAAATAATCTACTAGTAAATTTGACACATTTACCTACTTTCTGGGTAAGCTAATTAAGCAAAAAAAATTATATAATTATTCTAACACAATGAATGGAGGTTAGTATGGCTACAACTTCTTATCAAAATACTTTACGTGGATTTATAAAAACTCCTCATGGAAATATTGAATATAGAGAATCAGGAGATAAAAAATTACCAAAATTAGTTTTATTGCATTCTTCTCCAAGAAGTTCAATAGATTATCAACCTCTTCTCAAATATCTAAGGCCCTACTTTAATGTTTTTGCGCCGACAACGGCTGGTTATGGAGATTCAGATAGACCACCAACACCATATGAAACAGTTGATGATTTTACTCAATCTTTAGAGTGGGTCATAGATGGCTTAGGATTAAAAACATTTAATTTATATGGAGCAAGAACTGGTGCTCAAATTGCGATTAATTATCAAATTCGAAATCAGGCAAAAATAGACAATTTAATACTTGAGGAACCATTTGATTACTCAAACGAAGCAGGACATGCATTGCACAAAAGAATTCACACATACTATCCAGAAAAGGCTGACGGAAGCCATTTACTAGATATGTGGGAACGATCTGGAGGAAGTAAGCCAGACGCTGATTTCAATGAAGTTACAGAAAATTTCATGCACTATCTTAATATCAATGCTGGATGGGAAGATGTTAAGGAGTTGTATTGGGATATGGGATGGGAAGGTGCAGGACCACATGCAATATGTAATTTTAATGTTTTTGAAGCTGCTGAAAAAGTTTCATGCCCAAGTATGATCATTCATGGCAGTGAGAGTAGGCTCATTAAACTACATGAAAAATATTTAACGACCATTTCAGGAAGCGAAGGAAAGATTATAGATACTAGCCATTACGCAGATAAACTTGGTAACCCTTCAAATATTTCTGGTCAATTTTCTCCTCATATCGAACCAGAAAAATGGGTAAAAATGATTGTTGAATTTATAAATAAGTAGTATTTGAAAGATTATAAAATGAAAACAACAAAAAATATGCCAGTCATTGATGCAGTCTGTGGTTTATTCACTCATGACGCACAACCCTATCGTCCTGAGTGGAGAGATAAATTTCTAGTTGAAAAAATTGGTGCAGAAAAAGAAAGAGTTTCAGGCCATTCACTAGACGAATTAGTCGGCAAGCTTGATGATGCAGGGATAGAACAGGCGATAATTCATGCAGTAAGAGCTGGTCAAGAGCATCATCCTTCTAGTGTAAGAATTCCTTACGAATTAGTCCATGAAGCAACAAAAAAATATCCAGGAAAACTATATGGACTTGCTGGAATTGATCCAACTGAAGGAATGGAAGGCGTAAGAAAATTTGAATGGGCAGTTAAAGATTTAGGCTTCATTGGTGCTCATTTTTATCCCCATTGGTTTGAAATACCTCCTAATCATGCAAAAGTTTATCCTTTTTATGCAAAATGCGTTGAGCTTGGTGTGCCTATTCAGATGCAAGTTGGGCAATCACTACTATATGACACATCTTTTCCGAGACGTTCTGTAGGACAACCTATTACACTTGATGAAGTTGCGTGTGATTTTCCTGAATTGGTATTAATAGGAATCCACGTAGGGATTCCTTGGACAAATGAGATGATTGCAATGGCTTGGAAGCATCCTAATGTTTATATAGGCAGTGATGCTCACTCTCCAAAATATTGGCCAAAGGAACTTGTGCATTATATTAATAGTTATGGAAAAGAAAAAGTTATTTTTGGTACCGACTTTCCAGTCTTAGATTTTGCAAGAACTATCAAAGAAATAGAAGAGTTAGATATAAATGAAGTTGCATTAAAAAAATTAATGTACGAGAATACACAGAAAATATATAATTTATAAAACAATTTAACGAAAGGAATTGATATGTCTATTAAAGTTGGAGATAAAGCTCCAGATTTTACTGTTATAAATGAAGATAATGAACCAGTTACATTATCAGATTTCATAAATAAAAAAATAGTGTTGGTTTTTTATCCATTTGATTTTTCAGGTATTTGCCAAGGAGAGCTTTGCGAAATCAGAGATAACTACAATTCGTGGATTGAAAATGGTGCTATAGTTTTTGGAATCAGTCGCGATAGTAGGCATGCCCATACTGCTTTCAAAAAACAAGAAGAATTCCCTTTTTCTTTATTAGCTGATACAAAAGGAGAGGTTGCAAAAAAATATGGAGCATGGAATGAAGATTTAGCTGCAGCTGAGAGAATGACAATTGTGATTAATGAAGAAGGTGAAATTACATATTTAATTCATAATGGAATTCCTGATGCACGAGATCATTCAGGTGTTTTAGATGCAGTAATTAATTAAGGACAAGAACATAGAAAAATTTGAGGTCATTGTAATTGGAGGTGGATCTGCCGGGAAATGGGTTGCAGAGAATGTTGCCTATGGAGGAAAAACAGCATTAATGATTGAAAACAGAATGGTAGGTGGCGAATGTCCTTATTTTGCGTGCATGCCAGCAAAGGCAATGTTACATTCAGCTGAAATTCGTTATAATGCTTCTCAATTCCAACAATTTGGCCATGCATCAAAAGAACCAATTTTTGATAATGAAATTGAAGGTTATGCCGCAGCTGTTGCAATAAGACATCGAGTCGCAGAGCACTTAGATGATACAGAAACAGCTGAGCGCTTCGTGCAATCTGGTGCTAAATTAATTCGTGGCAAGGGAACGATTCAACAAAATGGCATTGTGGAAGTGAATGATCAGCAATTTGGATATGAAGATTTGGTACTCGCTACAGGTACAGAATTTAATGTCCCTCCAATTAAAGGCCTAGATGATATAGATTATTGGACAAGTGATGATTTTTATACGTCACAGGATTTACCTAAATCATTAATTATTATTGGTGGTGGCCCTGTAGGATTAGAAATAGCCCAAATTGCTCATAGATTTGGCTCTGAAGTACATATATTAGAGGCTGCTTCTAATATTATGCCTACTGAAGATCGTGAAATTGCTTTAGAATTACAAGATTTGCTGATATCTGAAGGAATCAATATTCATACAAATATACAAATTACAAATATGATTAAGAAAGATAATGTAGAAGTTGAATTACAATCGGAGAAATCAGTTATTGGTGAAAAATTATTAATTGCTGCTGGAAAGCGTAATAATCTCAATAATATTAATATCAATAATTTAAATTTATCATTGGACCCATTCAAACCATTACCTGTAGACAAATATCTTAAGGTGAAAGGAGCTAAAAATGTTTGGGCAGGTGGTGATATTACGGGGATAGCTCCATATACACATACTGCAAACTATCACGGAAGAATAATCACAAGCAATCTGCTAGGTCAGAAAATTGAAGCAGATCATTCTGCAGTACCGAGAGGCCTATATACTGATCCTGAAGTAGCCTCTGTAGGAATATCTGAAGAAAAAGCAAAAGAGTTAAAATTAAATTATGCTGCAGCCTCACATCCATTTGGTGATACTGCAAGAGGTTTTGCAACTAGAAAAGGGTCAGGCCGCTTAAAATTGATTGCAGATTTAGACAATAATAAGCTTGTTGGAGCATCTGTAGTAGGGCCAAATGCCGGAGAAATAATTGGTGAGGCAGTTCTTGCAATGCAAGCAAATATAAGTATTACAGAGTTTGCAAAAGCAATCCATCCCTTTCCAACATATACTGAAGCATACGAGCCCCCATTAAGGGAGCTCGCTACTAAAATCAAATAACTTATATGACTAGTGAATTATTTGTCTTCTAATGCTTTTTCAATATCATTTAAATGGTCCATAAAATGCCTTGGTCCACCGTAGTACATGATATCAACTGCATACATTTCACCATCACCAAATTTCACTTTTTGTGAAAGATCTTCTTCAGAGATATTCGGCATATCTGCTTGCGCAGCTGCAAATCCCTCTTCGCATTCTTGAATAAGTTCTTCAATTGAAGCACCTTTACGATCTTCAACTTGAAGATGATTTGCCTCATCAGTACTCAAAGGTTCTGAGTCAGAATTCATTTCGCTTATTCTTTTATGCAATAGAGGTATAGGGTTTGCACGAGCAGCTAAGTGACTCACTGCATCACGAACTTTCCATTCACCTTCTGGTAATGGAGCGTCTGGATTTGCAAGTATTTTATCTTTAAGTCTCTCAATAATCTCGGCACAAGTACCAATTCTTTCAACGACTTTCGGTCCATCAGATCGTGGACCATCTCCATCAGCCATCGTTTATTCCTTTCATAAATTTAACCACAGGTCTTAAAGTTAGTAGCTGTTATTCAAAAAAACAACTTCAAATGAAAAAAATAGTGGTTCAAATTTTTTTTATTTTTCTAAGACTAGGCATTTGAAATCCACATTTTTCAAAATTCACACACTGTAAATAAGTTTTGATATATTTAGTTGGCTTTGAAGGGCGTACATCACTAAGTATGCCCTGACAAAATGGGCACTTATGTGAACTGATTGAAGTAATATGTTCTAATAATGAATTTTTTTCATCTTTATAAACCTCATATGCTCTTTGATTAGTAAGAATTCGTTTTTCAAGTGTGTCAATCCCAAATTTTAATGCAACATGCTGTTTCCCTAAATCACACCTGTGAAGATAGGGGCAATAATCTCTACATAATCCTCCAGGAGAGGACTGCGCTATACCTAATCGCTGAGATGACTGTTTCACAACTTGAATACGTTCCATAACTTCCAAGAAGGAATTTCTAACTTTTGATAAATTATCAACTTTTAAAATGACTCTGCTAATAAAGTTGTTGGTATTTTCTGCAGCTAAATTAATGACTTCTAGCACAACGTAGTTTGGAGCAATTGATACCGGACGATCCTTGATAAACCAACTTGCTGAAGGACTGTTAAGTTCAATTAAAGCCCAAACTCCCCGCATCAATAAGCCCAAATCTTTAGCTGGATCTACTAAATTTTTTCCAGACTTATAATCTCTAATTAAAACGTATGGATCATTTTTTTCTGGTTTGTAGATACCGACCACATCGGCACGAGTTTTACTTCTTGCTTGTTCACTTATAAATACACCTTCAAAATTATCATTATGATCTAGCCAGCATTCTTCCCAAACAAGTAACTCATTGGTGTTTTCATCAAGATACCAATGCTCCATATCATTAATTATTAAGTCAATACATTTATGAATACCTGACTGAACAGACATCATCTTTTCAGCAACCTCTTGATTAGCTAAAGACAGATCTAATTTAGATAATTCAATTTCTAAGTTTGTTTCAAATAAATCAACAAAAAAAAGTTTTTCGAGCTTATCACCTACATATTTCTTTTTTTTTGCATATTTTTGTACTTCTAAAAGACAATTATGTATTGCATTGCCAATATCAGCATAAAATGTATCAACAGCAAGTTCTCCTATTTCATTTTCATGATAACGAAACCATGCAGATGCATTACAATCTAAAAATTTTGAAATTGCTGAAGGAGAAAAACTAATTATTGATGAGTTATCTGTCATATTTTAATAATACAAATTCAAATATGTTTTGTGTATGAAAGTCCAGAAATATTTATTTATTAAATCCTTATAAATAATTTATTTTTTTATTAAGAATATATCGTTTCAATATAATACTTTAGAATTTAGATAATTAAAAAAATAAAAAAATCTAATGAAAAAAATAGCAACATTGATAATCATCACAACGATTGGCATAAATGGCTGTAGCTATTTTACATCTGATCAAATCAGTGAATCTGAGAAACTCAGAATTGAATACCAAAATATTATTCAAGAAATAGACTCAGTTTTAGAGGAAAAAATTGATCAAATCATTTTAGAATCTAATAGTGTCATTGATGCTTCAGAAAGTGCAGCAAAAAGTGCACAAGCAGCAGATACAAGTTCAATAAATGCTAAAAATAACGCCCAGTCTGCAAAAGATAATTTGACTATATTAGATGATAAAATTGCTAAAATAAATCAAACTATAGAAGAAATCAATAAAATCTCTGAAAAAATTACCAAAGAATCTGCAGATGTATCATCCGCAGCAAAACAAGCATTCGAAAGCTCAGTTCAAGCAAAATCAAGTGCACAAACTGCCTCTAATAGTGCAGTCACAGCTTCTAAAAGTAGTGAAGATGCAAAAAAATCTGTTGATGCAGTATCACAAGTAAACAATACAACCTGTTCATTTGCAAATTCAGCTCAAGTCATACTAGATGGAATAGTTAAAATTCAAAATGGAGGTAGCAGTGGTACTGGCTTCCATATTGGCAATAATTATATTCTAACTGCAGAGCATGTAGTGAAAGGGGCAAGTGGCGTAATCATCAAATACCAAGATGGCGAAATGATAGCATCAAATGTAATAAAGCGTGAATCAGCATCAGATCTGGCACTCATCAAATCAACAAAAATACTAGAAAACAAATTATCCTTGGCAGATGATCTTGAAAAAAATACACCTGGAACAGTTATAGGTGCAGCAGGCTTTCCTATTGGAGTAGATGATGAAGGCTCTGTTACAAAAGGCTCACTGTCTAGAATTTTCCTAGAAAACAAAATTGAGACAATTCAAACTGACGCAGCCCTAAATCCTGGAAATAGTGGCGGGCCTTTATTCGACGAATGCAGTAAAGTCATTGGTGTAATTACAAAGAAAAAAGTTGGTTCTACAATTGAAGGAATGGGCTATGGGACAGGCCTAACAACCCTTATAAAATTCATAGATGAATTTGAGATTGATTAATTTTATTTTAGTATATGAAATATACGAAATATTGATTTCTGATTCTTAGTAAAACGGTGTGGCTTATCAACTTTTTCAACAGTATAAAAAACATTTGGTGCTATTTTTTCTACTAATTTAGTAAAATCAATTATTTCTTTCCGTGAAAGAATGGCAATAATAACTTCAACTTGGTCCTTATAACCTTGTGCAGGGATTTGCGTAATATTATATCCTTTTTCACGCAAAATACGTGCTAAGGATAATTCTTTATTTTGATTCATAATTCTTACTGAACGAAAACCTAGTGCAATTTTATCTTCAATCCATATACCAGCAATTGTGCCTGCAGAAAAACCAAGCGCGTATAAAATAATTCTACTTATATCATTTAAATCATTAACTAGGCCTGCAACTGCAAAAACCCATACAATCATTTGAAAAAAACCTGCAACTGCAGAACTAATTTTTAAGCCTGCATTCACATAAAGGTTACGAATTGTTCCTAATGTAACATCAAGCATTCTTGCTAGAAATATTAATAAACCTATATATTCCTCAAAGGGACCAAAATCTAAAAACATAAATTTATACCTTGGATAATTGTTTAAACAATTGTAGCACTTTAAGACATTTTAAAATAAAATCCATACAGTATTATGAATAATAAATTTAACCAATTGCAAAATCAACCGCCATCATTCATGCAAAAAGATATTATAAATGTCAGCACAGATGTAATATGGGATTTTTATTTAAGTCATAATGCAATTAAAAAACTAACTCCTCCATTCACTCCAATGCAAGTCATCAAAAATGAACCTTTGGCTGATAATTCAATAACAAAAATGAGGATTTGGTTAGGCCCAATACCAATTGCATGGGAAGCAAAACATTTTGATTTTGATACAAACGTTGGATTTACTGATATGCAAACATCAGGGCCTATGAAATTTTGGATTCATAGGCATGAAATTAAATATATAAATGATACACAATCGATGATTGAAGACAAGATTTGGTATCAGCACTTTAAAGGAATAAAAGGGATACTGTCTAGGATTTTCTTTTCTAAGCCAGCAATTTATATTTTATTTAAGTACAGAAGTTGGGCAACAAGGCGAGCTATTAAAAATAAATTATGATCTAGGTAGACCTAAACCTCTAGTTGCAATAATGTTTCTTTGAATTTCACTTGTTCCACCTGCAATAGTTCTTGAAACTGTATACATATAACTGTTTGGAATGTCCCCATTTAGAACACTGTGTTTTGAATCTTTCAAAAGTTGTCCATACAGACCTAATGCATTAATTGCTCGTCTAGCATGAAACTGACCAAGTTCAGACCCCATACATTTTGCCATAGATGCTTCATAATTTGGTACAAGGCCAGCTGATTGCATAGATGTTATTCGATAACTTAATAGACGCGCAACTTCAAGTTCAAGCTTAGTATCGGTTAAAGTTCTTGCAATTTTTTTTAATCTATTTGCATCGATTCCAATTTTTAAAGCAAGTTCTGATTTTAAAAAGTGAATTAATTTTTCATACACCCCTTGAATACCTATAATTAAATGAATTCCTGACCTTTCAAAGTCTAAAGAAGTTACCGCAATATACCAACCTCTATTTTCTTCACCAACTCGACTTGAGAGAGGCACCTTGACGTCTTCAAAAAATACTTCATTAAATCGTCCTAAGCCATTCATATGCCATAATGGATTAATTGTGACGCCTTTTGCTGATAAGTCAATCATGATATAGCTAATACCCCTATGCTTTGGGGCATCTGGATCTGTTCTAACTAAGGTATGAATCATATCGCCACGATGAGCACCATTCCAAACTTTTTGTCCATTAATAATATATTCATCGCCATCTTTTACAGCTCTAGTTTGAAGAGATGCTAAGTCAGAGCCAGCACCAGGTTCAGAATATCCTTGCGACCATAAAACTTCTCCTTTTGTCATCGGAACCAAATATTCCTTTTTTTGTTCTTCAGTACCATTCAACATTATTGCTGGTGCAAGAATTTGCTCTCCCCCGCCACCAATAGGAGCATCAGCAATTGCACCTTCTTCTCGAAAAATCATTTGTTGCACATATGAGGCGTCTTGCCCACCATATTCTTTAGGCCAAGACATTGTTAGCCAGCCTTTCTCAGCTAGTTTTCTTTTAAATTCACGTACGTATTTTTTTGCTGCATCATTATCAACATTTGGGCCTTCTGGCAATTGCGAAGCATCCCAGTTTTTTTGCAAAAATTCTCTAACTTCTAATCTAAATTTATTCTCATCTTGCGACCAACTAAATTCCATAATTTCCCCCAGTCAATCTTTATTTTCATTTAACCATTGTTGCACAAATGGATTGAATTCTTTTTCAAACTTAACACTTGTTTGCTCCATATGACCTGGCAAAACTACTGTTTCTTCAGGCAATTTTAAAAGCTTATTACAAATACTACTCATTTCTTGATTATAATCTCCTCCAGGGAAATCTGTCCTGCCAATTGAAGACCGAAATAATGTATCTCCACTAAAAAGTGCTTTTGCATCCTGGCAATAAAAACTAACACTGCCTGGTGTATGACCAGGAGTTTCAATGACTTGTAACTTTAAACCGCTTACTTCAACTATGTCATTCTCCTGAAGATAAGCTGTCGGATCCGGCGGAGCTTGTTCAATGCTTATTCCTAAACGTTCCGCAGAATCCTTCCAGCCATTTTGTAATAATCCAAGATCATTTTTGTTTAACAAAAAATTTGAAGCAGTTTTTTGAAAAATACCAGACACACCCATAATATGATCCACGTGTGCATGCGAGTTAATAATATACTTGATTTTCACTTTCATATCTTTTGCTAAGTCAAGAATTTTTTCAGGTTCATCGCCTGGATCAATGCAAATCGCTTCACCGCTATTTTTATTTCCAATAATCCAGCAGTTTTCTTGAAAGACTCCGACAATAATGCCTTTAATCATTAATTCATCTGCAAATTCCATAATAAAACCTTTGCTTGCTAGCCATTAAGAATTTCTATGATTTGATTGTTATCATTTACCCTAACAATATTAGGAGACACGTTTACTTGTTCATTCGTATCTAAATATTGATAAGCCAAAATTATTACTAGATCGCCTGGCTGAATTAAGTGAGCTGCAGCTCCATTTATACATATCTCGCCACTTTCGGAATGTAATGGTACCGCATATGTTTCAATCCGTGATCCATTTGTCACATCATAAATTGCTACTTTTTCCCATTCGGCTATTCCAGCTGCTTGCATTAATTTTTCATCAATACCAACTGATCCTTCATAATCTAAATCTGCTTCCGTTACAGTTGCTCGATGTATTTTGCCTCTTAAAAAAGCTCGCATGATTATACTCACTGAAAATAAATTAATTCTTAATAAATATTAAAGATAGCTCCATTATACCATTATCTTCAATCGATAACACGCTTCTACTGCTTGGCTTGGCAATATCAAAATCATCAAACATTATTGGAAGAGCTCCAACGATGTATAAAAGCTGACTTTCTAATTTTCCAGACAATGGTATCTCTACTTCTTTAGAAACGCCATGCAATTTCAATATGCCCTTTGCATTGACTTCAATAATTTGACTCTCTTCTGGATTTGAACTTATAGAAATTTTTTCTATAAGTTCAAATTCAGCATATGGAAACTTAGAAGTTTCAATAGCCTGCCTTGATAAGGCTCTATCTCTATATTGGTTGTCACTTTTTAGACTTCGTAAATCTGCTTTTATACTTACAGTATTTATGGACTCACCATCGAATTGTAATGCTCCTTCTACTTGTGCGGTTCTCCCGACAGCAGTAAATGTGCCGACTCGAACAAGTTCTTCTTTTACACGATACCCAACATATGATGAAGATTCACTATCAATGATCCAATTGCCAACTAGACTCTCTACAGTTTCCGAATTCTGTGATGATGGCACTACCATTTCAGTTTTACTATTATTGTTCCCAGAGTTATTTGAATCTTTTTTTGTTGAACTTTCTACTTGTTTTTGCTGAGTGATTGTATTTTCAATAGAAACTGGTGCCGGTGTATCTGAACGAATAAGAAAAAAATAAGTCACTAAGGCAGCTAAAATCGCGAAAACAGGTACTACAAGAGTTACCAATAAAATACTTTTTTTCTTTGACATTAATTTTTCTCCTAGTCTGTACGTAAAGCAACAATTGGATCAAGCATACTAGCTCTGTGCGCAGGGTAACTACCGCTAATAAGCCCAACTATTGTTGCAACACCAAAAGCCACAATTACACTCCATAATTCTATTACCGTCACCATTGGCTGTCCAGCTATTTCTCTGCCATTGACAAAAAAAGCAATAGCAATGCCAACAATTACTCCTATTATGCCTGAACCGATGGTAACGACAAGTGCCTCTGAAATAAATTGCAATCTTATATCTTTGCTTAAAGCACCAACTGCTCTTCTAATACCGATTTCTCTTGTTCGTTCTGTAACACTTACGAGCATAATATTCATCACACCAATACCGCCAACAACTAAAGAAATCCCAGCAATGCTACCTAGAAGTATAGATAATGTTTGGCTAACAGCACTTGCTGCATTAACTAAATCATTTTGGCTATTAATAATAAAATCTGGCTCTAATACATCATGTTTTGTTAAAAGAACATTTTCTAATTCTGACTTGATAGCTTCTTCTTGCGAATTTTCATCAATTTTTATACTGATTTGCTGAATAGTTGTATCACCACTAGAATTTTTTAAAAACCTCAACCTGTTCATTAAAGATGGTATAGGAATATATACTGATGCATCTTGTGCACTTTGGCCACCTGACTCAGCTAATACACCTATAACACGAAAATTAAAGCCAAATCTACCACCAAGATTGATTCTAACATTGTCTCCAATCGGATCTCCTGTGGGATACAAAGATTCAGCGACTGCATAACCTAACACTATATTCATAGCCTTTCGAGATATATCATTTTCTGAAATGAAAGAGCCATACTCTATATTTAAATCACGCACATAAGCATATTCAGCATCAACCGCTGTAACTTCTACTCTATCATTGTTACCGCCGCCAATTGCCTGAGCAGGAAAATTGAACTGCCCAGATGCTCCATATACACCTTCTATATCAGCATCCATAATTGCCGAAACATCACTCAATACTAAGGTTGTTGCAGAACCTCTTCCACCTTTTGCACCTGAAGATTGATCAGTAGAAGAACCTGGCTGGACAAACATAAGATTTGAACCAAGCCCCATAATTTCTTGCTTAACACCCTGCTGAGTGCCTTGACCAATTGCTATCAATGCAATGACAGACGCAACTCCAATAATCATTCCCAAGGCTGTCAGAATGCTTCTCAATCTGTTTGCATATATTGAACGAAAAGCGATTGTAATTGCATCAATGACAGTCATATCACGTTCCTCTCTGAAGAAACATCAGATATTACTTGGCCGTCACTCATTTCTAGAATGCGACTTGCTTTCTCAGCAATATGTTGTTCATGTGTAATTAATATGATCGTGATGCCTTCAAGGGATAAACTAGAAAAAATCTTCATGATGTCTTTTCCGCTTTGAGTATCTAAAGCACCAGTCGGTTCATCCGCAAAAACAACTTGTGGTTGAACAACAAGAGAACGTGCAATTGCAACTCGTTGTTGCTGCCCACCTGATAATTGTTGCGGAAAATGGTGTGCTCTATCATCTAAATTTACTCGAGACAAAGCTTCAAGTGCTATCGCTTTCTTATTCTTAACACCTTGATAAACCAATGGCAACTCGACTTGCTCGATAGCAGACAACCTTGGTACAAGATTATATGACTGAAAAACAAAACCAAATTTTTCTCTGCGTAATATAGAACGATACCTATCATCTTTGTCACCGACATTTATGCCATCAAGAGAATAATTACCTGCGGTTGGTTGATCAAGGCAACCTAATATATTTAACATTGTTGATTTTCCTGAACCAGACTGGCCCATAATTGCAACAAACTCGCCAGATTGAATATTAATATTGATATTATTAAGTGCATGCACTGTGCCAGCTTCGGTAAAATAATCTTTGCTGATGCCACTAAGCTCAATCATCGTGGCCCTCCTCCAAATGGTCCAGACGGCCTACCACCTGTTGTAGCTGACTTAGAATTTTCAATCCCACTTTTTGAATTTGATTTCTTGACTTCAATCAATATTGTATCATTTTCTTTTAAGCCATCAAGAATTAAAGTATTTTGGCCATCATCATTACCAGTTTGAACTACTATTTGTTCAATAGAGCCATCTATATTTTTCAATTTTACTGTATTGTCACGACCAACGCGAGTAATTGCATTATTTGGAACAAGTAAAACATCTTGCTGAATATTGGTTACTAAAGTTAATGTCCCTGACATACCATCTAACGGAAGTTTTGGGTTCATAAATTGTCCAGCAAAAGATGCTATGCCAGGCATCGGTCCTCTTTGTTCACCGCCTGGGGGTCCACTCATTGCTCCACCTGCAGGTCTACCGCCTGGAGGCCCACTCATTGCTCCACTTGCAGGTCTGCCGCCTGAGAATCCACTCATTGCAGTTACATCCAAGCCCACTGCTTTTAATAAATCGCCTTGTAATGATGCTATGTTAGTAGCTTCCTTAATTAACATCTGACCAGTGAGAATTTCTCCTTCTGCTGGATAACTAATAACTCCTTGAGTGATTGTCGGAATTGCACTAATTGCTTTTAATTTAACAATATAAAATTGCTCAGGCATGCCTTCAAACATTGCCATACCAAGATTGCCAACTTGCATTTGATTCAAATCAGATTCAGATGCAGGAATTTCAATGTAAATTGATAGAGGGTCACTTAATGTCGTCACAGCAGTGCTTGAGCCAATTCGTTGTCCTAAAGTCACATCAATAGCACCAATAATCCCTGCAAATGGTGCAGTTAATGTATGATTTTTTAAGTTGGTTTCAGCATCAATAAGATTTAATTCAGCAATTCGAACATCTTGTTCTTTTCTATTAATTTCATTTGCTAATGGACCAGCAGTCAATTCTAATTCACGAGCTAGTGCATAATCAAGATTAGCCTTTGCGCTGTCTAATGCAGCATTGAGTTTATCAAGTTCCAATTGTTCAGGAGAAGATAAATATTCAGCTAAACGTACTTCAGCTGCTTTAAGAGCCTCTTGCAATTTTTGAATTTCTAATTCACTAGGGTTTTTAAGCTTACTATTAGATTCTTGCGCTGACAAATATGCTGCTTCAGTAGAAGCAACTGAATTTACAGCATCAGCATAATTAGCATTTGCAGTTAGTAGTGCTTCTGTTTTTGCTCTTTGATTACCTTGTGGGACCATAGCTAAAGTCAATGAATCATGTAAGCCTTTTATCTTTGCATCATTTAATGGAATGTCTCCCACATTACAAACAGCTACCCAATCTTGAAATCTTTGACAATAATCCTCTTGAGCTTTAATCAATTTTGGCCATAATTCATCTTCGTCATTCTCAGCGCGCTCAAAAGCTGTCTTAGCATTTTTCACTGCAGAATTAGAACTAGCTATTGTAGCAACAGATGGATTGATTAAGTTTTCTAAATTAAATTTAGCAGTTGTAACAGATTGTCTTTGTGTCTCAATTGAAGATGCCTGGCTACCTTCTTTAAGATTTTTTAAGTTAAATTCTGCATTTGCAACAGCAGATTGAGCATTTGCAGTTGTTTGTTTTGCGGATGCTAATTCTGAAGCAATTGGGTCAGCTAACAAATCTTCAAGACTAGCTTTTTGTTGCGATAATAAAAGTTTTTTCACTTCAACCTGTCTCGAAGCTCCAGAAGACTCAAGAACGGCAATTACTTGATTTTTTTCTAAAATATCTCCGGTACCAACAAAGATTTGTTCAACTTCACCGCTCAAACCAAAAGATAATGCAACTTTATTCCTAGCAGTTGCATTAACGCTACTTAATAATGAGTCAGCCATGCGACCTTTCACTACTTGATGCTCATATGTGACGATTTCTACCTCCTGATTAGTTTCCTGATCAGAAAAAAAGAAATAATAAGAACCAGATAGAGCTAACAGAATAATTAATAAAACATATTTTTGTTTAGTAAATTTTTTCATATTATTTCCTATTAATAAAATTCAACATCAACTAGTAAAAATATTATCCCACTTTTTTTTTAAGAACATGAAAATAGTCTAAGTAATTATTAAAAAAATAATAAATTTTGTAAAAATGAATAAATTTGAAAATTTGTTGCATTATTTAACATAAAATTATAATATTGGCATAATTGTTTATTTGTTTATACCAATAAACAATAGAGGAGAATTTTTCTTCTTGAAGTTAGTTTAGTTGGAGGTTTATATGCCAGATCCAAGTATGTCTTTCGAGACGGTTATTTTAATTATGCTAGCTGGTCTAGTTCTTGAGGCTGTTACAAATTTAGTCATGGATGTTGTAGGTGGTTTTCTACCAGGTAACATTATTGGCGGCCTAACAGGTAACACTGTTGGCAATTGGATAGTCGGACTAGCATTCGGTTGGTATTTAGTTGATCAATCAGGTGCAGATTTGATTGGTACCCTAACCGGCGGAGCACTAGCAGGTAAAACATTAGCGAATATTCTTGTAGTTAAGGTATCCGGTGATGTAATGGCTGGAGTGCGAAAGCGATACATGTAAGGCAATAACGCTTAAATTCAAAATAATTTTGAATGAAAAAAGAGTTCGCGTACGCGAACTCTTTTTTTACGTAAATGGTAAGATGACTAATAATGTATAACATAGGCATCATTGGCACATCTTGGGCTGCACGTAGTCCTATTCCTACTTTTCAAAGCTATAAAGGCGTAGAGGTAACTGCAATATGTAGCGGTAAAGTGGAAAATGCAATAAAGTGTGCTAATGAATTCAATATACCAAATGTTGAAAAAAACTATATTGATTTATGTAAAAGAGAAGATATTGACATCATCTACATAGGAACACCAGTTCATTTACACAAAAGTATGTTCTTAGAAGCAGCAAGGAACAACAAACATATCATTTGTGAAAAACCATTATCATTGAATCAGCAAGAGGCAAAATTGATGTTACAGGCTGCTGAAAAGAATAATATAGAATCAGTAGTGGCCTTTACTATGCGTCATTTTGATAGCCATTATGCTATAAAACAGATCATTGCTAAAGGGAAGATAGGTGATCCCTTGCATATTTCAATTAATGATTTTAGAGGAGTGCCGTTTTCAAAGTCACTACCAAAATATAATTGGTGGCATCAAAAAAATAAAGGTGGAGGAATACTTGGAGCAATGGGGAGTCATTTTATTGACTTAACTAGATATATGATTGCAGATTTCGAACAAGTATCTGGCACATTAAAATCAATTAAATCAGATGCAATAGATTCAAAAGGCAAATTAAAAAAGATTACTTCGGATGATATGTTTAATTTGCAAGGAACATTAAAATCACAAACTACTGTTTCTATTAATTGCAGTATAGCTACAAACACACGACTTGGTTCTAACCGTTCCATTGACATATTTGGTTCTAATGGGAGTTTATCTCTTCAAGGAGACGAACTCTCAAAAGAAGGTTTTGAGTTATCATTCACATCTAATAAAAGCGACATAAAACAGAGAGTCGCTAACATTCCTAAGATAAGAATGACAAAAGCAGCTCAAAATAGCACTGTGCCAAGATTCGGGCTAATGATTGATAAATTAATTAAGAGTATAAAAGGAGATAAACAAGAACCTAATGTTTATGATGGATTCATGTGTCAAAAAGTTATTGATGCTATGCATGATGCAAATGAATTAGGCAAAGTTAGCCCAATTAAATAATAATTATCCAAATACTCCATCGGAGGCATAATTTGCGATTTCATCTTGATCAAATCCAAATTGTTCTAAAACGGCATGTGTATCTTGGCCGGGTTTTGGCACTTTGCCACGTGGTTGAATATTGCCATCACGAATATCAAAAGGAACATTAATTGTTTTATAATCGCCTAATTCATCATCGGTCATGTCAGCAAAAGCGCCTATCGCATCGAGCTGATCGCTGTTGATTATATCCATTAAATCAGCAACAGGGGCCCATGTCATATCAAACTTATCCAATAATTGGGCCCAATCATCAAAGTTTTTTTCTAGGAAAATTTCAGTAATAAGGCTAGTCAATTCAGTTGAATGATCAATTAATTTTTCAATTGAATCATATTCATCTTTCCATTGATCTTTTTTTATCATTTCACAAAATCGTGGCCAATACCTATCTGTTTGTGCCATGGCAAACATAACCCATTTACCATCTTGGGTTTCATAAGAGTTAAATATTGGATTTTTTGGAGATTTCCTATTATGTTTAAGTGGTTGTGTCTTACTAAAAATCGTCCTCTGAACATCCCCTGCTATTGTCCACATTCCGGTTCTTTGTAAAGTGACCTCTGCTCGTTGTGCTTCACCAGTCATATCACGAAGTCGTAAAGATGCCAGTGTAGCAGCTAATAAATTCATCGCAGAAATATGATCCCCTTGCGAGCCTCTATTCGGAGGAGGAGGATCACCTGGCTCACCAAGTAGTCCCTGAATACCAGAATGAGCCCAAAAAGAGGTAAAATCAAAACCCCTCCGATATGATTCTGGTCCATGAGTGCCATATCCACTAATGACAGAATAGACAATTTTACTATTGATTTTCTTTACATCATCAAAAGCAAGTTTGAACTTTTTTGCTCGTTCATCAGTTAAATTAGTTATCAATATATCAACTTGCTCAGCAATTTTATGTACGGCCTCTGATGCATTAGGTTTAGAAAAGTCTATTGTCACAGATTTTTTTCCACGATTGTCTAAGTGAAAAGTTAAATTACCAGGGACGCCAGGAATAGGCGGATATTCTAAGATGCCTCTAAGGGCATCACCGCCTGGAGGTTCAATTTTTATAACTTCTGCACCCATATCAGCTAACATCATTGCACAACTAGGGCCAGCGACCCAATTAGCAACTTCTAAAACTTTAATTCCAGTCATTGGACCTTTTTTCATGATAATCTAACCTACTCAAAATAATTACAATTATTATTATATAGCTTATTTTCTAGAATTTGATATTGAGTATCAAGCAATCTCGATATAGGATTCATCATTAAGAAATAAAAAATTATTATGAAATTGCACGAATATCAAGCAAAAAATATTTTAAAGAACTTTGATGTCACAGTGCCTAACAGTCTTGTCATCAATAACATAGATGATTTAACGAAAATAGAAAAAAATCTTTCTTACCCTACTGTTGTCAAAGCTCAAGTGCATTCTGGTGCTAGAGGAAAAGCTGGTGGTATAAAAATAGCAAAGGATTTCAACGAAGTGAATGAATCCGTCAAATCTTTACTTGGTGAAAAGCTCGTGACTCACCAAACTGGTGAAAAAGGACTCCCAATCAATGCTATTTTATTAGAAGAAGCTATCGATATTCAACAAGAACTTTATCTAGCAATTACCATAGATGGATCTGTCAGTAATCCTATTTTCATATCATCTCCTCAAGGTGGCATGGATATAGAAGCAGTTGCAGAAAAGGATCCAGGTGCAATTTTAACAACAATGATTAATGCAGATGTAGGATTAATGACATTTCAATCACAAGAAATAAATGAACAATTAAATCTTGAAAAAGAAATGATGCCACAGTTACATAAAATTTTAACCGGACTTTTTAATGCATTTATCCACTCCGATTCGTCACTTATCGAAATTAACCCTCTTGTGGTTACAAGTGATGGGCAACTAATTGCAGCTGATACAAAATTTTCAATTGATGATAATGCCGCATTTCGTCAACAAGAAATTTTTGATGTTAGAGATAAATCACAAGAAGATGAGCTGGAGTTATTAGCTGAAGACAATGGTATTCAAAATTATATTAAATTAGATGGTAATATAGGATGCTTGGTGAATGGTGCTGGGTTAGCAATGGCCACTATGGATGCAATAAAATTTTCTGGTGGTTCACCAGCCAATTTTTTAGATATCGGCACTGCTAATGATCCAGAGGCTGTAGTTGCTGCTTTAAAAATTATTGGTTCTGACTCTGATGTAGAGGCTATATTTATAAATATTTTTGGTGGTCTCGCTAGAACAGATATTATTGCAGAAGGATTTGTGAAAGCAAAAAAAGATGGAGTAATTCAACAACCTACTGTTATTCGATTAGCAGGCACAAATGTTGAGGATGGTAAAAGAATATTAAAAGAATCAAATGTTGATTTTGAATTAGCTGATGGATTTGCTGAAGGAGCAGATCTAGTAGTAAAAGTGTCAAATAAGTAGTTGGGATAACATGTCTGTTTTATTAAATTCTAACAGCAAAATAATTATTCAAGGCATGGGTTCTGCAGGTGCACGTGAAGCAGAAATCAGTATAAATTATGGAACAAATATTGTTGCAGGTGTAACTCCAGGTAAAGGAGGCACAGAAAAAGTTGGTGTGCCTATTTGTAATACAGTTAAAGAGGCTATTGCTCAATATCAAGGTAATACATCTTTAATTTTTGTCCCTGCCCCATTTTGTAAAGATGCAATCATTGAAGCAATTCTATCAGGCATCAAATTAATTATGTGTATTACTGAGGGAGTACCGGTAAAAGATATGATGGAAGTAAATTCATTATTACAAAAACATCCTGATACTATACTGATTGGTCCAAATTGTCCTGGTGTTCTCTCTCCAGGCGAACATGCTAGAGCTGGGATCATGCCTATTGATGTTTATATGCCAGGAAATATCGGTGTGATTTCACGTTCGGGTACATTGGTTTATGAGACTGTTGATCAATTAACAAGACTTAACATCGGCCAGTCAACATCAGTTGGAGTCGGAGGTGACCCCATTATAGGCACTTCACAAAAAAAAGCCTTAGAACTTTTTGAAGCTGATTCTGAAACAGCTGGAGTGGTCCTAATAGGTGAAATAGGTGGAAGCGCAGAACAAGAAGCAGCAGAATATATAAAGCAGATGTCTAAGCCGGTAATTAGTTTTATTGCAGGCACTACAGCACCTCCTGGAAGAAGAATGGGGCATGCAGGCGCAATTATTTCTGGTGCATCTGGCACTGCAAAAGCTAAACAGGATGCTTTAAAAAGCGCTGGTGCATCAGTAGTCATGTCACCTTCAGAAATTGGAACAACAGTACAAAATGTACTAAAAGATATTGGGCTTCTATAAATCAGGGTATAAAAAATTCTTGTATATCTGTCTCGTAAAAAATTGAACTGTGTTATCCTTTTGCATGAACAATAGGTTAAATTTGGAGAGGTCGCATAGTGGCCTAGTGCGGGCGCCTGCTAAGCGCTTAGGGGGATTATTCCTCCTCGTGGGTTCGAATCCCACCCTCTCCGCCATAAAATTTGAGAAAAAATGAGTAGTTTTTATATATCCACCATTGGATGCCAAATGAATGAAGCAGATTCTTTGAAATTGTCTGCTGGTTTAAAAAAATTTGGATTAGAAGAGTTAACCTCTGATAAAAATGCTGATTTAGTAGTAATTAATACATGTGCGGTTAGACAACATGCTGAGGAACGTGCATTTGGACAATTAGGAAATTTGAAAAAAAGAAGAAAAAATGGAGAGAAATTCAAAGTTGCTGTCATGGGATGTATGGTCAGTAATAAAAATAAAACTCTAGAAAGAAAATTTCCAATTGTTGATGTATGGGCCAAACCTCAAGAATTCAATCCAATCATTGAATTAATGATCAAAAATTCTGATATATCTGATGGAGAATTTTGGCCTGATACATTTGGTACACCAAACAGCATTACTGGATTTGTTCCAGTTATTCATGGATGCAATAAAGTTTGCACCTATTGTATTGTTCCATTGAGAAGAGGTAGAGAAATATCTAGAAATCCTAATGAAATTATCGATGAAATAAAACATTTAGCTAATAGAGGAGTTAAAGAAGTAACTTTAGTTGGTCAAACAGTTGAATCATATGGAAATGATTTAAATGAAAAGAGTGATTTAGGTGATATATTTGATGCTATAGAAAATATAGATGAAATATTAAGAGTGAGATTTTTAACTTCATATCCAGTAGATATGACTGATAAGATTATTCATACTATTGCAAATTCTCAAAAAGTATGTAATCACTTTTTAATTCCGGTTCAATCTGGTTCTGATGATATGTTGTTGAGAATGCGAAGAGGGTACTCAATTTCTGAATTTTATGAACGGGTGACATTTATCAAAAAAATAATTCCAAATGCAGCAATTTCAACAGACATAATCGTTGGATTCCCTGATGAATCAGAAGAAGAATTCCAAGATACTATCAAATTAATTAAAGACGTAGAATTTGATAAAATTCATATTGCTGCATATTCACCTCGGCCAGGAACTTATGCATACAGAAAATTAGAAGATAACATTCCTTTAGAAATCAAGAAGGAAAGATTGCAGATTGTTGAAGCAGTACAAAAAGATATTGCATTAAAGAAAAATTCAAAACTAGTAAACGCAACTGTTGATGTTTTAGTAGAGAAAGAAGAAAACGGTAGATGTTCAGGCAGAACACAAAACAACCAATTGGTACATTTTAATGGTAATCAAGTAATTGGTAAAATTGTTAAAGTTAAAATATTTGAAATAAGTCCTTGGTCTCTTAAGGGAGTTATGAGTAATAGCGAAGAATTAGCTGTATTATAAAAATTCAGAAATAGAATTATGCAAAATTATGAAATCGCTACTGTTATTGTAATCTTTGGTATCATCGATAAACAATTAAATATCCTATTAGTCAAGCGTTCAGCTGAACCAGAAAATAACAAATGGGCATTACCAGGTGGATTGTGGATTGGTGAAAACAATCTTCAAGAAACTGCCACAGATAAATTATTATTAGAAACCGGCGCTAAAGATGTTTATTTAGAACAGCTTTTTACGCTGTCCGGTTTAAATTTAGAAAATCCAAAAAGCTTAGCTGTATGTTACTTCGCTTTGGTCAACGAAAAAAATGTTCAATTAAGAAAAGAGGATGCATGGCATCCTAAATGGTTCAATGCTAATGAAATGCTTGATTTAGCTTTTCAAAACGATTTAGTTATTGAAAGGGCAATTAATAGAATAGAGTCAAAATTAGAATATTCTAATGTAGCATATAGCTTATTGCCAAATGAGTTTACTATGAGAGAATTACAAGAAACCTATGAAGCAATTACTGGAAAAAATTATGATAGAAGAAATTTTAGAAAAAGAATGATAAGTAATAATTTAATTCAAGAAACTGGTAATTTACGAAAAGCTGGTGCACATAGGCCATCCTCTCTATATGAATTTATTTCCAAATTGCCTACGATATATTAAAAAAATATTCTTGATCAAATAGTTAATATTCTGTTGATTTTACAGTTAATAAATATGTATCCTTATATTAATAAGAACTTTGCGTACTAAATACGCAAAGTAGGGATTATTATGCAGGCAAAAAACAATATTGTTTTACAAACAACTGATATAGTTGAGTGTGAAACTCCCATGCAGATAGAAACGTTACCCCTTACTGAAGAGGCATCATTTTCAGATTGGCAACAAGAAATACCAAAAAAATATTTTGACTTGTCTGCGGAAGAGATTAGTAGCCGCATTAAAGAGTATAAATCTAAAATGAGTAATGACCTAATTATTTTAGGTCATCACTATCAAAGAGAAGACATAATTCAATTCGCTGATAGAATTGGTGATTCATATGCTTTATCAGTCTATGCATCTGAAAATAAAAAAACTCCCTACATTATATTTTGTGGTGTGCATTTCATGGCAGAGGCAGCAGACATTTTAACTAATGATGAGCAAACAGTTATATTGCCGAATTTAGAAGCTGGATGCTCTATGGCTGACATGGCAAATAGACCAGATGTTAGTTCAGCATGGAAAGAATTGAAAGATAAATTTCCAAACACAAAAATTATCCCAATCACATATATCAATTCTCCAGCAACACTTAAAGCATTTTGTGGTGCAAATGATGGAATCGTATGTACTTCTTCTAATGCTGACAAAGTAATTCAATGGGCATTTCAAAGAGGAGAAAAGGTTTTCTTTTTCCCAGATCAGCATTTAGGAAGAAATACGAGCCATAAATTAGGCATTAAAGATTCAGAAATAAGTTTATGGGATTGGAGAGCATATAATACATCCCTAGGTGGGAATAGCGAACAAGATATAAGAAATTCTAAAGTGATCTTGTGGGATGGATTTTGTTCTGTTCATCAAAGATTTACTACAGATCAAATTAATGAAGCTCGTCAACAATATCCAAACATACAAATTGTTGTCCATCCAGAATGCAATGCAGACGTTGTGCAAAATGCTGATGCTGTCGGCTCGACTGCATTTATTGCAGATTATACAAATAATGCAAAGCCAGGTAGTGTTATTGGTATTGGGACTGAAGTTAATCTCGTTTCAAGATTAGCAAAAGAAAATCCAGACAAAACCATTTTTTGCTTAGACTCAGTTATTTGTCCGTGCAGTACAATGTATAGGGTGCACCCTGCTTATTTGTTATGGGTCATAGAATCATTAAGCAAGGATCAAGTTGTCAACCAAATTTCTGTCAGCACTCAGGACAAAGCAAATGCAAAAATCGCATTGGAGCGAATGCTAGAAGTCAGTTAGGTAGCTCCTATCTATCATGAATGAACAATTACTTAACAGTGAAAACATACAATCAATTGTACAATTAGCACTTAGAGAAGATGCTGCTTACAATGACATAACAACAGCCAATTTAATTCCTGATCATCATCATGAAAACTTTTCTCTAATTGCAAATGAGAAAGGTATTTTATCAGGTTTAAAATTACTAAAAGAAGTAATGAATCAAATGTCAGAGAACATCCAGATAAAATTAATGAAAAATGACGGCGATGCAATTAAAGATGGGGATTTAATATGTGAAATATCAGGACCAATTAACAAAATACTAAGTGGAGAAAGGGTTGCTCTTAATTTTTTACAAATGCTTTCTGGAATCTCATCACTGACATATGAATTTATTCAAAAAATTAATTCCAATCAAATTATTATTCGTGACACAAGAAAAACTCGGCCATTATTACGTAAATTAGAAAAATATGCCGTCATTCAAGGAGGAGGACAGAATCACAGAAATACTCTTGAAGATTTTATTCTCATAAAAGATAATCATTTGAATTGGGCAAAAAAAAATAATATCAGTATTACAGCAATGATAGAAAAATATAGAGAGCAATTGGATGAAAGTCATATTATTGAAATTGAAGTAGAATCAATTGATGATGCTGTGGAAGCTTTAAATTCTAATGTTGATTTATTATTACTAGACAATATGCATATCGAGCAAATAAAAGAAATATGTTTACTCAAATCAAAATCAAAAACTAAAATTGAGATATCTGGCGGTATTAATCTATCAAATATCCACCAATATGCTGACTTAAAAATTGATTATATTGCTATAGGAGCACTAATACATTCTGCGAAATTCTTTGATTTTAGCTTAGAAATCAATTAATTTGACTTATTTTTCTTATTAGATGTATTGTTTTGCTTTTTTTTAGCAGCATCTCCATGTAAAGTATCGTCTTTTTCAGGCCATTGTTCAGGAGGATCTTCATTTCTGGCTGATGTAGTTGGTAAAACTTCAGGTTTTCTGTTATCTTTCCTTGTATCAGTAGTATAAAAACCAACCCCCCTGTATCGAAAAGTTGGTACATTTAGTTGTCGAATTGCTTTAGCTTTCTTGCATTGTTTACATTTTTGTTCTCTAGGAGAACCGAAAGACTCCTCAGATTCATATCTGCAACCCTTTGAGCATAAATAATCATATTTTGGCACAATATCTCGCAATCAAATTTATTTACGTAACTTTATGTTTATATTAATCATATTAAGTAAACAAGTAGTGAAAAAATAATATTCAGTTGATAACGTAAATAAGCAGTCTAATTACTTAACATGATAATTTTAAAAAAAAGATTTGTTTGACTATAATCTAAACTCATTAACAATATATACTTATATTCTTGGAATTCAGATAAAAATTACAACTAAAAAAGAAAGAATAGTATAAAGGAGAAAAAGTTGTCAATAGCAGAAAAAATGCGAGAAATGCTTGCAGCAGGTGTTCATTTTGGCCATCAAAAATCAAAGTGGAATCCAAAAATGAAAAGGTTCATTCATAGTGAAAATAATGGTATTCATATTCTTGATCTAGGGGAAAGTTCAAAATTGGTTGAAGATGCCATAACCTTAGTTGAATCTGTAACATCAAATGGTGGAATTATTCTTTATGTAGGCACAAAAAAACAGGCTGTTGATATTATTATCTCAGCTGCAGAGCAATCTAATATGCCTTTTGTCACAAATCGTTGGTTGGGAGGAACACTCACCAATTGGCCTACAATTTCAAAACGCATAGATAGACTCAGGGAAATTGATGAAATGGATCTTAGTGATTTATTTTCTAATATGACAAAAAAAGAAACTGTTTTATTTGAAAGAGACAGAAATAGAATGGAAAGATCATTTGGTGGTCTAAGAAAATTAACTCAAATTCCAAGAGTGATTTTTTGCGTTGATCCAAATGTAGATCATATTGCTGTCTTAGAAGCAAAAAAAATTGGTATCCCTGTGATTGCGCTATGTGATTCAAATGCTGATCCAGATTTAATTGATTACCCTATTCCTGCCAATGATGATGCAATCAGATCAATAGAGCTTATCACTAAGTATATTGCAGATGCAGCTGTTAAAGGCAAGGAATTATTTGCCGCAAAAAATAAAGAAAATCCTAATACAGAAAAAGCTGCTAAAGCTTAATCAGGATATAAGGAGAAAATTATGTCAAATACAGAAAGTATCAAATTACTAAGAAGTGAAACAGGTGCTGGCGTAATGGATGCTAAGCGAGCTTTAGAAGAAGCAAATGACGATTTTGAAAAAGCAAAAGATATCCTTAAAGAAAAAGGAATAGCAGATGCGGAAAAAAGAGCAAGTAGAGCGACTGGCCAAGGAGTTATTGAATCCTATATTCATCAAGGTAATAGGCTCGGTGCAATTATTGAGATCAATTGTGAAACAGACTTCGTAGCACGTACTAGTGAATTTAAAAATCTTGCAAAGAATCTTGCAATGCAAGTTGCTGCAATGGATCCAGCATCAATTGATAATGACAATGATTCTCTTATGGAGCAGCAGTATATAAAAGATTCTGATAAGCTTATTAAAGAACTTGTTCAAGAAGTTATTGCTCAAACTGGAGAGAATATCAAAATAAAGAGATTCCAAAGATTTGAAGTTGGTGGCGAGTAATAAAATTAGACAGAATTTATAGACACGATGGAATCAATCGAAATTAACCAAATCAACTCTAAAATGGAAAAAACCATCCTGGCTTTCAATAATTCTATTTCCGCAGTCCGTACGGGAAGAGCATCTACTTCATTAATAGAAAATATTGAAATTGAAGTATATGGTCAAAAAATGCCCCTTCAACAATTAGCTACATTATCTATACCAGAACCTTCACTAATTAATGTTCAAGTATGGGATAAAAATAATATAGATGCTGTTATGAAAGCCATTCAATTAAGTGATTTGGGGATTAATCCTTCTTCGGACTCGGATTTTGTTAAAGTTCCTATCCCTCCCTTGACAGAAGAAAGAAGAAAAGAATTAGCAAAAAAAATTAAACAAATAGCCGAAGAGTCAAAAGTTTCCGTTAGAAATATTCGTAGACAATATAGCGATGCAATTAAGGAAGCAAAAAAAGAAGGTGCAATTTCTCAAGATGAAGAAAGCCGAATAACTGGAAATTTAGAAAAAGCTACTAAAGAGTATAATTTAAAAATTGATCTACTTTCTGAAAAAAAACAAAACGAACTACTGGAAATCTAAATAATGAATGTATCCAAACTTGACCTCGCTAGGCAAACTTTAAATCTAAATATCACTCCAATTCATGTAGCAATTATGATGGATGGTAATGGAAGATGGGCAAATAAAAATAGCCTTTCAAGAAAAGAAGGTCATATTGCTGGCTCAAAAGCTTTTCTTGAAGTAGTAAAAAGATTAATCGAATATGACATCAAATATATTTCCATATTTGCATTTTCTACAGAAAATTGGAATAGGCCAGGTGAAGAGGTAAAAGATTTAATGGACTTATCAAAAGACTTCATTCAAAACAATCTTGAACTAATCGATAAATATAATATCCAACTCAATCATCTTGGTCATCTTGATAAGTTACCTCAAGATTTACAAGAACAAATCATTGATGCAATTGAAATTACAAAAAATAACACAGGCACAACAATTAACATTGCTTTCGATTATGGAGGGAAACAAGATATTGTAGACTCATTAAAAAATATTATTGCAAAAAAGATTCCTATAGATGAGATCAATGAATCAACTGTTAGCCAGCATCTTTCTACTGCTGGTATGCCAGATCCAGATCTAATAATAAGACCTGGTGGCGAGCAAAGAATATCTAATTTTCTTATCTGGCAATCAGCATACGCAGAATATTACTATACAGAAACATTATGGCCTGATTTTACTGCAGATGAAATTGACCAAGCTTTAATTGATTTTGCAAATAGAGAAAGACGTTTTGGAAAAACAAAATAAAAGCTATATATTTACATTAATGAGAGAAAAGTGCAAATTAATTTAAATCAAGAAAATCGATCTCGAATTTTAGTATCATGTATAGCCGCACCAATAATTACAATATTTTTCCTAGAAAAAGATTTACTAATTATAGGAACAATTGCTATTTGTATGATTGCTGAATTTGAAATATCCTTACATTATTGTTCAAGAATAAAAGCTATCCTAAATTCAATTATTGGTACTGCAATCGCATTAATCGGAATTATCTTGTTTCCTTCTTCTCTTTTTTTGTTTATCAATGCACTATTTTTAGCTGCTTTATTTTTTTTCTTATTTAAAAAAGAAAAATCTACCAATATTGCTAACATAAGCCAATTTTATTCAGGCATAGTATGTTGGAATTTATTATTTTGTGTAATACAAATACCAGGTATAAAGTATTTTATGCTCATTATACTCACCGCATTTACCACTGATACTTTTGCTTTTTTTATTGGTAAACTATTTGGTAAAAGGCCTTTATCAAAAAACTACTCAAAAAATAAAACTATTGAAGGAGCAATTGGTGGCTGGATTGCCGGAATGATAATATTTATAATTTTGATTGATATCATAAATATTTCTCTAACATCAGCTATATTTTGGTTACTGCTCCTTTCTTTACCAATAGTATGTCAAATAGGCGATCTATTCAGTTCAATGATTAAAAGAAAAATTGATATCAAAGATTTTTCTAATTTTTTACGTAGTCATGGTGGATTTCTTGATAGACTAGACTCAATCATTACAGCTGCATTTTATATAAATATATTGTTTATTTTGGAACTTTTATGAAAAAAATTGCTATTATTGGTTCCTCAGGTTCTATTGGCCAGCAAACTCTTGAAGTAGTTGATGAATTAAAAAATGTTGAAATTATTGCATTAACTAATAATAAAAATCATGAAGCTTTAAATAAACAAATTCAAAAATACAAACCTAAGTACTTTAATATTAATAAAAAATATTTAGAACAGATCAATCACTCATCTAATGTTCAGCAATTAACTAATGAAGAAATAGCAAAATTAGAAGAAGTTGATTTATTGATAGTTGCTTCAACAGGAATCACTGGTTTAATGCCAACGATTGCTGCATTAGAAGCTGGGAAAAAAGTAGCAATAGCAAACAAGGAAGCTCTCGTTATTGGTGGTCCGTTTATTAAGAAAAAACTTGATGAAAAAAAGGAACTGGGTGCTCAATTAATTCCAATTGATTCTGAGCATTCAGCAATTTGGCAATGCATGGCAGGAGAATCCTGGGAAAATGTGGAATCTCTTATTATCACTGCTTCAGGCGGTTCTTTACTTGATAGATCAATTGAGGATATGAATACTATTACTCCTGCAGTTGCTTTAAAACATCCAAACTGGTCAATGGGAGACAAAATCACAATTGACAGTGCAACATTGTTTAATAAAGCATTAGAAGTTATAGAGGCAAATATTTTGTTTGATATTCCATTTGATAAAATTTATGCAATTATTCACAGAGAAAGTATTGTACATTCAATTGTTAATTTTATTGATGGCTCTTCTAAGGCACAATTAGGTCACCCTGATATGAAAATACCAATTCAATATGCGATTTCATATCCTGAAAGAGAACGCTTTGGCTCGAAAGACATTATTAAATTGCTCAATGAAAAACAATTATCTTTTGAGCCTATTAATCAAGAAAAATTCCCAATATATCAATTAGTAATTAATGCGGCAAAAAAAGCAGATGGAACTTTACCAGCTTTACTTGGCGCAGATGAAATACTTATCAGTGCATTTCTTGATGGTAAATGTGAATTTGGTAAAATTTATGAAGTACAAAATAAAATTTATAATGAGTGGCAAGCATCAGATCAATTACAAATAGATAACGTTCTAGATGCTTACCAATGGGGAGAAATTTTCGCAAAAAATTGTTTAGTGTAAGAAGAAGAAATAAACATGATTAGTAATCACCTATCTAAATATTTATTTATATTGCTTGCCTTACTTGCAGTTATTTTTAGAAACACTCAAGCAATAAATTCTATGCTCATTTTCTTTGCAGTGATTACACTATTAGTTGTTGCACACGAATTAGCACATTACTTCACGGCAAAATTATTTCGAGTAAAAATCATTGAAGCAGGTATTGGATTTCCGCCAAGAGTTTTTGGGTATAAATTCAAAAATATTATATATTCAATAAACTTGCTTCCAATAGGAGGTTTTGTAAAATTATTAGGAGAAGAAGCATCTGATGACCCAGACTCTCTATCTCAAAAAAGTTATTTACAAAGATTTATAATACTCGTCTCAGGTTCAGTCGTTAATCTAATTTTACCAATCTTATTATTTTCAGTAGCATTCATGATACCTCATGAAATCGAAGTTGGAAATCCTCAAGTAACATACGTACATGCTGATTCCCCGGCCTCTATTGCAGGTATAGAAGAAGGAGATATTATAGTTGCTATAAATGAAAGAGAAACTGGCAATATTCAAACTGCAGTTAAACTTATTCGAATTAATTTAGGAAAAGAAATTAATTTAAAAATTAAACGCTCTGATGAACTAATCAATTTGCGAGCAACACCAAGATGGAATTCTCCAGCAAGTCAAGGGCCCACAGGAATTAAAATTGCAGCTCAATATCCCTTTACAGAAAAAATTTCAATGGGTTTTATTGAAGCATCTCAAGAAGGATTAAGAATGACATTAGACTCATGGATTCTATTTAGAAATGAAATCATTACTTGGTTTAATGGGAATAGTCAACCAGAATTTGCTGGTCCAGTTGGTATCGCTAATATAACAGGTGAGGTAGCTAGAGAAGGAGGAATTGCTTCACTCTTATCACTGACAGCAATTTTATCCTTGAATCTTGGCATCTTAAATCTACTTCCATTACCAATGTTAGATGGTGGCAGAATTTTGTTATTATTTGTTGAACTTGCAAGAAGAGGTAAAAAGATAAATCCTCAAAAAGAAGCATTGTTTCATCTAACAGGATTTTTTATATTTATTTTTCTTGCAATAATAATTACAATTAACGATTTACTAAGGGTGATGTAATGGTCAAGAAAAATTCTCGAGAAATTACAATCAGCAATATTAAAATTGGTGGGACGAATCCTGTTGTTGTCCAATCAATGGCAGCAACTCGTACAACAGATACGAATAAAACAATTCAACAGATAAATGCACTACACGATGCTGGGGCTAAGATAGTCAGATTGGCAATTGATTCAAAAAAAGATGTAGAATCATTAAAAATTATCCGAGAAAATACAAATGTTGCATTATCTGCAGATTTACAAGAAAACTACAGATTAATTAAAAATATTGCGCCATATATTGACAAGGTTAGATATAATCCTGGTCATTTACATCATCATGAGCGAAGCAAATCAATAAAAGATAAAGTATCAATGATAGTAGAAGAGGCTAACAAAAATAATTTAGCAATTCGTATAGGAGTGAATTGTGGTTCAGTTGACCCAGTTTTAAAAGAAAAGTTCGATGATGATGTCGATGCTATGGTAGAAAGCGCCAGCCAGCATTGTCAAATTTTAGAAAATATGGGTTTTAAAAATTATCTAGTATCTTTAAAAGATTCAGATTATAACAAAGTTGTACGTGCAAACAAATTATTTCATAAAAATTGGCCTCAAATCCCTCTACATTTAGGCGTTACTGAAGCGGGAATGCCACCAGATGGAATTATAAAAACAAGAATTGCATTTGAACAACTTTTGCCACTGGGTATTGGGGATACAATTAGAGTATCGCTGACTTTACCTTTCGAAAAAAAATATGAGGAAATAGTTGCTGGAGAACAAATAATCAACGATATTAATGCTGGAAGATTCAGATCTTTTCCAGAATTTCTCAAAAAATCAACAAATATAATATCTTGTCCATCCTGTTCTAGGGTTGAAAATGAAACTTTCATTGAATTAGCTCAGGATATTAAAAAGCTAGTAAAAAATATAGATAAAAAACTTACAATTGCAGTAATGGGTTGCAGAGTAAATGGTCCAGGTGAGACTGATGACGCAGATATAGGCTTGTGGTGTGGACCCTCAGGAGTTAACTTGAAACTTAAGAAAAATTTAATCGGCCATTTTGGTTATGATGAAATTTTACCAAAAGTACAAGAATTAATAGAAAATTACTAAATTAAAGAAAATATAAAAATGGCAATAACAAATATGTCTCAGCAATTAATTCCTACTAGGAAAGAAGCACCGAGCAAAGCTGAAACTCTATCAAATGCTTTACTTATAAGAGGTGGATATATTTCGCAACTAATTTCTGGAGTTTATAGCTACTTACCTATTGGCTTGAGAATAAAAAATAACATTATTAACATTGTTCGTGAAGAAATGAATTCTGTAGGATGCAATGAGATTCTTATGCCCGCCCTACAGCCTCGAGAATATTGGTCTCAGTCTGATAGAGATATTGCTTTTGGCGAGATATTATTTTCACTAAGTGACCGAAAAAAACGTAATCTTGTCCTTGGCCCAACTCATGAAGAAGTTGTTTCACAACTCTTTGCTGAAAATGTTGAAACATACAAGCAACTACCAATCACTCTCTATCAAATTCAAACAAAATTCCGCGATGAAGCTAGACCTAGAGGAGGCTTAGTTCGAACAAGAGAATTCACTATGAAAGATGCATATAGCTTTGATATAGATGAAGATGCCTTGAATCATTCTTACGAAAAAATGGTTCAAGCATATGAAAAAATATTTCATAGATGTGGGATACCTGTTGTAAAAATAGAAGCGGATTCAGGCGCAATTGGCGGAAAAGGCTCACAAGAATTTATTTTTTTAAATGAGTCTGGCGAAGATACAGTAGTTCTGTGTAGTTGTGGATATGCTGCTAATGAAGAAAAGGCTTCTATTCAAATATCTAATGATCAAAATGCAGATGTTTTAAATATTGAAAAAGTTGAAACAAATGGGTTAAAAACTATTGAAGAATTATCAAATTTTTTTGATATGCCAAAAAAACATTTTATAAAATCAGTTTTTTATATAGGTATTAATAAGGAAAAAAATGATGTACCATTCATTGCTTTTACTAGGGGTGACCTTGAAATAAATGAAGTAAAATTAGCAAATCTTTCAAATTTGACACATTTGAGACAAATGTCTGAAGAAGAGACAAAAAAGTATAATATTGTGAGTGGTTATGCTGGACCACACAAACTGAAATCTGAAATATTATCCATAGCTGATGATTCATTATCAAATTCATTGAATTTAATTGCAGGTGCTAATGAAGAAAATAGTCATTATAAAAATATTAATTTTAGACGTGATTGGAATGCTAATATTTTTGGTGATATTAAACTAGCTACAGAAGGTTCCTTATGTCATTTATGTGGTAAAAAGTTAGAACTTAAGCGTGGAATTGAACTAGGCCACGTATTCAAATTAGGCAGTCTTTATTCTGAAAAATTTAATATTAAGATTTCTGGGCCCAATCAACAAACAATCACACCAATCATGGGCTGTTACGGAATTGGCATTGATAGAATACTGGCATGCGCATCAGAAAATCATATAACTGAGAATTCGCTCAATTGGCCAATGTCGATTGCACCATACAATATTCATATTGTTGATCTAAATGAAAATATAGAGAATAAACAAATATCTGACTCAATAAAACAAATTAGTCAGCATGGCATAAATATATTATTGGATGACAGAGAAGAAACTCCTGGGAAAAAATTTGCAGATGCTGATCTAATTGGTATTCCAATAAAAATTATTCTTTCAGACAGAAACCTTAAAAAGAATCAAGTTGAAATAATTAATCGCAGTACCAATGAAACTTCTTATGCTCCAATTGAAACGTTTTATAAAGATGTAATTAATTTATATGATCAATTAATTAAAGAATGTTCCATTTAAGAAATAAAAAAGAGTTGTAGACAAAATAACCTAATGATAAGCTTATTTTGTAATGGTCTCGATGATAGAGGCGTGGGAGTAAAGCCCACGTCTTTTTTATTTAAAATCATATTAACAACTTTAATTTTATTTAGTTAGGATATAAAAATGTCAGAGAATTTTGTGACTGCTATAAAGCAACTCTCAAAAGAAAAGAACTTGGATCCAGATACCGTTTTTAGTGCAGTAGAAGCTGCTATGGCTTCAGCATTTAAAAAAGATGAACTGCAATATGCGAATCTAGAAGTTGAAATTGATAAAGAAACAGGCGAAATCAACATTACTAGAATTTATCAAGTTATTGATGATGATGATATAGAAGATGATGAGATTGAGGTATCACCTGAACGAGCAACTGAAATGGGACACAAAAAAGCTAAAATAGGTGAAGACATAAAGGAAAAAATTAAAACTACAAAAAATTTAGGACGTATTGCTGCTCAAACAACTAAACAGGTTGTGTTACAAAGAATACGTGAAGCTGAAAGAAACTCTGTACATGATGAATTTAGCCAACTAGTTGGTGAACTTGTAAGCGGAACTGTAATCCGCATTGATCCATCAAAAAATATTATTGTTGATATTGGTAAAGCTGAAGGCCTGATTCCGCAGAGTGAACAAATTCGTAGTGAGCATTATCGGTCTGGGCAACGAGTCAAGCTATATATTAAAGATGTAAACAAAATGGGAAGAGGTCCGCAGATAATTTTATCAAGAAAATCAGAAAATATAATTGAAAAATTATTTGAGATTGAAGTGCCTGAACTAAATAAAGGAATAGTAAAAATTATGAAAGTAGCTCGTTCAGCAGGAAGAAGAACTAAAGTTGCAGTTATAGCTACACAGATTGGGATAGATCCCATTGGCTCAATTATTGGTATGAGGGGGTCAAGAATTCAAAACATAATCAATGATTTAAATGGTGAAAGAATTGATCTTATAAGATGGGATTCCAATATAGCTGCTTTTATTACAAGTGCTTTAAGCCCTGCAGAAATTGTATCAATTAATATAGAGGAATCTACTAAAACAGCATTTATTGCGGTGCCAGATAAACAATTATCATTAGCAATTGGCCGAAATGGTGAAAATGCAACTCTTGCAGCAAAATTAACTGGTTATACTATAGATTTGCAGGCAGAAAGTGCATTAATTAATTCTGGCGAAGATCTTATTCCCCCTCCTGAGCCAAATTTAGCAGAGATACTAGAACAAAATCAAATACAAGAACTTGAAAAATCTTTTAATCAAGAAACATTAGAAGAAAGTACAAAAGATGAGAACAATACAGATATTTCAGAAATTAAGCTAACTCCTGAACAAGAAATTATTCAAGAATACACTACCGCTGCTAATCAAGCTAATCAAGCAGAAGGTGTTACACCTGAAGAGACTCAAGCTGCCAATCAAGCCATTGAAGAAGATGCTAAAGGCATAAGATTCGCTGAAGAAATACGTGGCGTTGACCGAGGAGTTGATAAAAAATTAAAGCCTAAAAAGAAAAGAACTTCTCGAAAAGAGATTGTTGATGATGATGATGAATATGCAGAATACGCAGATCTATTTAAAGAAGATTAAGCCAAATAACAAGTAAGGAATAATCTATGGTAGAAACTGACGAAACAATTAAATCAATTATACTCCCTGATACTTTAACTGTAAAAGAACTCGCTGATGAATTAGATTTGAGTGCAATAGAAATCATCAAGGAATTAATGAAAAATGGCTTCATGGCAACAATTAACCAAGTCATTGATTTTGATACCGCAGCAATTGTATTAACTGATTTAGGGTACGAAGCCGTTGAAAAAGATAAAGAATCAATAGACAATATTGCGCAGGATGAAAGTAAAGATAGCAAAGATGTTTTTCAGTCTTTACGATACAATCTAGATAATATAGAAAATGCAGAGCCACGTAGCCCAATAGTCACTGTTTTAGGGCATGTAGATCATGGAAAAACAACGTTATTAGACAAAATTAGAACTGCTAACGTTGCAAATAGTGAAGCAGGAAATATTACACAAAGTGTGGCTGCATATAGAGCTCAATCTCCTGATAATAGATCTATTACTTTTATTGATACTCCAGGTCACGCAGCATTTACAAATATGCGAAAAAGAGGAGCACAAATAACAGACGTAGCCATAATAGTAATTGCTGCTGACGATGGTGTAATGCCTCAAACAAAAGAAGTTATTGAATTTGTTAAATCAGCAAATATACCAATGATTGCAGCAATAAATAAAATTGATCTTAATGATGTTTCAATAGACCGTGTTAAGCAACAGTTAATGGAAATTGGTTTGACACCAGAAGAATATGGTGGTGATTTGGTTGTATCTAATATCTCCGCTTTATCAGGAGAGGGTATTAATGAATTGCTAGAAACTACTCAATTAATTGCTGATTTACAAGAGCTTAAAGCAAGATCAGATGATCAAGCAGAAGGAATTATTTTAGAAGCAAAAATTGATAAAAATAAAGGAATAACAGCAACTATTATTGTACAAAATGGCACACTGCATAAAAGTGAAATTATTAGTACTGAAACAACATATGGTAAAATTCGTTCGATGCATAATGAATACAATGAAAACATAGATGAAGCAGGCCCCTCTGTCCCAGTAATAATCACTGGACTAGCAGAAATGCCAGTGCCTGGGGAAAAATTCAGAGTTCACAAAAATGAAAAAGAGGCTAAAAAAATTATTGAAACTGCGAAGAAGAAAAATAAAAAAGATTTATTGAAAACAGCTGCAATAGCGTCTGAATTAATAAATTCAGGAAAAAACGAAAATGACGAAACAAAACATTTAAATTTAATCATTAAATCAGATACTCAAGGAACAATGGAGCCAATTTTAAAAACATTGGATACATTTAATACAGAAGACGTGTCGATTAATATCATAGATGCAAGTATTGGCTCTATCAACGAAGCTGATGTAAGCCTTGCTTCAATTTCAGATAGTTCAATACTTGGATTTAATACATACACTGAAACTGGTGCTGAAAAATTATCAGATCAAGAAAATATTTCAATTAGTTCATTTACTATAATTTATGATCTTAGAGAAGCAGTAGAAGCCTTAATTAATGAAATTTTAGGACCGATAGTTACTATCGAAGAAGTAGGCAAAGTTGAAGTAAAAAAGATATTTACAATTGATAAATCAGAAATGATCGCAGGTTCATATGTCACTGAGGGCAAAATAACTAAAGGAGATCACGTAAAAATCATCAGAAACGAAGATATTCTTGCAGAATCTATAATTGCGAATATAAAACGAGAGTCAGATGATGTGAATGAAGTAAATGCTGGAGCTGAATGTGGAATTAAATTATCGAATTTTAACAATTTTGAAGAAAATGATCAAATAATTGCCTTTCATATTAATGAAGAAAAAAGAACAATATAAGTAAAAGGAGTGCGTTATGACTCGCCGTACAAAGCAGGTCGGCGCATTGATCCAAAAAGTCATTGCCGAGATTATACAAAAAAAAATTAAAAATCCTTTTTTAAGTAACTATCTTATTTCGATCACTGATGTTGATATTTCTAAGGATTTCAGTAGTGCCAAAATATATGTAAGTTACGTACCAAATGACAATGAAGAGGAAAAAATAATACACACACTACAAAAATCTGAAGGATTTTTTAGAAAAGAACTTAGCAATGAAATCAGAATAAAAAAAATACCAAAACTTACTTTCATTCTTGATAAAACTAATTTCAATGTGGCGAAAATAGAAAAATTAATTAAAGAATTACCAAATAATTCAGAGAGTTTATAAACATAGAGATAGTTAATTTTAATGGAAAATTTTTCTGGTGGATTTATTAATTTATATAAAGAATCTAATATTTCATCTCTACAATCATCAAGGCCATTGAAAAGAATTTTTTTGGCAAAAAAAATTGGTCATATTGGAACATTAGATCCAGCTGCTGAGGGAGTTTTACCAATTGCGATTGGTAAAGCAACAAAGTTGATTGATTTTGTATTGAAAGATAGTAAAACCTATAAAGCAATAATTGATTTTGGTATTGAAACAGATACTCTAGATCTGGAAGGCAAGATAATTCGAACAGAAAATACAGATCACATAAATGAAAGTTTAATCAAAAAAAAACTAAAAGAATTCATTGGAGAGATTGATCAGATACCTCCAGAATATAGCGCTATTAAAATTTCTGGACAGCGAGCTTATAAAATGAAAAGGAAAGGAGAAAATCCTAAAATATCTGCAAGAAAAACTAAAATTCATAAGATGCACTTGATTAAATTTATTGAAAAAAATCAAACCTGTCAACGACCAAAAGTAGAATTAGAAATAGAATGCGCAACAGGATTTTATGTAAGATCATTTGCGCGTGATTTAGGTTATGCATGCAAGACAGTTGGCACATTGGCTCATTTGCAACGTCTATCAGTGTCTTCATTGAATATTAATAATTCTTATAAAATTAAGGAAATTCTTGAAAATCAACAAAGGATTTTAGATTTTATTATTCCAATGAATCAATTAATCAAGCTGCCAAAAATAATTTTATTTGATCAAGATATAGACTTGATTCAAAATGGAAAATTTATTGCAATGAAGAATTATAATCCACAAATAGATATACAGGAGAGCAATGATCACTATATGTGTGTTAACAAAAATGAAGAAATTGTATGTATTGCTAAAATTGATTCACAAGAGCAATTCATAAAACCATTTAAAGTCTTAATATAATATAGTTGATAGGATAGAAAAAATACTATGCAGGAAATTAGCTATGGGGAAATTTAATTTCATTACAAAAATAATTATTAAATTAGATATTAATCCAAATATTGTTACGTTAACTGGCGCAATCGGAACTATTATTGGAGGGGTGTTGTTGATCTTTGATTTAAGAATAGCATCGATATTATTTATTGCTATCTTTAGTCTTTTCGATGCAATGGATGGAACTATTGCACGAGTACAAAATAAACAATCAAGCCTAGGTAAATTTTTAGATTCTAACTTAGATCGTATCGCAGATACAGCTATTTTTTTAGCTATAATGAGCCAACTTAATTTAGAAGAAATATCTACTTTATACATATTAATGGCTGCGCTCGCCGTATCATTAATTACATCTTATATCCAGGCGACTGCTGAAATTGCAAATGTAAAAATCCTATCAGGGCCATTAAGTAGATTGCCAAGAGTTTTATTATTATTAAGTGCAATAATTACTCAACAATATAGAAATATTTTAATTATCATTTTAATATTGGGTATTGTGACTGTCGTGCTTAGATTATATTCTGGATTAATTAGAATTAAAGAAAAGAGTTAAATTGCTAGATAATCAAGTAAAACAGGGAATATTTAATCATTTTTCTTCATCGCTAATTGGTCAAGTCAGCCTTGATGTTTGGCTAGAAGACAAGCCAACAATTGCCAGAGTAGATCAAGATGAATGTATCCATTGTAATGATGTCAAAAATGTATCTAAGGAAATTAGTAATTTACATCCAAATATATCATTGACTTATTATGATATGGGGCAACATTCTTCGAGAGCATCCGATGAGCAAATTGAACTTGCGCCAACCACAATCGTTCGTGGGAATGCACGATCAATCAGATTTATTGGATTTTGGTGGGGTGCATTATTTCCAGCTTTTTTAGACACTATTATCACAATTGGTAATGGCATTCCTGTTTTATCACCAGAAAACCAACAACTAATAAGTCAAATTAATGAAAAAATAAAAATAGACTTATTTTTATCACCTTTCGAAAATATTTCTACAAATCAAATGATTATTCTTTCAAATATTGCATTAATGTCTAATAAAGTATCATTGAATATTTATGAAATGTCTGAATTTCCAATTTTAGCTAAAGCTAAGAATATCAGTAAAATTCCTACTATCGATATAAATGGTACTCGAATAGAAGGCGGTCTTGAGGAAGATGCATTATGTTCCCATATTCAAAAAATTGCTTCTGGTAACAAAGATATCATATTAAAGTTAGATAACCCATCAATGCCCTATATTAGCGAAGATGAGGCAAAAAAAATGCAAGGTAATAATCAGCAGCAATCAGAAAACAGTGGAATTATTTTGCCTGGACAAAATTAGCATTATTCCTGCCATAATTTCTTAATTATTTTCAACATAGCAAAAATAAATGTAACACCAAACAATAGCAAAACTAAACTTTTTGTATTTTGATAGAATGGACTGCTATTTACATCAGGATCAATCTTTTCATTTGATGATTTATTTTTTGATGAAGTGTTATCACCTGCCTGTAATGAACGAGGTGTAGTTAATGGTTTGATCACTGGTGATGTAGTCAAATTATTGCCTACATCTAATTTTTCTAATATTACTTTAGGCATTTTATGAAATTCTCTCCATGCTAAATACAAGGAGTCTTGATTATAATTATATGTCTGAAATAAAGCGTCCTCTAATCCATTATCTGCTTTTAATTTTTGAAAGAAACTTTTATATTTATCTTCACCAAACTCTTCAATTAAGTATTTTGTTACAGAATATGACTGTGCATAAAATGCATTAACTTTTTCTGGAGTACCAGGCTTACCCTGAATAGAAGACAGTCGAAATACAGTATCACGTTGTATCATGTCTGAAATTATAAAATCATAATTTGGGCTATCCATCAAATATACTGCCAAGCCTTCATCTACCCAAAAAGGCAACTTAGTAAATGAACCTTCACCAGCTATTTGAGTCATGATATGAGTAATTTCATGTTTGATTATACTTTCATTACCAGCATATCGATGTACTACATCAGATCGATATTTCACTCCTTCAGTCACAGTGCGCTCACTAAATTTCTTGCTTTTGGGAGGAGCAGCTAACGATGCATCGTTAGGTGTCCTGTAGTAGATAATTCTTATTGGAAACTTAATTTCAATATCGAGTAAATTAACTGCTTCATTAGTTACATCATTAGCTGCAGAGTATGCATTAATAATATCTCTATCTTCATTATCATAAAAAAATAAATCTAAATTATTTGTTTCACTAATTTTTTTCCATTTAAATTGTCCATCAAGAAATATAAAATTATATGTTTCCGTTCTTACAAAATTATTATTATTATCAATAAACTCCCAATAATACTCAAAAATAGAACCAACTGGGATATATAAACTGTTAGAAGACCCTTTATTTGAATCTAGATCAACAATAAATGCTGCTTCGCCCTTGGCAGAATCATTTAACCACTGGATTTTTTTTGGATTTTGTAAAGATGCTTCTTGATCTCCAAGTGTTTCTACTTGATTATCTGAAGGATTTGGCAAAGAATAAAACAACTTAGCTGATTTAAATTGTTTTTTTCCATTTTGAACAGCAGCAAAAGAAATTATTCTCGGATCATCGCTGTTTACACCTATAAACGTAATGCCATTAATTGGCTCAGATATTTTATGTAAAATTGATATATCATTTGAATCTTCAGCATAGACATTTACAACAGCAATAAGCAAAAAAATACTTGAAGAAAACAATGAAAATAATATTTTATAAACAGACAATTTATTTACCTTATTTCATTAACAAATATGATTTTATAAACTCATCAATGGCTCCGTCAAGTACCGCGTTGACATTAGAAGTTTCAATATTTGTACGTAAATCCTTAACCATCTTATAGGGATGCAAAACATAAGAACGAATTTGATTACCCCAACCGGCAACAATATGTTCTCCACGTTCTTCTAATAACACTTTTTCTTTTTCTTCCAACTGCAATTTAAGTAATTTTGACTTCAAAACCATTAATGCAGTTTCTCTATTCCTAGCCTGTGATCTTTCATTTTGGCACGTAACGACAATTCCAGATGGTATATGAGTAATGCGTACTGCTGTATCGTTCTTTTGCACACTTTGACCACCGTGGCCAGAGGCACGATAAGTATCAATACGTATGTCTTCTTGACTAATTTCTATATTATCATTTCCATCATCAACTTTTGGGCTAGCTTCTACAAGTGCAAAACTAGTATGACGAGACTTTGAAGCATCAAAAGGTGAAATTCTAACTAATCTGTGCACCCCTTTTTCAGCTTTTAATAATCCATATGCCTTATCACCTGTAACAGAAAATTGCACAGATTTAATTCCTGCTTCGTCACTAGCATTTATAGAAATAATTTCAGTGATAAATTTATTATTCTTGGCCCATCTTAAATACATTCTGAGAAGCATTTCTGCCCAATCTTGAGCTTCAGTCCCTCCTGCACCTGAATGAATAGAAATTAGTGCATCATGCAAGTCATATTCTTCTTTAAAAGTAATCTCTAGCTGAATTGCAGACACTTGATTTTCGTAATCATTTATTAAAACTACTAATTCTTTAAACAATTCATCAGTGTTGTCTTTTTCACTATCTATAAGAGACAACGCAGTGCTAATATCTCCAGATATAGACTCAATGCGTTCAATCTGATGCTGCAAATTTTCTATTTTGTTAATTTCTTGCATAACATCTTTAGCCTGACGTGGATCATTCCAGAAATCTTCCTTGTTTGACGTAGCAAGAAGTGTATCAAGGTGTTTCTTTTTAGCTTTTAGGTCAAAGACTCTCCAAAATTTGATTGAAAAGTTTTTTTATTTCATTATATTTATTTTTAAGTTCATCCATATTTTTGACCAAATTTAACTATTTAACTTAGCAGCACGCAATGTATTGCTCACAACCATGGCAATCGTCATTGGACCAACGCCACCAGGAACAGGAGTGACCATTGAAGCTTTTGAGAGTACTGAATCAAAATTAACGTCACCAACTAATTTATAACCATTTTTATTATTTTTATCATCTACTCTATTAATACCAACGTCAATTATCACCGCTCCTTCTTTAATCATTGTGTCATCTATAAATTCAGCTAGACCAGTAGCAACGATTAGTATGTCTGCTGTTTTTGTCACGCTCGATAGATCTGTTGTAGCACTATGTGCCAATGTTACCGTTGCATCTCCTTTATCTGATTTCATAGATAGCAACGCAGACAATGGCTTGCCCACTAAAGTTGAACGGCCTACAACTACTACATTCTTTCCTGGGATTACAACTCCATTTCTCTGTAATAATTCTCTGACTCCAAGAGGAGTTGCTGGGATAAAATTTGGCTCTCCTTTAAGCAAAGCGCCCAAATTATTATTTGATAATCCATCAACATCTTTATTAATATCTATGGCAGCAAGAATTACTGAACTTTCAATTTGTTTAGGCAAAGGTAGCTGAACTAATATTCCACTTATACTTTCATCGATATTCAATTTCTTGATTATATCTAATAGATCTTGAGTTGATATTGACGATTCCAATTTGATTGTATTATGGGTCATCCCTACTGATTCACAAGCACGACCTTTATTTCTAACATAAACTTCAGAGGCAGGATCATTACCAACAATGATTGCAGTTAAGTGTGGAGGGGCATTGCCTAATTGAACAAATTGCTCTACCTCTTTAGCAATTTCATTTCTAATATTACCTGCGATTAGTTTTCCGTCAATTAATTTAGTTTCCATAAAAAACGATCCTCAATTAGTAAATAATATTATACTAAAATAGTAAAACATATGAATAAATGATTTTTTTGGAATAGAAAATGGATATAAACGAAATGCAGGCAATAGGTATCGATGCTATAGAGATTGATCGAATAAAGAAAGTGTATAAAAAATTCGGTGATAAATTTCTTTCAAGAATCTACACACAAAAAGAAATAGCTTTCTGTAGAGGGAGAATATTAGAATTATCAGCTCGATTCGCTGGAAAAGAAGCTGCGATGAAAGCACTTGGTACTGGGATTATCGGCATAAGTTGGAAAGAAATTGAAATTTTATCCAATCGTAGAGGAAAGCCAGTAATTCACTTTCATGGAAAAGCGAAAAAAAGAGCTAATGATATGAAATTACGTGCCACTGATATATCAATTACGCATTTAAATTCAATTGCAATAGTCATTGTAGTGGGTGTTTCAGAAAAGGAAAAATAAGTGGATCAAAATAGCATTGTAACCATTTCAGAAATACAAAAAGCAGAAAATAAAACTTTCAATTCAGCAAAGAAAGTCAATTTAGCAATTGAAAATGCAGGTTTAATTATTGCTCAAGAAGCATCAATTAATGCAAATTACAATGAAGAGTTAAATGTGCTAATTCTAGTTGGTCCGGGTAATAATGGTAGTGATGCATTGGTAGCTGCAAGATTACTTGCGGAGTGGAGTTCAATCGTTAATATTTTTTTACTTAAAGAAAGAAATGATTTATCTAAATTTTTAAAAAAAATGGAAAAGAAAATAAATTTCATTGAAGTTATATCAAAAATTAGTCCTGAAAAACAAAAAAAAATTATGCAACAAAGTCACTGTATCATTGATGGACTATATGGAATTGGCTGGGATTTAGATAGAAAGGACTCTGAATTAAACAAAATTGGTGAGCAATTAATTAAAAGAGTAAACAATAATAAAAAATTCACACTATCAATTGATATACCATCAGGAATTAATGCAAATACTGGCCAGTCAGCAAAAAATACTATTTTTGCTGACATAACAGTCACTTTTGGTGCGCTGAAAATAGGTATGACTCAAGAGCCTGCTCTCTCGCATGCTGGAAATATAATTGTAGAAAATCTTGGGATTGATAAAAATATTGCAAAAAATACAGCTAAAATAATTTCTTTAGATAAATCAATAATGAAACCACTAATAAGAAAAAAAAACAAGTCATAAAGGTAATTTTGGAAAATTATTAATTATAGCTGGTTCAAGGCAATACCCTGGTGCTGCGATTTTGACTTGCGAAAGTGCACTGATTGCTGGTGCAGGTTTAATTAAGCTTTTTTCAACAAAATTTGTTCAGCAAACAACTGTGATTAAATTACCTGAAATAACACTCTCTCATACACAAAATGGTGAATATTTAAATATGGACTCCTATGAAGAATTTGTAGATAATGTAAATAATTTTGATGCAATTATTTTGGGTCCAGGGATCTCACAAAATAAAAGTACCATTGATTTAATAATCAAAATAATTGATTTTTTGAGAAAAAATCCATCATCACCGCCAATAGTAATAGATGCAGATGGTTTAAATATTTTATCTCAAATCAATAAATGGCCTATCAAGTTATCAAAAAAATTTATACTAACACCGCATGCAGGAGAAATGGCTAGATTAATGAATCTATCAACAAAAAAAGTAAATAATAACAGATTGTCAATAAGCAAAGAGCTAGCAAAAAAAACAAACTCAATCATATTATTAAAAGGTTCAGGGACAATTCTAACCAATGAAAAAGAAATGCTGATTTCTAATAAATCTGTTCCTGCATTAGCGACAGCTGGCACAGGAGATATATTAAGTGGATTAATAGGTGGATTGATTGCTCAGGGAGTTCCTCCAATACATGCTGCATCGACCGCAATCTATCTCCATGCAGAATCGGGAATATTAGCACAAAAAGATATCGGCAAAATTTCTAGTAAAGCATCAGACCTATTTAGATATTTACCTCAAGCAATTAATCAAATTTCTGAAAATAATAATAAAAAAATTCTTTGATCTGATAAATATTTACATTTTGTTAAATTACCTGATTCTTGCTGTACACTATAATATGTATATTGAGGAATGCTAATATGCCAAAATCTCAAATTACGTATATGTTTCCTGGCCAAGGAGCACAATATCCCTCCATGGCAGAACTAATTTGTAAAGTATCAAAACAAGCATTTAGAGTCTTTGAAGAAGCAAATGATATATTAAATTATAATTTATTAGATTTATGTATAAATGGTTCTGAAGATGATTTAAAGAATACATTGATAACTCAGCCTGCTATCGTTGTCACATCAATGGCTTTATATAAAGGTCTTGAAGAAAAATTAACTGAAGAAGGAATAAATATTTTTCCTGATATTTTATCTGGGCATTCATTAGGTATTCTAACAGCAGCAATAGCGAGTAATAGTCTCACATTAAAAGATGGTATTGAAATTGCATCAAAGCGTGGGGGTATAATGTCAAAAAATTATGATATTAAACCAGTTACAATGTCAGGGATCATCGGTCTAAATATTGATACAGTAGAAGAAATTTGTAATGAAGCTACTACATCTCAGAAGAATAGAGTAGATGTAGCTAATTATAATTTGGAAAATCAAATTGTGATATCCGGTCATACGAGTGCAGTAAATAAAGCTGAAAAAATAGCGCAGAGTAAAAAGGCAAAGGTAATTAATTTAAAAGTAAGAGTATCCAGTCACACTTCATTGCATATTGAAGAGTCAAATGAATTTGCAGAAATCATTAATAATTATGATTTTGTTGAGCCAGAAATACCCGTTCTATCAAATATATCATCTAAGATCCTAAACTCCGCAGAGAAAATCAAATTTGAACTATCTAACCAAATGCATAAGCCAGTTCTTTGGTACAAAAATATGGAAACGCTTTCAATAAATAATATAAATATATTTATTGAAATTGGCCCAGGTAATGTTCTTTCAAGATTAGTAAAAAAATTTATGCCACATGTTTTAAGTTTTTCAATTTCAAAAGATTCAATAGAAAACTATCCTATAGGAAAGATTTTAGACCATAAGGGAAAAATTCTAATGCATAGACGAATTGTCATAACTGGAATTGGTATGCTGACACCGCTGGGTAATACTACAGATAGCACATGGGAGTCTCTTGTAAATGGTCAGTCTGGAATCGACTACATTGAATCATTTGATACTTCGAATTTTGAATGTAAATATGGTGGGGAATTAAAAAATTTCAATGAAAATGAGTTTATTAGTGAAAAATTAAATCGTCGCCTTGATAGATCTTCAGTACTCGCTCTTGCAGCATCAAGGCAAGCAATAGAAGATGCTGGATTAAATCTGCCTTTTGAATATGCTGAAAGAACTGGTATAGCATTGGGAACAGGTATTGGAGGTGCACACCTCTTAATTGAAAATTATGAGAAATTAAAAAATAAAGGACCGAGAAGAGTATCTCCTTTTCTAATTACTCATATGCTTCCTGACACTGCAAGCGGCTTGCTGTCAATTGAATATGGAGCATTTGGACCCAATCTTGCAGTTACAGCTGCTTGCGCAACAGGAGGAACGGTCATTGGAGAGGCTTACGAAATGATTAAAAGAGACGATGCAGATATTATGATTACTGGTGGCTTTGAAGCATCAATGCAACCAATTTACTTATCTGCATTTCAATCAATGAAAGCGCTCGCGTTAGATGATGTACCTGCTAATGCATGCAAACCTTTTGATTTAAATAGAAGTGGATTTACTTTATCAGAAGGAGCAACAATTTTAGTGATTGAAGAATTAAGTAGTGCAAAAAAGCGAAAAGCTAAGATTTATGCAGAAGTAATTTCATCAGCAAATGCTGCTGATGGTTATGATATGGCTACTCCACATGAAAATGGCAGAGGTGTGAGTTTAGCAATAAAACAATCATTAAAAAAGGGAAATCTAAAACCTGAGATGATTAATTATATTAATGCACATGGTTCTGGAACGCCCATTAATGATAAAGTTGAAACCAAAGCAATCAAATCAATTTTTGGTGATCATGCTTATAAATTATCTGTTTCTTCATCTAAATCAATGACTGGTCATATGATGGGTGCAACTGGTGCAACTGAAGCAGCAATAGCAGCATTAGTATGTAAGGAACAATTGATCCCCCCAACAATTAATTTGCAAAATGCTGATCCAGATTGTGATCTGGATTATGTTCCAAATATAGCAAAATCTAAAGATGTCAATTATGCTATGAGTACTTCTGTAGGTCTTGGTGGACACAATGCAGCAATTATTTTTAAAAGATGGGAAAATGATGACTGATAAACGAGTCGTAGTTACCGGTATTGGAATGATAACTCCCGTTGGTAATTCCACTGAAGAAACATTCAATAGCTTAATCAATGGTAAGAGTGGCATTACTAAAGTAACATTATGTGACACATCAGATATAGAAGTTAAAATTGCTGGAGAAGTGAAATTTGATCCTTCAAAATATCTTGACAATAAACAACAAAAAAGAATGGACCGATTTACACAGTTTGCTATTATTGCTGCAAATGAAGCAATAAATGACTCAAGTCTAAATATTAGTAAAATCAGTAATGAAATAGGTGTGATTATTGGTTGCGGCATCGGAGGACTTACAACCCTAGAAGAACAATATGATGTATTAAGAAACAAAGGACCTCAAAGAGTATCACCTTTATTAGTGCCAATGTATATAGCTGATATGGCTGCAGGACAAATTTCTATTCAACATGGTGTAAAAGGCCCAAGTTTTGATACGGTTTCTGCATGTGCTTCAGGAACAGATGCTGTAGGGACAGCATATGAAATAATTAAAAGGGGTGATTCAATAGCAATGATTGCTGGAGGAGCTGAAGCTGCTATTACTAGACTAGGCCTATCAGCTTTTAGAGCATCACGCACACTATCAATCAAAGACAATGAAAGACCTGAAGAAGCATCTAAGCCTTTTGACAAAAATCGTGATGGCTTTGTATTAGCTGAAGGTGCATCTACTTTGATATTGGAAGAAAAAGAACATGCAGAAAAAAGAAATGCCAAGATATATGCCGAAGTTGTCTCATATAGTCAAACATCAGATGCTTTTCATATTACTCAGCCTTCTGAAAATGGTGAAGGAGCTGTTAGGGCTATGCAAAAAGCACTTCTTAAAGCAAATATTGATCCAGAAGCAATTAACTATATTAATGCTCATGGTACAAGTACTACATTAAATGATAAAAATGAAACTTCAGCAATAAAAAAAGTATTTTCCAAGCATGCATATGAAATACCAATTAATTCAACTAAGTCAATGATAGGGCATACACTTGGAGCTGCTGGAGCTATTGAAGCAGCTGTTACAGCTTTAAGTATAAAAAATCAAAAAGTGCATCCTACAATTAATCTAAAAAATCCTGATGAAGAATGTGATCTAGACTATGTCATTGAAGGTGATCGTAATATTCAAATTGAATACGCGATGTCTAATTCATTTGGCTTCGGTGGGCATAACGGTGTTTTAATATTTAAGCAATATCAATAAATCAATCGATCAGCCTTAAAAATTTAAATCGTCCAACACGAACTTCATCTCCGACATTCAAATAAACATCATCAGAAATTTTTTCATTGTTAACACTAATAGCGTTCTGTGTAATCAAACGTCTGCCTTCACTAATACTTTTAGCAAATTTTTGTCCATTAGGTAGCTTTGCTAGATTTAAAATACGTGATAATTTTCTTTCATCATCATTTATTTGTGATAATTGAAATTCAACCATTTCTGAAGGCGTTTCTCCTTTTTGAAAAGTATTTTCAAAATACGCTTTAGCCTGTTCTGCTTCAGTAATGGAAAAAATTTCAGTGATTATTAATTCTGCTAACTTTTTTTTCAGATCTATTTTTAATAACTTTTTTGATTCAACATCCTCATATAATTGAGTTAATTCTTCATGACTAATATTAGTTAACAAATTAAAATAATTTTTTATAGCTATATCAGGTATGGACATAATTTTGCCATACATTTCATTTGGAGGTTCATCTAGGCCTATTGAATTGCCAGTACTTTTTGACATACGTAATTTACCATCTGTTCCAACTAGAATTGGCAAGGTAACAATAATTTGAGGATTCTGGTCAAACTCTCTTTGAAGAATTCTACCTGCCATTAAATTAAATAATTGATCGCTACCACCTATTTGAACATCAGCATTCAATTGCACTGCATCATATCCTTGCATCAGAGCATATAGAAATTCAGAAAGATAAATAGGATCCTGTGCTTTCCATCGCTTTGCAAAATTATCTCTTTCCAAAAATTGTGCAACAGTAAAATGAGAACATAGCTTGATAAATTCATTAGAAGAAATAGATTCAAGCCATTCTTCGTTTGATCTTATATTTGTTAAGCTAGGATCAAGTATTTTATATGCCTGCCTCGTATATTCTTTAGAATTATTTTCCAATTGTTCCTTTGTTAACATTGGTCTTTTTTTATCTTTATCTGATGGATCGCCGATTAAGCCAGTAAAACCACCGATTAAAAAAGTAACCTTATGGCCTAATTGTTGAAAATCTCTTAATTTTCTCATTGTGATGATATGACCAAGAGTTAAATCAACGGCAGTTGGATCATATCCACAATAAACATTTAGCGGTCTGTCTTCTGATAATTTTATTTCTAATTCTTTTAGCATATTTGAGCGAAGTGTTTCATCACCAAATTCTGTATTACTCATCAAAAAATTTGCTTGTTCTTTATAGTTCAAAATTTTCTCTCTAATTTAATAATCTCTTTACTTCTTTAACATCAAGGTTGATCTGATTAATTAACTGGTCCTTATTATTAAATTGAATCTCCTCACGAATAAATTCAAGAAGCGAAATAGTGACCTCTTTATCGTATGCATTACCATTATAATCAAATAAATGAGATTCTGCTAGTATTTTATCAACGCCAAATGTCGGCCGTGTTCCTACATTTACAATTGATTTATATTCATCACCATCAATTTTAGTAACAGAAGCATAAACTCCTTTTTTTGGTGTAATTAAATCTGGGCTTAATGATAAATTTAAAGTTGGAAATCCTAACTGACGACCACGTTTTTCTCCTGACTCGACCATACCATCAATTGTAAAACTTGTTCCTAAAATTCTATTTGCTTTATCAATATTCCCATTAGTAATAAATTCTCTTATTTGACTTGAAGAAAATTTTGCTTTTGAATCACTTTGGAGTGGAATTTCTTGGATAGAAAATTCTAGTTCTTTCGAAATAGTTCTCAATTGAGCCAAATCTCCTTCTTGATTTTTTCCTAGGCGAAAATCCTCACCTACAACAAGTAATTGAAAATTTAATCGCTCTTTTAATTCTTTTAAAAATTCTTGTGCGCTAAACTGGCTTAATAAATTATCAAACTTTACAACACTTATAAAATCAATACCAGTTTGTTCCAGGCGTCTTACTCTTCCTTCTAAGCTTTGCAAGCACTTAAAATTAAGATCTGGTCTTAAAATCTGTATAGGATGGGGGTCAAATGTTACAATCCCGCAACTTAATTTAGATGTATTTTTATTTTGCATTAATTTATTAATTAAATATCTATGTCCTAAATGTACACCATCAAATACTCCAATAGTTATAGCAGTATTGTCAGACAGTTTGCCTAGTTGATTAATTACAATTTTTGTCAACAAATTACCTCCAAGCTAATATTAAAATTCATTGACTATCGATGATAATATCGTTTCATCAACACCATCTAATTTATTTATAAGTATGGGGCCAAATTTGTTATCTTGAAAAACATTTACATAACCAACCTTTATTAATGTTAAGATGCATAAAAAATCGACAATGATTTGCTCTAGCGACGAAGCTTGTGAAATATAATCAAAGAAATCAATAGATTTATTAGTATTCAAGCGGTTAGTTAAAACACCTATTCTATCTGTAAATGAAATCTTTTCATTTAGACCCATAGCATTATTGTTGGTGTCTTGATTGAGTTTAATTCTTTCTACTGCTTGATTAAATAATACTGATAAGGCTTCTAGAGAAACTCCATCTAATGAATCTTCGAAATTCGAAACTTTTTCAAAAATATTTTCTCTGATATGGGACTGACCAGTGTATTCTAATTCTTTTAATTCTTGAATAATATCTTGGTAATTCTTTATTTCATTTAACGCACTAGAAAGATTGTCTAAATCTTCATCATGTTCATGATCTTGATCATTATCTAACTGATTCAATAATTCATCAGGAAGTAAGCTTCTAGACTTAATCAACATAATTCTTGAAGCTAATAAAAGAAAATTACTTAATTCCTGTGCATCAATGCTATTCTGTAAATCTAAAAATAATAAATAATCTTTTATTATGTCAATAATTGCAATATCTAAAATATCAATTTCATTTTTTTCAATCACAAATAATAGAAGATTTAAGGGGCCATTAAACACTTCAAGATTAACTTCGAAATCAATTTCATTATTCCGTGCTTGTTTTAATGTATTAATAAAGTCTGCTTGGTTTTCTTCAAGCAACACAATGACCTTTCTTAAAATTCATGAAACTAAGATTTACTTGGTAGCTCAGCCATAGGCCTACCAACCATATTAGCCAAATTTGAAGCTACCTTCATAAGGTTATCAAACGTATCGAGTTTAAGTGATTGTGGGCCATCAGATAATGCAAGCTCTGGATTTGGATGCACTTCAATCATTAAGCCATCAGCACCAACCGCTATACTAGCCAATGACATAGGTTCAACTAAATCCCATAATCCGGTCCCATGAGATGGATCAGAGATAACTGGTAAATGGCTAAGTTGTTTTACTAATGCAATAGCACTTAAATCAAGTGTGTTTCTTGTAGCTTTCTCAAATGTACGAATACCTCTTTCACATAATATTAAATTAGGATTATCTTGTGACAGAATATATTCAGATGCTAGTAACCATTCCTCTATAGAACCTGAAAGGGCTCTTTTAAGCATGATTGGTTTGCCAGTTTTACCAACTTCATCTAAGAGAATAAAATTTTGCATATTTCTTGCACCAATTTGTAATATATCGGAATATTGTGCCACTAATTCAACATCTCGAACTGATAAAACTTCAGTGATAACAGGCATATCAAATTCTTCTCTTGCTTCATATAAAAGCTTTAATCCTTCTTCTCCTAATCCGCGGAACGCATATGGAGAACTTCTTGGTTTAAAAGCTCCACCTCTTAGTACATGTGCTCCAGCAGCTTTGACAGCATTTGCGGTCTCAAAAAGCTGATCTCTGCTTTCAATTGAACAAGGCCCTGCCATAACAACAAATTGATTTCCACCAACTTGGACATTAAAAGGTAAATCCACCACTGTATTTTCTGGTTTAGTTTCTCTAGAAGATAATTTATAAGGTTTGGATATTCTAACAACAGATGCAACGCCTGGCATCCTGGACATTTCATCTCGAAGTTCAGGATAGACATTGCCAACTACTGCAATAACTGTTTTTTCAGTTCCCTCTATTTGCTTACCTTGAAGACCACCGTCATCAAGACGCTTGTTAATGTCAGAAAGATTTTCTGGAGTAAAATCATTACTCATAATTATGATCATATTTATATCCTTAGATTATTTAATCAGCCAAATCTGGACGCAAACTCTTTGCTCCCTTTAGATAAACATGCTTTATATTATTGTATCCTTGTTCTACGTTTACATGTAGTAGTATTCGAACACATTTTTCTAGACGATTAGGTACATCCATTTCATGAGTGCACATCAAGGCAACATTTACCAAGCCGATATTTCTCGCTGCAACAGCTGGATATTCAGCATTCAAATCTTTTGTAGTACTAAAGAAGATTGACGCTATATCAGCAATTGCAATATCGTTTAATTTAATAATTTCAGATAACAATTCTTCAGAACCCTTTATGATCATTCCTGAATCATTTTGATCTATAGTTATTGCACCTCTGATGCCAATTAAAACTTTTGTCATTAATAGATATTCTTTCTATTCATTAAGATAAATTCATTCATTATTCACCTCAACTAAATTCTGTATAAATTCTGCTATTTTTCCATATTGATCTTTTTCTTGATTTGCTCTTATTGATTCAACAAACGCACTACCAACTACTGCTCCATCTGCAATCTTACGAACGAATTCAATATGTTTCTTACTGGAAATACCAAAACCTATAACAATTGGGACTTTAGTATGAAGTTTAATTTTTTCAACAAAATGAATTAAATCTTCTGAAAAATTTTCTCTAACACCAGTAGTACCAGAAACACTAACACAATAAATAAACCCAGTGGCTTGTTTTGTAACATTTTCTATTCTTGCATCAGTAGAAGTAGGAGCAAGTAAAAAAATTTGATGCAAGCTATTTTCGCTACATAGTTCAGAAAAAATTTTTGATTCTTCAGGTGGTAAATCAACGACAATCACACCATCTAAGCCAACTTCTTTAGCCTTATTCACAAAGTTTTGCAAGCCATATTGATGAATGGGATTAAAATAACTAAATGCTACAATTGGCTTTTCTATTTTCTTATTCCTTAAAGTCTCAACTATTTTAAATAATTCTTGCATACTGGCTCCATTATTTAATGCCTCTTGATATGCTAGCTGATTGGTTGCACCGTCTGCTAAAGGATCACTAAATGGGACACCTAATTCAATAGCATGCGCACCAGCATCTAACGCATTTTCAACTATTTGGATAGTTTGATCCGCGGTTGGCCAATTTATAGGAATAAACGGTATAAGAGCAGTCTCGTTATTTAACGAAAGCGTATTAAACAGTGTATCAATTCTATTCATCATATTTTTCCTAAAAAATTAAGAAGCAAAAAAGTACATCATACTCAAGCTATTTATACTTGCATGGGCAAATATAGAAGGCAGCAGTGATCCAGATTTTATCCTAGTATTAGCAAAAAGCCAACCAACTAACATAAAAGGAACTAATACTGTTAATTGCAAATGAAAAAGTGAAAAACTCACTCCGCTAATTAAAGCTGAGACTTGAATGGGAAAATGAGGCAGTAAGGCTTTAAATAAATAGCCTCTGAATAAAATTTCTTCAATTACAGGAGCATAAATGGTTATAGACAGAGTTATAAAAACCAATAAAATAACATTTTCATTTTTACTAAATGGAAGTTCCTGCCCTGAATAATTTTCAATAGCATTTGTAACACCAAAAAATTCTAGCACATAAAGCAATAAGCCGTATAAAATAAATATTAGATACGAACCAAATAGTGCAATAAAATAATATTTCCAAGAATTTGGAAGACTGAAACCGAAAAAATTATATGACAAATTTTTTTTAATACTGTATTTGAATAAAAATAATAAAACTGATATTTGCCAGGCAACTCCTAATATTGCAGCACTAAATGTAGGCGAGATACCAAAAAGACTTTCTATTGGGATCACTAAAATAGCAAGTAGAATCATATATAAAAAAAGGCTGAAGATTACAAGAGCAATTTCTTTTAATGGTATATATGTCATCATAAATACATTCAATCAGTAAAAAAATTTAACTGATTTGCAATGATATCCATATCTTTATCACCACGCCCACTTATATTTAAAACCAACAAAGAATCTGGATCAATTTTTTTTGATAATTCCTCTAAATAACCAATTGCATGGGCGGTTTCAAGGGCAGGAATAATTCCTTCAGTGCTAGCTAGTAGCTCAACTCCTGCCAAAGCTTGTTCATCAGTAACACTAAAATAACTTGTACGTTTCGTATCTTGTAACCAGGCATGTTCTGGTCCAACACCTGGATAATCTAGACCCGCTGAAATAGAATGCGCTTCTTCAATTTGTCCATCCTGATCTTGTAAGACCAAGGATTTTGCTCCATGCAAAATACCTAAGGTTCCAGCAGAAAGAGTTGCGGCATGTGCTTTATCAATTCCTTCTCCAGCAGCCTCCACGCCAATTAAATTTGTGTTTTTTTCATTAATAAACGGATAAAAAATACCTATAGCATTTGAGCCTCCGCCTACACATGCAAGAACATAATCAGGCAATTTACCTTCATATTTTTTTATTTGTGTTTTAACTTCATTCCCAATGATTGATTGAAAATGCCTTACCATTTCAGGATAAGGATGTGGTCCTACGACGCTACCAATTAAATAATGTGTATTATTAACATTCGTCACCCAATCTCTAATTGCTTCATTAATAGCATCTTTAAGTGTCATGGATCCTGAATTGACTTGTTCAACTTCAGCCCCCAATAATTTCATACGAGCAACATTAATTTTTTGTCTTTCGTAGTCTTTAGAGCCCATATATATAACTGCTTCAATTCCTAATAAGGCACAAGCTGTCGCAGTTGCAACACCATGTTGTCCAGCTCCAGTTTCAGCTACTATCCGATTTTTACCCATTCGTTTAACTAATAAGGCTTGAGCAAGTGCAGCATTGATTTTATGTGCACCTGTGTGACAAAGGTCTTCTCTTTTTAAATAAATTTTACAACCAATACGATTAGAAAGATTTTCTGCATAAGTTAATGGGGTCGGTCTACCGACATAAGTATTTAAAAGATGATTAAGTTCATTATTAAATGTTTTATCCTTTATTGCCGATCTAAAATTTTTTTCTAAATCATCAAGAGCAGGCATCAAGGTTTCAGGCACAAACTTGCCTCCATATTCACCAAATCTACCTTCTTGATCTGGAAATTTTTTAGTCATCAAAGTCCCTAACCTTACTAACAAATTCTCTAATTAAACCGAAGTCCTTTGCACCATTTTTTTCAACCCCTGTTGAAACATCTAATCCCCATGGATCACAACTTTTCATTGCTAATTCTACATTATCAATATTTAATCCGCCTGCAAGTATAAAAGGTATCTGAATCGACATATCTTTAATTATATTCCAGTTAAAAGATTTACCGGTTCCGCCTAGGCTCTCTGAACTAATAGAGTCAAAAATTAAAGATAATGCAAAGCCTGCTCGAATTTTACTTTTGTAATATTCAGCATCTAAATTATTAATACCCAATGAGTATAAAGTTTTTCGATTAATCGCTAGTGCATCTTCAATATTGTATTCGCCAGCAAGTTGTACTAAATCAATACCTGTTTCTTCAATAATATCATTAATTTCACCAACAGATTCTTTTGCAAAAATACCAACAGTTAGAGGTTTTTTAACTTTTATATAAGAGTCTAAAATCTCATGGCTTTGCTCAAACCATTTATTTGTTACTTTAATAGAACTTTCTGGAAATATCGTATCTAAATTAAAATGATTTAACGGTTCGCCTAATGAATTTACGATTTGCTTAGCAGTTTGCACGTTAACTTTTCTTGAAGATTTTGTAAAAACCAACCCGATGAAATCAACACCAAGTTCTTTACAAAATTCTGCTGTTGCGACATCTTTAATTCCACAAATTTTTATTTTCATGATAATTTACTCTACTATCATAAAGGATTGAATTTTTTTTGATACTTTTTCTTGATTGAAGCCTCCTGCAATAAATGCTTCTCCTACTAAAATCCCATCAACATGATAATTCAATAATTTCCTGACATCTTGAGTTGTTCGAATACCTGATTCAGAAATTATTACAATATCATTTGGTGTGTATTGAGATAGTTCAATAGTTAAATCTAAATTTTCAGAAAAATCATCCAAATTTCTATTATTAATACCGATTAATTTTGCACCAATATCTATGGCCTGTAACAATTCCTCTTTATTATGTACTTCAATTAATGCTTCCATGCCTAATTCTTTACCATGATTCATGAGGTCTACTAATTGCTTTTTATCTAATATTTTTGAAATTAATAAAAAAGCATCTGCTCCATTTATATATGATTCATACACTTGAAATGGATCTATAATAAAATCTTTCCTCAAAATTGCTGGTCGTTCATTATTGTACTTATTAATCAAATATTCATAACAAGATTTAAGGTCAGTTAAATTACCTAAAAAATAATCTGGTTCTGTAAGTATTGAAATGCCTGAAACTCCATTAGAAGCATAAACATTTGCAACTGCAATGGCATCAAAGTGTTTATCAAAAATTCCTTTTGATGGAGAGGCTCTTTTAATCTCAGCTATCAAGCCAATCTGTGATAAGTGAGCATTAAATGATGATTTCTGCATAATTCTTTCAGATAAACTAATAATCACTCTTGATTCTTTTTTTGCTAAATTAACCATATCTTGGATTGAAGTAGATTTCTTTTTTTCATGCAAATGGCTTTTAACTTTACTAACTATTTCATCTAAAATTGTGTCTGTTTTTTTTATCATTTTATAATCCAATTATTCAGAAACACTTTTTTGAGTAAAGCCTATAAAAGCAGCAACTTTAGCGGCTGCATCACCATCCTCTATAACGGTATTCGCAAGTTCTATTCCGTTAGCAATAGAACTTGCATGGCCAGTGACATACAAAGCAGCGCCCGCGTTGATACATATAAAGTCTAAATATTCTAATGGTCCATTGCCTGATAGAACATTTCGAAAAATTTCTACATTTTCATTAGATGATTTACTTTCAACTTTTTTTATATCATGTATTTTAAGACCAAAATCAGAAGGATGAATTGAATATGAACTCAGTATATTGTTTTTTATTTCAAAAATATGAGTTTCACCCATAATAGAAATCTCATCTATCCCTTCATTCCCAGTGACAACTAGACCGTGGCGAATATTCATGTTTGTTAAGGCATTTGCCATTTTCTCTGCAATCTCTATTGAACCCGTCCCAAGAATTCTGCAATTTGCTTGTGCTGGATTAGTTAAAGGTCCTAATAAATTAAATATTGTTCTAAATCCTAAGGACTTTCTTATATGTGCGACATATTTCATAGCTGGATGAAAGCTTTGGGCAAACATAAATCCAATGCCTGTTTTTTTGATACATTGGCTTACTGAATGAGGATTTAAATCAATTTTTGCACCAAGTGCTTCTAAAAAATCTGCTGAACCAGATTTTGATGTCATAGCTCGATTTCCATGCTTTGCAACATTTGCCCCTGCTGCAGATGCAACAAAAGCTGCTGCAGTTGAAACATTAAATGTTTTGATTGTCGCACCACCAGTACCACATGTATCCAGAAGAGGATAATCTACTTGCCCAACTGTAAGACACTGCTCTTGCATAACTTTTACCATGCCATTTATTTCTGAGATGCTTTCACTTTTGTTTGCTAAGCAAGTAAGTAGTTCAGCGATTTCATCATCATCAGCCTGCCCAATCATAATATCATTCAATGCTTCATAAGCCTCATTTTCATTAAGATCTCGTTGATCGTTTGTGATTATGTTAATTGCATTTAAAACATTTTTAGACATACTAATCTCCGATATCTGAAATTAAACCTGATAAAAAGAAAGAAAATTTGCAATCAAATTTTTTCCATATTCAGTAGCAATTGATTCAGGATGAAACTGGATTCCCTCAATCATCAATTCTTTATTTCGAACGCCCATTATTAAACCTGAATCAGAGCGTGCAGAAATTTCTAGCTCATTTGGTAAGCTTTTTTCATCTATTACTAAAGAATGATATCTAATAGCTGCAAAATCTTTAGGTATATTATCAAAAATGGCTTTTTCATCATGATGAATTATTGATTTTTTACCATGTAAAATTTCTCCTGCAGATACAATTTTACCTCCAAAGGCTTGTCCAATACATTGATGCCCTAAACATACACCTAAAATCGGAATCTTCCCTGCAATATTTTTAATCAATTCAGTACTTATACCTGCTTCATTTGGAGTACAAGGACCTGGTGAAACAATTACATACTTAGGTTGTAAATTTAAACATTCATCTATAGTCAAATGATCATTTCTAATAACCTGAATAGGTAAGTCGCTTAACTCAGAAAAAAACTGAAATAAGTTATAGGTAAAAGAATCATAATTATCAATAATTAATATCATATTTTTTCATTCACTTAATAGCCTAATTGGCCAATTTTATCAAGGTTATTATATTCTTCAGCATCTCTTATCGAAGCGATTAATGCTTGGGCCTTATGTTGTGTTTCTTCAAATTCTTTTTGAGGATCTGAATCAAAAACAATTCCTCCTCCTGCTTGTATATATGCAGTCCCCTCTTGAATAATCATTGTTCGAATTGTAATACATGTCTCTATAGCACCAGTTGTACTGAAAAAGCCAACAGCTCCAGCATATGGGCCACGCTTATCTGGTTCTAGTTCTTGAATAATCTCTATTGCTCTAATTTTTGGAGCTCCAGAAACCGTCCCTGCAGGAAATGAAGAACGGAGTGCATCATAAGAAGTATAGTCTTTATTCAATTCTCCTCTTACATGCGAAACTAAATGCATTACATGAGAAAAATATTCTACATCAAATTGTTGAGTTACTTCAACTGTTCCAGACTTAGCCACTTTACCAATGTCATTACGTCCTAAATCTAGTAACATAACGTGTTCAGCTATTTCTTTAGAATCATTTTTTAATTCGTTAGCAAGTATGGAATCTTCCTTTGCATCTTTACCTCGCGGTCTTGTTCCTGCAATTGGATGATTCTCAATGATATTATTTTCTATTTTGACTAATAATTCTGGTGAAGCTCCAACAATATGCGTATCTTTAAATTTCATAAAATACATATAGGGCGATGGGTTAATTGCTCTCAAGGATCTATAAATTTCAAAAGGATGCGCCCCTGTTTCTACGCTGAACCTCTGAGACAAAACTGCTTGAATAATATCCCCATTTTCAATATATTGTTTAATATCATTTACAGCATTTTTATAGTCTTCCGGTACCCAGTTTGAAACAATAGATTCATTAGTTTTACCTGAAATTGGTTCGTATGGAAGACTGTCTAATGGCTTGGTGATTTTAGTAATCATTGACTCAATCTTATTTGTTGCATAAGCATAATTCTTTTCTAAATCACCATTCAACCGAACATGGCTAACAATTTTAATACTATGCAATAAGTGATCATATACAACAACAGAATCAGAAAACATAAATAAAGAATCAGGAATCTCAAGAGATTCCGCCAATTCGCTTTTAATTCTTGGTTCAATATTTGATATATATTCAAATGATAAATATCCAACAGCACCACCACAAAAACTTGGTAATTCATGTGCGCTAGGAGCCTTAATTTCTTGTAATTTCTCTTCAACAAGTGTTAATGGATCAATATCTGAAGTTGTATCACTGACATATACTTCATAAGGATCTGTGCCAATTAAAGAATATCTACCTTGTCTACCAAATTCAGCTGATTCTAATAAATAAGAGTAATCTCCACCTTGTAATTTAAGATAAATTGAAAGAGGTGTTTCGAAATCAGCTCGTATTTGTTTGTAAATAGCAACTGCATTGAATTTGCTAGGATCAACCTGCTTTACTTCTTCAATTGATAAAGAATATTTGTTCAATTTTTGCCCCTTATTATTGTATGATTTATTTACTATATCTAATTAAATCCATAATGATTTCTGCAGTTGCATCTAGCTGCTCATCTTCATTTAAAACTACGTGATCAAAAAGATTAGCTTGTGCCATTTCTTGAATCGCAATATTCATTCTCCTGTTAATTTCTTCTTGATTTTCTTGATTACGTGAATGGATTCGTTGAGATAATTGATCCATATTTTCAGGAGATATAAATATTGAAACAGAGTTAGAGTACTGCTGCATTATATTTATAGAGCCTTTAACATCCAGTCTCACTAATATATTGTTTCCTGTCGCCAAAGCTTCTAACATGCTTTTTTTTGGCAATCCATAGTAATGTTCATATACTGAAGAATACTCAATAAGATCATTGTTACTTATTGATAATTCAAATTCTTTATTAGAAACAAAATAATAATCCTGACCATTTTTTTCATTTTCTCTTTTTGGCCTAGATGTCATTGTTACTGGTACTGAAAAATCGCCATTTTTATCTATAATGGCTTGGATAACTGCATCTTTGCCCACGCCAGATGGACCAGATAAAACAATAATTTTCTGCACTATTTCTCCTTAATAATTAGCTGACACATAATTTTTCAAAATCATTCCAAAAATTTGGATAAGAAATATTCACTGATTCAACATTCATCAATTCTGATTCTTCTTCTGAAATCAATGAAGCAATACCAGCTAACATTGTCATTCTATGATCAGAATCACAATAAAGTTTAGCACCATGCAAACTATTTAAGCCATTAATTAATAGATCATCTTCATGAGAAACAATTTCACCTCCAAATTGACTGATGATTTCAATAGTATTCGTCAATCTATTACTTTCTTTAACTTTTAATTCACTTATATTGCTTATATTAGTTTTGCCTTTTGCAAAACAAGCACCTAAGGCAATAAGTGGTATCTCATCTATCGCTCTAGGAATTAATTCTTTAGAAACTTTTGTACTCGATAACGAACTAGAATAAACACCTAAGTCAGCAACCTCTTCATTGCCCATCATACGCTTATTCATGATCTCTATTCGTGCGCCCATTGCAAGAAAAATATCAATAATTCCAGAACGTGTTTGGTTAATACATACATTTTTAATTTCAATTTCTGCGTCAGGATGCAAAATGCCTGCAACAATCCAAGGAGCTGCTGAACTGATATCACTCGGCACATCAATATCTATAGATTGAAGTTCATTTGAATCACCATTTATTGTTATTTTATTTTCATGAATATTTAGTTTTGCTCCCATTGCTAACAGCATACGCTCTGTATGATCTCGAGATTTAAATGGCTCGACTATATTTAATATACCGCTAGAGCTTAAGCCAGCTAGCAGAAGTGCAGATTTTATTTGTGCTGAGGCTATTGTCATTTCAATAGTTTTATCGGTTGTTAGTTGTTTGCCTTCTATAATTATAGGAGCACACCCATTTGATTGTTCTGAAAAAATATTGGCACCCATTTTGTTTAATAAGCTATATACTCTCTCCATAGGTCTAGATTGCAATGAGTCATCACCTATCAAGCGCATCGTGCCATTGACGCTTGCAATCAATCCCATCAATAATCTAATTGTTGTACCAGAATTACCACAATCTAGATCATCATCTGCAGCCTTTAAACCATTAATCCCTCGTCCTTTTACACGGTAACTTCCGTCATTATGAATATCAATTCCAACTCCTAATTGTTTAAGGCAGTTAATTGTTGATTGAATATCTTCAGATTCTAAAATCCCTTTAATTGTGGCAGTTTGGCCAGCGATTGAATTAAGTATCAATGCACGATGACTTATAGATTTATCTCCGGGAGGAACAATTGTACCTCTTAGTTTTTTTGGTCGTGTAATTTTTTTATTCATAAACAATTTTCAAATATTTAAGTTATTTTCTGTTATCAAAATCGAGTTTATTAAGTTTGTCAGTCAACATGCCTCCCATAAGTAAATCAAATGCATTATAATCAGGAACATTTGTTAATTGCTCACCCCAATGCTCTCTACCAACTGCGCCATCAAGAAACTTTAAATAATCTAAATGCATTGCACCAATAAATCTGAATAATTCTTCTTTGTTTTCAGAGTCTTGTAAAAGTAATTTAATTTTCTGAAGTTCCTCCATATATCTTTCAATCCAATGAACAATATTTACTTGATTTGTCTCATTAATATCAAATGCTAAAGATGGATTTGTGCCAACTAATCTTGATGCACTTTTAAATCCACTTGAAGCTAACATTGAAAGTTCCGCCCATGCATTTGAATCTTTTGCTAAAGCAAATAAGGCTATTTGAGCAAATAATGGCATATGTGAAATAGCTGCAACATATGAATCATGTTCATTTGCATCCATAAACATTGGCTCAGCGCCCATTGCTTCAATAAGGCTAAGAATAGTTTTTATAGCATGCTGAGGAGTATTTTTAGTGGGTGTAATGACCCATCTAGAATCTTCAAAAATAGAACCATCAGAATAATTTGGCCCAACTTCTGTTGAGCCAGCCATTGGATGACTGCCTATAAAAACAGCATCCTTAGATAAAATTGAATTTGCCCAATCAATAATGTTAGATTTTGTAGAAGATGTATCAGTAATTACTAAGTTAGCAATATTATTTGTTAAAATTGATTCATTAATTGCTTCGAAAATATCTTTAACGTCTAGAATAGGTGTAGCAATTATAACAATTTTTGAATTTTTAACAATGACATCTATAGATTCAGCAACTGAATCAATAGCATTGATTTTTAGTGCAAGATTCAAATGATCTCGGTTGACATCATAACCAATGATACTTATTCCTTTTTCACCATGACTGTGTAATCTTAAGCCAATTGAAGCACCAATAAGACCAGTTCCTATAATACCAATTTGCATATTAGCCCCTTAAACTCCACTACTACAAACATTCTAACAATAAATAATTCAAAAATCTGATTATTTTATTAGTTCATTAAGCATAAAAGACCAATCATTTATCGAACCAGCAAAAAATTCAATAAAAATGTTTCTGAATGGTTCTATAAACCACCATAATGGGCTCAATAGACCACTCGTAATGAATGGCAGTACTACAAGCAAAATTAATAAGCCGGTACCCCATTTTTCCATATTAGATAATCTATAGGCCAATTCAGCTGGCATCAAACCTAAAATGACCTTGAAGCCATCTAGGGGAGGGATAGGAATAAGATTAAAAACTGCAAGTGTAATATTTACAAAAACAATCGTCCCAAAAAAAAGGCCCAACAAATTAGCAACACTTAATTTTGAAAATGCAATAATTATATCTGCATAATCAGGAGGAACCAAAGGATGAGTTGGGACAAGCAGTCCTAAAAAAAATGGTATTGAAAAAATAAATGCGATAATGAGATTGCTAAGGGGGCCGGCAAGAGCGACTAATGCCATATCTTTAATGGGATTAGCAAAATAATTAGGATTCACTGGTACTGGTTTTGCCCAACCAAATCCAACAAAAAAAATCAAAGAGGAGCCAAAGGGATCTAAATGAGCAAGTGGATTTAAAGTCAAGCGACCATTGTGTTTTGCTGTAGGATCACCTAATTTATTTGCAATATAGCCATGAACTAATTCATGTAAAACTAATCCCAATAACAAAGAAACACTTAAGGCGAGAATTATGATAAAAAATGCTAGAGGTGAATTTTTTAATAACGAAAGATACACGAAAAACAATTTCAGCTCCTTGGCTGTAGAGTATATTTTTACTCGATCATATTGTACATTTGAAATATGTTAGAAAAATTTATAGAAAACAGAATTAATAAGAAAATAATTAATTTCTTCAACAAGCCTCTTGTTTTGCTTATATTTTTTGGAACATCAATAACAATTTTTTTTGCATTACAACATGGCATTTTTATAAATATTCAACAAGCCATAACCACAAAAGATACTGATACAAGGTTAATCACAATAGAACATTCTAAACACAAAGATACGATTTATACTTATTCAGGTTCAAAATTTATCAATAAAGAAAAAATTGCTGAAATAGAGCATTTACCAAATTGGAGCATTAATGCATCTCATGTAAATAATGACTCAAACCTGATAATGATTATCCCAAATAATACCAAGGAACTAATAAACCCAAGATTTAATGCAGAAATTATTGCTTATAATTTGCAATCAAAAAAACAGATTGTAATCGGCGGAGATGCTGACTTATTAGTAAAACCACTATTTGATGAAAAAAATAAAACAGTGTACTATCGTTCAACATCTCATAATCAAGAAACAAGATTAATAAAATACAACCTTAATACAAGAATCAAAAAAACAATATTTAAAACAAGTAATGAAATGGCAATTTTCCCTATTTTTGCTAATAAAAATAACTTATATGTAATCAAATATGACGTTCAAGGAAGTAAATTAATGATAATTTCTGATATGAAGATAAAAGAAATTACTCATCTTTCAGACCATTTCATAAGAGATTGGTCAATCAGTGATGACAAAAATCAACTTTTATTTATAGAACAAGAAGCAACCAATCAGTATCTACAATATAATCTAAAAATTTTAAATATCAACAATCAAGAGTATGTTGAATTCAATTTTAGTAAAGATTCTTATGCTTTTCAAAAAGAAATTTTGTCCATAACAGGGAATACTACTAGCAAAAATAGAGATGCAATAAATTATTTTAAACCGATTTGGTTAAACGTTAATGAAATGGCCTTTGGCACCAATTCAGTACTGCTTCAAAATAATCAGCCAATTAGTACATTTAATATCAATACATCCAGCTTAGATCAACTAATTCAACCTCTAAAGGGTCTTGACACTCCCATTGCATTTGATAGTTATGGCAAGAATATGCTGGTAAAAAATATACAGCCAGAGATGAATTATCTAGAGAAAATATATGTAATTAATAATGAACTTAAAACTCGCTTGCCCATTGAAAGTAATAGTTTAATTATCTATGCAAATTGGTGGTACTTAAATTGAAAAAAAAATTTTTTGATATATTTTTAATCTTAATAGTTGCCACAATTATTATATTTAATATAGGAGAAAAACAGGCTAATGCATGTGCCTTCTTAAATACTCCACATGCTTATGAATCTGATAAAAATAGGACGGCATATCTTAAATTACTTGAATATGCAGCATCAGGTAAATTATTCAAAGGGAATGGAGACTTTGCGCTGCCAACAGGAGAAGCAGGAACTCGAAGCAATAGAAGAGAAGTTGGTGCAGAGCTACCTCATGAGATACTAAAATCAATTGCTTGGGTAGAATCTGAAATGCTCATGGCTACAGTACAAGTTGCATATAACTCTAAAGGACCTGCTTTGGTTGCATTTGACTGTGGTTATGGAATTATGCAAATTACTTCTGGGATGGAAAAACCAGCTGATGGGAAAATTTCTAGCAAGGAACAAGTTCTTATCGCAACTCATCCATCTTATAATATTGCAAAAGGAGCTGAATTATTAATTGAAAAATGGAATCAAGCTCCTCAAAGCAGGCCTATTGTTGGTACAGATACAGATTCAGACCCTAATATTTTAGAAAATTGGTATTATGCAACATGGAGTTATAACGGGTTTAGTGGCCCTGGTACCAATAAATCAAACCACCCATTAGATCCAATTTTTTCATCATGGCCAAGACCAATCTACACTTGTGATGGACGTTATCCAAAAAATCAGTTCCCCTATCAAGAATTGGTATGGGGCTGCCTTAATAATCCGCCAATAATCTCAGGTGAACAATTATGGCAACCAGTTAATGTATCATTGCCAAACTTAACCGATCCAATATTTGCAAATAAATTATCTTTATCTAATTTTAATTTTCCTTATTACAATATGGATATACCTACTCCTCAACCAATGCATTACAGCAAAAAAATTCAAACAATAATTCCTTCAGCCAACATGATGTTAGGGCAACCAAATGCATCAATTTCAAAAGATAAATTAAGAATCCAAACAAATGTAAAAAATAATCTAGCAGATAGAACAATTATAATTAGGAATAACGGTTCAGGCCTATTATCATGGAATGCTTATACAACTTATCCATGGATCGTAATTGAAAAGCCAGCAGGGGTTGCGATTGGCAAAGATGTGAAATGTAGCACTGTAAATTGCCAAAGAGAATCTGAAGTAATTATAAAGATTAATCCAACATTATTGCCTGATACGAGGGCAATAGGTAAGATTGTTATACAATTTGCAAACTTGAATATTGTAGATCGAGTAATCACAGTTGATGCATTTGCTGAATTCAACTCAGGAGTATCAGGCATTAGCAAAATATATTAAGGATCAATATGCGTTTAGGTATTTTAACAGGTATGGTTTCAACAGAAAAAAAAGCTCTTGCGACTTCGGTGCCGGGCAGTAGAAGTAATGCTACTATTGCTGAAAGCTGGCAAACATCAATAGAAAAAATTCAAATAGCAGAAAGCCTTGGATATGAATGTGTAGTCGTGCCCGAATCATGGCAATTGTCTGCAATACCATGGCTCTCTTTAATTGCTGAGCACACAAACAAAATTCAAATAGGCACATCAATAATTAATTCATACTCTCGTTCTCCTGCTGCACTCGCTCAAGATTTCGCAACTTTAGAAATCATATCAGAGGGCAGAATGATACTTGGTATTGGTAGTTCAAGTGCTGCTGTAGTAGAAAATTACCATGGAATTCCATTTAAAAAGCCTCTAAGGAGATTAAAAGAATATACTGAAATATTTAATATGTTAATAAGTGGTGAAAAACTATTTTATGAAGGTGAAATTTATAAGCTGACTCAAGGATTCTCATTAAGATACGATAGGCCGCGTGATCATGTGCCTGTTTGGATCGCTTCATTAACACCAAAATCACTTGAACAATCAGGTGAAATCGCTGATGGAATTATGCCGGTACATTGGCCAAGCTCTCGTATGTTTGAATTAAAAGAACAAATGAATGTAGGAGCAAAGAAAATTGATAGAGATGTTAATGAAATAGTCGTTGCTCCACATAGCCATCTATTTATTCTTGATGGTAATAATGATGATGCGATCTGGGACGAGGCAAGAAAACCACTAGAAATGTATATTAATAGAATGGGTAATTTTTATCATGAAATGATGACAAGAACGGGATGGGAAAAAGAAGTTGCTGAATCACAAAAAGCATTTGCCGACAAAGATATGGATAAGGCAATTCAAGCAATTTCAAATGATATGGTTGAAGAAATTCAAGTTATTGGTACTGTTGAGCAAATCAGAGATCGATTACAAGAAAGATCAAAAAATGGTGCTGATGTACAAATTATATACATGCCAAAAGGAGAACCAAAAGAAGCCGGTAAATTACTTGAAAAATTAATTAGCTAAAACTATTTTGGTAATTTAACTAGTGCAAAACCGGGAGTAGTTGATGTGCCGTCTTGTCTAAAAACATCAACTTCAAGTTTAAGTATTTTTTCATCTGCTTCATTTGTTATTTTTTCAATAACTTTTAATGTAGTTGACAAGGTATCATTTTTTTGATTAATAGCTGTATATCTACAAGACACTTGCATAACTTCAATTTCATCACCTAGCCAATCTCGGATTGCATTATGGATATATGAAAATCGCATTTGACCCATTCCAAACATGCCTTCAGGATTTTCAGCGGCAATAGCGACTTGATCATCCATATGAACTAAATAAAATTCATCATTTGCAGCAGCGAACCGGTTCCATTCCATTGGTCCCGTAACTCGCTCCCATTTTGGAGAGATATCTCCTACTTCAAAATCATTAAAATGGTTTTTCATTTAATACCTTACTCCTGTAGAAAATCGTGTTCTAACAAGCTCTTTATCTTGATTAATCCATTCTGATTCATTAATGACAAACAAAGTTTGGCCGAGTCTCGTTTTAGTTAATTTATATTCACTGACTCTACTTCGTTCAGTAATAATGTCGCCTATGTAAATCTGAACACCATAAACATCATTTGTACCTCCTGCCATACTTCTTAAATGAGGTATTAAGCCAATATCAAGCCCACCATTTGATTCATCAGCTTTGACTGGCCATGCAAACGGATTAAACTCTCTTGGAGCAATAATTTTACCCCAGTTGGTTTTTTTTGCATAATTTTGATTAACAAAAATTTCTGGAGGATTTTCAGGCCAGTATACTCCTATAGCCCATCTTCTTATATCTGAAAAATCAACAGGGAATGAAACTCTTTTACGGTACCATTCACCCTTGGCTTTGTCTAAGGAATTAATAGCCTTCGCTATGTCATCTTTGTTCATCTAAACTCTCTTTATAAATTTAGTTATGATATATTATATTTTAGCACAAAATAGGAATGTTTATGAAATATGAGACGATCTCAATTGAGAGACATGATCGCGTCTTACTGGCATCATGGAATCGACCAGAGAAACTTAATGCGTTTAATGGTTTATTTTTTAAAGAATGGATCGAACTTCTTGATGCGGTCAATAAAGATAATACTATTGGTGTAATAGTATGTACTGGAAAAGGTAAGGCTTTTAGCTCCGGTGCAGATGTTGGTGAATTTGCATCAGCTTCTAAAGGCGACAAAACAGTGAAGGAATATTGGGAGAAATATCAACCTGTTGCTTTTGAAGCAAAAAGGATGATATCAAGTAAGCCAATTATTGGCGCAATTAATGGTTTAGCACTCGGAGCAGGTTTAACTTGTACTTTTTGGTTTGATTTTAATTTAGCATCTACAGAAGCAAAGTTTTCAATGAGATTTTCAAAACTAGGACTAACTCCTGAACTTGATAGTTCATGGTTATTGCCTAAGCTAATTGGCTTACAAAGAGCAAAGGAAATGATGCTTACAGGAAAGATATATAATGCAAATGAAGCTTTAGATTTTGGATTAATTGCAAAAATATATGAACCTCATAATCTTGTTGATGAAGCAATTAAAACTGCACAATCAATAGCTGATAATCCTTCTAATACTTTGCGTACAATAAAAGAAATGGTTTTTGAAGATATAACATCAACATCATTTGACCAAGTTGCACAAAGATCAATAGATAATTTTGCCCATGCAAGAAAATCAGATGAACATAGAGAAGCATTGCTAGCTCTTCAAGAAAAAAGAAAACCAAAATTTCACGATATTGAGCATATGAAAAAAATTATTAAAAAGAATAAAAAATAAAAATGAACGAAGAATATAAAATATGCCCCCGATGTCAGATTGAAATAAATGCAGATTCAAGAATTTGCAGAAAATGTTTTTTTAATCTACGTGATATAGAAATAAAAACAAGAGTTTCTGATATACAAAATAAAACGTTTGTTGATAAAGCTACAAGACTAAAAATTCAATCTAATTTTCTTCGTAAAAGATTCTTTTTTTTATTAGCAATTTCAGTATATATGTTCATTTTTATATTTGGTAATGTATTATATGTTAACAAATATCGAGTTGTACCCCCTCTTCCGATAAGCAGCAATGCATTTGAAGTAATAAATACCGGAGAATCATGGCCAAGTGAATATGGTCAATCAACTGGTATGAGAAATCTTAATCAAGCATTTAATTTAAATGGTATGGTTTTGTGGGAACATCAAATGGAAGTTCCACAACTATTTAATATACAAGGATTATCAACAAATATTATTGGTAATAAGAATTTTATTATTTACGCACTCGTTAATGGTGAACTTAATGCAATTTCAAAAGAAACAGGTCAATTAGCATGGTCCAAAAAAATTCCTGGATTATTAGATAGCACCCCCATAATTATTGAGAGTAAATTATATTTTCCTCAACGTGATGGAATCATCAATGCAATTGATATTGCAACAGGTCAAACAATTTGGCAGACAAAAACTTCTGATGTATTTTTAACTGGTATTAGCATAGTAGAAGGAATGATATACGCAAATTCATTAGATAAAGTTTATTTTTTTGACGCCAATAATGGTGATTTAATTTGGTCTAAAAAAATACAAAATCTTAAAGAGTTTCCAGCAACTGCTGTTTCAGCTAATGATGAAATACTTATTATTTCCACTTCGAGTCTTGTAATTCACCTAGATCGAAAAACTGGCGAAGTACTGCATAAGCATAGAACAAGTTGGGTAGAGCATACCTATACTGAAGGAGAAAATTTTTATGTTTTTAGTAAGAATGAGGTAGGTTCTGTCAGTAAGGATGCAAGAGGTTATTGGTGGGATAAAGTTCCGACTCTTCGATTTGTATGGGGGCAACTGATGGCTTGGAATATGGCACCTTTAATTCCTAGAGATGAGAACAATTGGATAACTGCTTTAGGAAAAGGGAGTTTTAGGCGAAATATAACGCATTTAAAAATACCTGCCATTAATCAAGATAGTATTTTTACTGCGCATTATGACGGGTCAATAAAGTCAATTGACAAAAAAACAGGAGTATACAACTGGCAAGTTGATTATGAAAATAGCGTCACTGATCCGATTATCACTCAATCTGGTTTAATTATTGGTATTGGTAATGATTTAGTCACTCTTGATGCCAATACTGGAAAAGAAGTGAATCGCATAGGAATAAACCGAGGTAAGCTTAACCAAATTGCAATCATTGATAATGAATTAATAGCAGTGATTGACGATCAATTAATAATTAATATTTATTAGTTTACTGAGTTTCTATAGATGCTGAACCACTTAAAACAATTTTATCTTCTTGGTTAGACGTATGAATTGATAGTTCAATAAATCTACTTTCAGCATTACTCTCAATTTTATCAATGACAATTTTAGTAGTTAATGTGTCGCCAGGCCAAATAATATTTTGAAATCTAACACCAAATTTCTTGATAGTTATATTATCAAAAAGCTTAGTTAATAATTTGCCAGTTAAAGCCATCCCTAGCATACCGTGAGCAAAAGTTGATGGATATCCAGCTATTTCTGTTGCAAATGGTTCATCTGTATGCAAGGGGTTAAAGTCACCAGATGCACCTGCATATTGCACAATTTGTGTACGTGTCAAATTCTCTACAACAACTTCAGTAAATTCTTGTCCAACTTCTAAGCTATTAATAGACTTGTTCATGATCATTTTTTCCCGTCTTCCTCTTTTACAACTTTTTCTGTTACCACAGTAACCTTTCTTGCTGTAACGACTAATTCATCATTTTGATTAAAAAATTGAGTACTATATTCAGTAAAGATAAGTTTGCCTCCTTTTTTACCTTCTCGTTCCCATGATTTTAATTCGCCATCTTCCCAATGGAGTACGTCGCCACTATATACAGGCATGTGATATTCAAAATGTTGTTCAGCATGTAAGCCAGTGCCGCCTTTTGACTGACTTTTCTTTTTTTGCTTATCATTTTTTTTAGATTCAGTAATTTTTTGCCGCGGTGTGCCAGGCCATTTTTTATCTGGATTAGGTCTCAATCTGTAAGTTGAGTCGAACTGATGATATGCCTCAACAAAAGTCAATGGAGCAATGGTTCCTTGAAGACCTTTTGATTTAGCATATTCTCCATCATAATAAATTGGATTCTCTTCATTAATAGATCTTGCAAAAAAAAGAATTTGACTTGCATCTATTGGAAATATATTTTTTTTCGACATAATTACAAATTCACTAATATTCAATAACAAGAACTAAACTATCAGAAATTGTAATGAATTGCGATAGGAAAATAAATCAGTGTTTTATAATAAATTTTTGATTTTTTTTGCAATAGCTAAACTCGCAGTCAAACCTGGAGACTCAATGCCTCCTAAATGAATATATTGTTTGTCCTGCCAAATCAAAAAATCAGCATATTGATTATTTTTGGTCTGTAGTCTTGAACGATAACCAACATGAGCAGGTACAATATCTTCAATATTTAATTTAGGCAGAATACTTTTCCCAGCAATATAAAACTGTTGAGACTTTTTACCATTATTAATATAATTCATTTCATCATCATTATCCAACCATTCAGCATCTGGACCTAATTTAAGATCGCCATCCAAAGTTTTTGTTAAATGAATACCTAAGCCACCTGAAGCATTAATGTGGTCTTGCATTTTCTCTCGATTAATTGGCACAGGGTAAACTAAATTATCAATCGCATGATTGATTTTATTATTTATAATATCAAAATAAATACCTCTATTTACACGTTGTCTTAGTATTGGCACATTAGGATCATCTCCATCAATTTGATACCCCGCCATTGCAGCAATTTCAGGTGCACCATGACCAGCTGTATTGATAATCAAATTCGTAGTAATCTCATCCTCAGAGCTATCATAATTGTTGATTTGAATTTTAAAATTATCTTTATTTTTTTGAATATTAATAGGGATCGTATTATATGAAAAAAATGTTCCATTTTGTTTAGCAAAATATTCTAATGATTTCAAAAAATTGACAGAATCTAGAATTCCAGTATCCTCAGAAAAAAAACCATCCTCAATAGCGATGTTTTTTCTATACTGATTCAATTCATTAAGTGTCAACCTTCTAACTGTAGCTCCACTTTCAGATGCTAAATGCCATGCATCTTCAAGATTATTTAGATCACCTTGATTGATTGAATTGACAATCTTTCCTACACGCTTATGTCTTATTTGATATCTATTACACCATTCATACAGAAGTTTATTTCCTTCTAAACACAACAAATGTTTATTGGAATTAATAGGATAATAGATACCTGCATGAATAACTTCACTGTTATGGCTTGATGACTCTAAGCCAAAATTTGAATTCTTTTCAATAATTAATGTTCGTTGATTATCAGAAATACTTACTGCAATTGCAAGTCCAACTACACCTGCGCCAATTATCACAACATCAAAATCAGATTCCAAATCAACTCCTCTTTTCTATATAATAAGTTAATTATATGCTTGATTGGTAATTCAAAAAATTAACTTCAAATAAAGAAAAAATTATAATGAATGAAATTTTTAATCTAACTAAAGAATGTTTAGAAAAATGGTCTCAGGATCCGCAATCTAAAAATAAACCTGCATTTACATTCATTGATGACACAAGTAGTCAAACATGGAGTTATGAAGAATTATGGAATATTTTAAATGTGTATGCGGTTAATTTGAACAAAGTTATCAAAAGTACAAATTCTAAAATATTAATTCGCATGCCGCATTCAGCTGAATATGCTTTTTGCTTCTTTGCATCGATTTTAGCTGACAAAATACCAATTCCTGCTTCTCCAGAACTATCTGATCAAGAGATCAATTTTCTGTTAGAAGACAGTGAAGCAAAAGCAATTATTACGACAGAAACGAAGAGTACATATGAGGGAAATTACAATTTAATATCTCCTGAACAATTAAATCAATCAATTCTAAAAAATGAGACATTCTCAAGTAAAGCAACTGCTAATGAACCAGCATTCATGGTTTATACATCAGGGACAACATCTAAGCCAAAAGGTGTTTTGCACGCTCACAGAACAATAATTGGCCGAAAACTCATGAAAGAAGGATGGGAGCATTATCAAGCTGATGATAATGTCTTTCATGCTGGAACATTGAACTGGACATTTACACTAGGTGTTGGATTGATGGATGTATGGCTTGCAGGTGGACATGCTCACTTATACAACGGCTCAAAAGAACCAAATAAATGGGTTGAAATGATTGAGCGGCATCATATTTCCATATTTGTAGCAGTGCCAACAATCTATAGACAAATTTTAAAATATGTAGAAATTAGTAAAAAAAGTTTAAGTTCATTGAGATATGGACTTTGTTCTGGTGAACCACTTCCGAAAGAAGTATTAAAAGAATGGAAAGCAATAGTAGGAACAGACTTATATGAAGCATTAGGTATGACTGAGCTGTCAACATATATTTCCACACATAAAAATATAGCAATCAAGGCTGGTTCTCCAGGCAAACCACAACCAGGTCGTAAAATTGTTATTCTCCCTGAAGAAAATGGAACTGTTCCTTTGCAAGTCAATGAGGTTGGATTACTAGCTTCACATAAATCTGACCATGGACTAATGTTAGGTTATTGGAAAAGACCAGAAGAAGAAAAGGAAGTTTTTAGAGGAGATTGGTTTATTGGTGGAGACACAGCTTCGATTGATGAAGATGGTTATATTTGGTTTCATGGCAGAAGTGATGAAATAATTAAATCATTTGGATATAGGGTTTCCCCTGTAGAAGTTGAAGCAGCATTAGATGCATTGGATAATGTTAATGAATCTGCTGTCTTTGGCATTCAGGCAAGTGAAAATAAAACACTGATTTATGCAGTAGTTGTTTTAGATGATGAAAGTAATTTTTTAGAAGAAAATATTAAAAATACATTGGCGAAAGCTTTAGCGAAATACAAAATGCCTCATGCAATATACCCAATTAGTAAAATTCCTAGGACAAGAAATGGGAAAATTAAGCGTAGTCAACTAAAAAAAGAGTATGCTAGTAAAACAGATAAATAAAAATGAAAAAAATTAGATATTTCATAATAAGTATAATTGGCGGGATCATATCTGGACTAACGGGTATTGGTGGTGGCACAGTGATGGTACCACTATTTACAAGTTTTACAAAAATGCAACAACATCGAGCCCATGCTAATTCATTAGTCATAGTCATTTTTGGAGCAACTGCAGCATTAATTCTGTATATTATTCGTGGTGATATAGATTGGACAGTAGCATTAATCCTTGGTTTAGGTGGTATTATCGGTGGGCAAATAGGAGCTAAAATCATGCATGTAACTCCTGACCGAAGATTAAAACTCATATTTTCTATCTTCCTGATCATAGTTGGTATTCGATTGTTGCTAGGTACTTAAATGGAAAATGATATTTTTTCACTACTCATAACATTCATAATTGGTTTTATTGGAGGTACTGCTGGAGGTCTACTTGGCATAGGGGGAGGTACACTTTTTGTACCAGCATTGACATTGATTCAGGGTATTGAACAATCAATCGCACAAGGCATTTCCTTAGCTGCAGTAATTGTAACTGCAATGTCCGCAACATCAAGAAATATCAGTAAAAACATTATTGATAAAGACATAGTAATGATAATGATTCTACCTGTTGTGATCGCAGCAATTATTGGAGCACAAATTGCTGGCTCATTAGATCAAGAAAGCTTGAGAAAAATATTTGGATTCATTCTTATTACAGTAGCTTTAAAGAATATTGCATCCTTATTAATGCAAAAAACATAGGCATTTTAAGCATTAACTCCGAAATAATACAGCGTAAATATATACAATGCAAAATATACAACACTTATAGTTTTGCGAAATTTATCTATAATAAATGGTATAAAAATCAACAAAGAACTTAAGAATAAAAATATCATTTGATAATTTAGATCATCTGAAGAAATATCAAAAGTACTAAATAATGCTGGGATTCCTAAAACACCCAACATGTTTAAAATATTCGAACCTACTATATTGCCAATTGCGATTGAAAATTCTTTTTTCTTTATTGAGGCGATAGTCACTAAAATTTCTGGCAGACTGGTACCAACAGCAATAATTGATAAACCTATAAAAGATGCATCAATTTTTAATAAAGTAGCTGATTCAATTGCATAAATCACGACAAGATTTGATGAAAAAATTAAAATGATTATAGAAAAAATTAAAATCAAACATATCAAACTTAACGTATTAGTTTTATAGCCGTAAAAAGAATAATCAGACAATGCAACTTGTGCTTCACTTTCAACATTGTGAGCCTCTCGAATTAATAAGACATTTAATGCTATTAATATACCAATTTGAACAAAGCCCTCATGCCTTGCAATGACACCATCAGACATATGAAAAATAACAACGAAAGTACTCAAAATCAAAAAAAGAATTGAAATTGTAAAATCTGGTTTAATATTTAATTTTTTTATTCCATAAAAATATAATATGCCCATTCCAACACATACATTTGCAATATTTGAACCAATAACATTTCCTAAAGCAATACTAGCTTCATTATTCAAATTTGCCTGCAATGATACAAGTATTTCTGGGCTAGATGTACCATAGGCTAATATTGTCGCACCAATGATTGCTTTTGGAATATTGAGCTTTTTTGCAATATATATAGAGCTTTCAACCATTTCAGAAGCAGCACCAATGAGAATGATCAGTGCAAACAATAAGAGAAATAAATTAGTAAATACATCCATTAAAGCTACTCTGCTAATTTAGAAGATATACGTAACATCAGATAGCCAAAAATTGCTGCTAAAAAAGAGGCAATTAATATGCCCATTTTTGCATCTCTTAAAAACAATTCATCAACATAAGCAAGCTCAGTAATAAACAGGGCAACAGTAAAACCAATACCTGCAATCATGCCCATGCCAAAAATGTTGGTATAGTTTACTCCTCTTGGGAATCTTGCGCCTGATTTAATAGCAAACCATACTCCAATTGTTATGCCAATCGGCTTGCCAAGCAACAAACCAGCTGCAATTGCATATGTTAAAGATGAGCTAAGTGCCTCAGATAAAGCGCCTTCACCTACATCGATGCCTGCATTAACAAATGCAAAAATTGGGACTATGAGGAAAGCTGACCAAGGCAACAAAATAACTTCAATCCTATGCAAAGGTGAAACCGACTCTGTTGCAATATCACTCATTGCTAATAAATCTTGTTCAGCTTTTTCAACATCAATGTCTTCCTCTGAATCTGCTAAATTTTTATTAATTCTTAGAAGTAATTTATTTGCTATTTCTGGAAAAGCTTTTGTCGGATACCAAGATTTCCATGGGGTCATAAATCCTAGTATAACACCTAATATTGTCGGATGAACGCCTGATTGACTTGCACAAATCCATGCAATAAATCCCATAAAACTATAAAGAAATATTGAACGAATTCCCACGTAATTACTAAGGGCAATTAAAGTTAGAATGAAACCAACAGCAACCAGATAAGCAAAAGAAATTGTATCTGTATAAAACAACGCAATCACTAGAATAGAACCAATGTCATCAACTATAGCAACTGCAAGCAAGATCACTTTTAATCCTGAAGGGACTCGTTTTCCCAACAGAGCAATTGCACCTAAAGCTATTGCAATATCCGTTGCCATCGGAATTCCCCAGCCAGATCGAGCAGCAGGATCATCAAGAATAAGTAAAAAAATTAATACTGGAACAATCATGCCCCCTAAAGCGCCTAGTAATGGAACAGGCAAGCTTTTTTTATCAGCAAGTTCGCCTACTAATACCTCTCTCTTTATTTCCGTTCCTACCAAAAAGAAAAAAATCACCATAGCTGCATCATTAATCCAATAATGCAAATCGCCTGACAGAATATTATCACCAATTGCAAGTTTAATTTTTAAATGAACAAAATCATAATAAAGGTTGTCTAAAGGAGAATTAGCTATTACTAATGCTATCAATACGGCAACTATAATAATTATGCCACTTGATATCTCAGTATTAATAAAATTTTGAGCAGGCTGTGTAAAACGTTTTAATGTCGCTTTTCTTTTTGCTTGCCCTCTGAAATTAATCAGGTCAAAAAAATCTTCAAAAAAATCATACTTACTTGCCATTTAGACTAAGCTCCTTCAGCGTGTTGCCTCATCATAAGCATCACCAATTATTTCTTTACTTCGCATCTGCGCAATATCATCGGATGAAAAACCTAGCTGCATAAGAATTTCGTCATTGTTTTCTCCAACTAAAGCTGCTCGTTTATCCCAAGAGGGTGCATCTGGTTCTATTTTCCATAAAAAACCACCTAGGAGTCTTTCAGGGATATATGGATGATCGACAATTTGGAACCAATTCCTATCATGTAATTGTGGACTCATAAGAGGATCAGGAGGTGACAAAACAGGAGCTGCAATAATTCCTTGAGCTTGTAATTTATCTGCTAAATCAAAAGCATCGTATTGTTTAGTAAATTGATTGATATGAGAATCAATCTCGTCTCTACTATCAATTCTACCCACAATAGAAGACCATGAATGTCCAATTTCTGCCCATTCCGAATGATCCATCATTGCAGCAAGATTTTGCCATTGTGAATCATTTTCAGCTACTATATTAATCCAGCTATCTTCACCTGCAGATTGATAACAGCCATGCGGAACAATACTAGGATCTGAATTAGCAACAGGTTTTGCAACTCGATTATTCATTTTCCAATCAGAAATTATACCAGGAAACTGCCAGGCTAAATCTTCAATTTGAGCTAAATCAATATAACTGCCTTTCCCAGTTCTATCCCTTTCCATTAATGAGCCAAGTACAGCTACAATCCAAGTTAATGGTACCGTGGCATCAGAATGTAAAATTGGTATTATTTCTTCAGGGGTACCATCTTGATAACCTCGTATTAAGGAATGTCCAGCCATTGCATCAAACCCTACCCCAAACATAATTCTGCCTAGATACGGTCCTTCTTGACCCCAGCCTGCCAAGGACAACATAGTGATTTTTTCATTAATCTCTTTAATGGTATCCCAACCATACCCAAGCCTATCGATTGTACCTGCAGAAAAACTTTCAACAAGTATATCTCCCCACCTAATTAGTCGTGTCAGTACTTCTCTTCCCTCTGAGGTTCTAATATCTAAAGCAATATTTCTTTTATTCCTATTTCCATGATGATGTGTATTAATTCTTTCATAAATTGGGCCATCTCCTTCAGCTACTCTTGGATCAAGCCTAGGATCTCCAGCATTTCTAGTTTCTGATTTGCGAGGATAGCTTTCAACTTTAATGACATCAGCACCTAAATCCCCCATGAGTGAGCAGCCAAATGGACCAGCCCATACTTCAGAAATCTCAAGTACATTGATCCCTTGTAATAAATTACTAGTCATTTAAGTCCTTCACTATGTTGTAACTCCAGCACGAAATAAAGCTATGGTTTCTTGTTTGCTGTAACCGTATTCTTCTAAAATTTCATTGGTATGTTGAGAAAAACTTGGAGCAGGTTTTGACTGCCATGCATCTGAATGTAATCCATTCATTCTAAAGGGAGGCCCTGCAATGGTTATATCACCAATGCCATCTTGGTTTCTAGTAATATAAGATTTCCTATGCACTGATTGCCGATCGTTCTCTAACTCAGATGCATCAAGGACAGGACAGCACATTACACCTTTTTCTTGTAATTCATCAAAGGCTTCATATTTTGTTCTTGTAGAAAGCCATTCTTCAAGTATTTCTTTGAATGCCTCAAAATGTTTTGGTTTCTCTACTGGATCTGTAAATCGCTTGTCTGTAGACAAATCAGGTCTACCAATTGCATTGCATAGTCTTGAATAAACAGGGTCCCTACCAGCAGAAAAAAGCATATATCCATCTTTACATTTGTAAGCTCCCATTGGATACAGGCCTGTAGATTGACCTGCTGAACGTGGTTGTAAAGCACCATTTACTGCCCATAGAAAAAAACCACTATCAACATTACCCATTAAGGCCTCAACTCCTGCTACATCAACAAGACGAGACATACCTTCACTTCGACTACCCCAAATAGCCGCCATACCAACAGCTGCAGCAGTGGAACCAATTTGTACAACTCCAGCATAAGGACCATACCGAAGAGGTTCTCTGCCTGTGATTGAATGTCTATGCGACCTAGTAGACCAGCCAAATAAAGTAAGGTCATTTTCAATTCTATCCTTATAAGGACCTGTCATACCATGGGGAGTGATAGTTACAATATTTGTTAAAAGGCTATCTCCGTCTTTGAAGATATTTATTAAATCTAATGCTTCTTTGGCAGGAATATCCATAATTATAAGATTGGCTTTGCTTCCAAGTCGTTGAATAATCTCTTTACCAGAATTAGTTAAGTGATCAACAACAATTGATCTTTTGCTTGTATCAAATGCTAAGTGGACTGCTCCTTTATCAATATGGAAGATATCATCAGGAAACGGAGCAATTTTTCTTACTTCGCTTATTTGAGGGGGTTCAATTTTAATCACATCAGCACCAAAGTCAGCAAACTTTTTTCCTGCTGCGGATACACTTACAGTCCCACCTATTTCAATAACTTTTAATCCATCTAAAGGTTGTGTCATAATTTTCTCGTGAAAATGAAATACTAAGAATCAATACTATAGTAATTATAGGAGAATTAAAAGGAAAAAGTGTTATTGTCTAATAGAAATTAATTTTCATAATGATTTCCAATTGATCCATTTGTGTAGAACTCAGAAATCTTCTTTTCATCATATCCTAATTCAATTAAAATCTCTTCATTATGTTGCCCGACTAATGCAGTCGGTATATCCCAGCTAAGCGAGTCTGGCTCTACATCCCATAAAAAACCTCCCACCATAACTGGTCCAGTCCATTTATGAGTAATGGTTTGATGCCAAGAACGATCATGTAGCTGACTGGAAAGAAGAACATCTGGAGGAGTGACTACTGGTGATGCAATAACATTGTTATTTTGTAGTATTTCAGCTGCGTTAAACCCTTCATATTGCTTTGTAAATGATTCGATCGCATTATCAATCTCTTCTCTTCCTTTTATTCTACCTACAATACTAGAATATTTATGAGAAATTTCTGACCATTCGATTCTATCAATTATCTTACATAACCCTTCCCATTGTTGATCATCTTCAGCTGCAACAACTATCCATTTATCATCATCAATTGTCCGATATACACCGTGAGGAACAATGTGCGGGTCATCATTACCTAATCTTTCAGGTATTCTTTGGTTCATCGTCCATTCTGCTAAAATAGTTGGGAATTGCCAAACTAACCCTTCCCACTGAGAAAGGTCGATAAATGTTCCTGTTTTTGACTTCTGACGTTGCAATAACGCAGTCAACGCAGCAAAAAAGATTGTTGAGGATCCTGTTGCGTCAGAATGAAAATTTGGATGAGTATCAACAAAATCTCCTTCTGGATAACCTCTTAAAGACAAATGACCTGTAGTAGCATCCAAGCCTGCACCCAAAGTAACCATTTTTTTATAAGGCCCTTCCAAGCCCCACCCTGCGATAGAAATCATTGTAATATTTGGATTAATTTTTTGAACATCCTTCCATCCAAATCCTAATTTTTCTATTTTGCCAGCAGCATATCCTTCAATAAAAACATCTGCATCTAAGAGCAATTTTTTTAATATCTGATTACCAGACTCTGTTCTAATATCAATTGCTATATTACGTTTATTACGATTTCCTTGATGATGTAGTGCATCCCTCTCATATACTGGACCATCACCAGGCATCGTTGCATATCTTGGAGAAGTAGGCCTTGTTAATGAATGCCTAGGGAAAGATTCTACTTTAATGACATCAGCACCCATATCACCCATTAATGATGCACAGACGGGACCAGCCCATGCTTCAGTCATTTCTATAATTTTTAATCCTTCAAGCGATGCATTGCCCATATCTTTAACCTATAATTTTTGCACGAAATAGTGCAATGATTTCTTCTTTAGAGTAGTCAAGTTCTTTAAGAAGTGTATTTGTGTGTTCACCCAACTTTGGTGCAGATTCTAATTTAAAACTTTTATCATTCATTTTATTTAAATGGAAAGGAGCCCCTGCTAGAAAATGCTCGCCAATCGCAGAATCTATTTTCACAAATGATTTCCTTGCTTTTGCTTGAGGATCATCTAAAAGATCTGATGCATTCAAAACTGGAGCAACCATAACACCATGCTCTTGCAAATGCGTAAAAATATAATTCTTATCATGCTGATCTAAATAAGGTCCTAAATATTCCATGAATGCATGCCAATTATTTTCTCTATCTTTAGTAAATCGCTCGTCTTCCAAAATTTCTGGATGTCCTATTGCATGACAAAGCCTAGAGAACCATGGTTCTTCATTTGCAGATAATATGACATATCCATCTTTGCAAGGATAAATACCTGTGGGGTATCTAGTTTTTAATTGCCCACCAATTCTCTCAGGTAAATTACCTGTAAATATCCAACTAACAAAACCAGTGTCAACATTACCTAGAATTGCTTCTACGCCAGCAACTTCAGCATCTCTTCTTATTTGATCATGTTGGTGCCCCCAATAAATACCTACTGCAACAGCAGCAGCAGTATGACCTATCTGAACAAGTGTAGAACCTGGAGCATTACGTAAAGGTGACATATTTTCCATTGAGTTTCTATACATTCTAGTTGTCCATGCAAGAATCGACATATCATTTTCTCGCCTATCTTGAAATGGCCCAGACATCCCATGTGGAGTAATTGATACCGTACTAGGATATTTAACCCCATTTATCATACTTCGTAATTTTTTAGTTTTTTCTACTGTAGTGTCAAAAATTACTAGATCGGATAATTGATATAATCTATCTAGTACTTCAAGCCCTGAGTTACTAGAATAATCCACAATGATTGATTCTTTCCCTGTGTCAAATGCTAGATGATACGCCCCGCCATTAATATCTGGAATATCTCCTTTAAATGGCGGCATTCTTCGAATTTTATTACCAGAAAATGGTTCAACTTTAATAACGCGAGCACCATAATCAGAAAAAGTTTTTGTGCATGCTGAGCCAGCAATAGAATCACCTATTTCAACTACACACATTCCATTTAATGGTTGAGTCATATTTACCACCGCATTATGTTATGTCAATATAACATAATAGAACTAAAATTGATATTTAGGAAAAAAAATGCCTCGGGATAAGAAAAAATATATATTAGATGATGAAAAAAAGATAAAACTCCTTCAGGAAAGCAGAATAATAAATTTAGCCACAATTAACAAAAATGGATTGCCTCACCTAGTACCTATGTGGTTTATCCTTGATGCAAATAATGATATCAATTTTACTAGTTACCACAAATCACAAAAAATTATCAATCTTCAACGTGACAACAGAATTGTTATTATGTTAGAGAGTGGTACGCACTATGAAGAATTACATGGGTTGGTTCTGGAAGGTGAAGCAGAAATAAGTACAGATAAAGAATTGATCATAAAAATAATGAATCAAATAACAGCGAAATATAAAACTAAAAGAGATAAGCAAGATATTGCTAAACAAGCAAATAAAAGAGTAAATGTTAAAGTTAAAGTTAAAAAAATTATTAGTTGGGATATTGGCAAATCATAAACTATTTCAATGAACGCATGCCAAGTTTCTCTCTCTCAGCATTAATAAATATTAAAAGTTTCTTTTCCTTAGAAAAAAAATTAACTAAGTGTGATGAGCTAACGCCTAATTTTTTACTAGTTGATTGAATTTGCCAACTATGCATAAAAAGTATATCTAAGATAATACCAGCAACAATAAGATAGTTAGGATTGTTAGAAGATAAATTAATTTTACTATTTCTCACTAACAATTTATCATTAAAATATTTTTCTAATTGAAATAATGCAATACATCTTTTTAAAGAAAAAACCGATCGATATTTACAGACTATTCCTATTTTTAATTTATTTAATGCATCTTTTTGATTAGCCTGCAAAGATCTGCTTCTTGATGAAGTAACAGCGATATCGCCATCAAATAAACTAATCCTCACTGAAGAAGCTTTCTTATCTCGATGTTGACCGCCTGGTTTTGAAGATAAAAAATTGCCAATTATACATTGTTGAAGTAATTCTTTTTCACTCAGAAGAAATAATGATATCCAGTTTTTTTGTTTTAATAATTCAATTTTATCCATAATTGCTTATATAATACTTTAAAACGGACGTAAATTAATTACTAATTATATTGAAAATGGTTTATGCGATGAGGATAACATGAAAGATAAAAAACGAGTTCAAGTAATTGGAGCCACTGGTTATGGTGGTGTTGGTATTATTGAATTATTAATCAATCACCCAAATTTTGAAATTACAAGTCTGCTTGCAAAAGACACTGTCGGTATTACTATTGATAAATATTATCCACATTTAAAAAAATTATCTTCTTTACCAATTGAGGAAACCTCTGAAGGCACAATTGGAGAAAACTGTGACATCATCATTTTTGCAACTCCAGACACAGTTGCAGCCAATACATTAAGTTCAATCTACAAAGATAAAATACAGGAAAAAATAAAAATAATTGATTTTTCTGGAGATTTTAGATTTTCTACAGAAGAACGTTATAATGAATATGCTGAAAAACATCCTAAAATAAATGAACCAAATCATAAAATTTCTACTTTATTAAATGAATCGGTGTATGGATTGCCTGAATTATTTAAAAGCAAAATAGCAGATGCTTCAATTATTGGCAACCCAGGATGCTTTGCAGTCTCGATGATTTTGGGACTTGCACCACTTAACAGTAATAAAATGATTGATGCAAAAAATATAACAATCGATGCTGTTACTGGAACATCTGGTGCAGGCAAAACTCTTAGTGAAGTATTACATTTCTCAAATATGGAAAATAATTATATCCCTTATAGAGCATTGGATCATCAGCATGTAACTGAAGTGAAAAAAGTAGTTTCAGATATCGGTAATCCAATTGAATCGTTACATTTTGTGCCTCATTTAATTCCAGCAACTAGAGGAATTATGTCTACAATTCACGTAAGCTTAACAGAAAAAAATTCAGAAGATAAATTATTAAATATTTTTAAAGAATATTATGCTATAGCGCCATTTGTAAGAATTATTGATGACTTGCCAACAATCAAAAATGTTCGAGGTTCAAATTATTGTGATATATCTTTAAAAATTGACCAATCAGGCAAACATGCTGTAATTTTCTCTGCTATTGATAATTTGCTTAAGGGGCAAAGTGGAAATGCATTACAGTGTATGAATATTATGTTTGGGCTTGAAGAAACAACTGGTTTAGAAAAACCACCTTTTTTTCCTTAAAAAATTAGGAAAATTTAAAAAGCTTAATCTTTATCAATGAGTATTCGTCTTGCAGGGTAATTAATTACAATATTTTCATCATCTAATCTTTGGTGTAAGCGCTTAATAACAATGTGTTTCAATGAACCAACATCACGTCTATTCACTGCACGAATTTTTACTAAAAAATTAATATTAGAATCTCCAAATTCTGTGAACAAAAATAAAGGTTGTCGAGTTGTAACTGCTTGGTCATTTTCTTCAATAATTTTTGTTAATTCATCTAAACAAACTCGTTCAACTATTTGTAAATTTGATTCATAGGCTACACCAGTTTCAACTTTGACATCCATGGGAGAATCAACAGCATCGAAATTTGTTACAGTTGCATCTGCTAAATGAGAATTAGGTATCATGATAAGATTATTATCAAAAGTCCGTAGTCTCGTTGCTCTCCATCCAATATCCTCAACCCACCCAGTTGGGCCCCCCTCGATTTCAATAAAATCATTAACACGCACAGACGAATCAGAAAGCATATAAGAACTAGCAATTACATTACTCAGAATTGGTTGCACAGCTAATGCAAAAGCAAAGCCTCCAATTCCTAATCCAGCTAAAAGAGGACTGATAGAAATTCCCATCATAGTTAAAATAATTAAAAATGCTGCAAGCCAAGAAACAAAATTAACAAGCCGTTTAATTATAGGCAGGTTAGACCGATTAATAAATATTTGTAATTTACTGCTACCGGTAAAAGAAGGATTAAAGATATATTCAGCTTCATACCAAGTAATAAAACTATCAAAAGTCCTTCTCAAAATTAGGAGACTTATTGCAACATTAAATGTCATCCATAAATTATCAATATAATTCTGATATTCAAGAAGGCTATCTATAGAATCAATGGCAATAAAAATACCTTGGCCAATAATAACAAAAAATATAGGACGTTTTAAACTATTTACTAGTTGATCATCTAAAGTTGACTCAGTAGATTGTGTAAGTTTGTTAATTACCCTTTTTAACAAAAATATGCTTATAAAACTAAGCAAAGCAAAAAAAAGTAATATCGTTAGTGCAAGAACTAATTCAGAAGCTAGATCAGATTCGAACATAATTATCACCAAATTTTTAATAATGATAGTGTAACTTATATTTCCTATCAAGCGCTAAATTAAATTTTAATGTTTTTTTAAATAAGCTATATTTGCAATAAGAGTATATTTAATTAAATTTAAAGATATAATGAATAAAAATTTCAAAAACAGTTTATTAATTAAATTATTAATCATCATGCCAGCCATAGTTATAGGCTGTTCAGATACAACCTCAGATTCAAAATCTCAAAATCAACAAAATAGTTCTCAGTCTGTTTTACAAACTATCAAGGAGTCTACACAACAACCAGTCAAGGAGACTGTGTCTCAACCAGTTAAGAAGACTGTGAAAGAAATAATTAAAGAGCCAAAATTACAAACTCAAAATCCAAAAAAAATATTTGATAATTGTGTTTTGAAAGAAGATAATATCGAGTGCATAGATTTAGATTATGCAAATACAAATAATATTCGTCAAACACTCAATCTGTGGATACCGTGTAAAAATAAAAAAGTTCTTGCGGATTGTATGAGTGATGAATCATACGAAGTAATTGTTCATGTGCACGGTGGAGGTTTTGTTGCAGGGCAGAAAAGAGAAAGCCCTAATATAAGCCTCCTTAATACAGGATTTGCATATGCATCTATTAATTATCGTCTTGGAGCAGAAGGGTTATTTCCAAATTTTCTTCATGATCAAAAAGCTGCAATCAGATGGTTACGAGCTAATGAAAAAAATTATAATTTAACTACTGAGAGTATTGGTGCATATGGCAATTCTGCTGGAGGTGCATCAGTTGGCCTCTTGGCAGCTACAAGCGGATTACAAAATTACACCATAAATGAACGAACTATCAATTTAGAGGGAAACGTAGGAGGCAATCTTGAATATGCTTCTGATATACAAGCAGCAGCTAATTTTTCTGGACATAGTGACGCAATAAAATTGATTCAGCAACCTACTGGGGCAAAGCCTAGAGTTGTTGTACCTAATTTTTTATCCGCAATTAGTTTAATAACTTACTTAGGTGAGGGCATTCCTATGCCTCATCTAATAATACATGGAGATAAAGATCAAGTTGTTTATTATGAGCAAGCATTAATATATCTAAATAAATTACAAGAAATATATCCTAATCAAACTGTGGAATATAATTTAATCACTATAAAAAATGGAGGACACGGTGGTTGGGGTTCTAGCGTAGGTCAAGAAACAAATAATATTTTGAAGAACTTTTTTTTACGTCATATTAAAAAGTTTACTAATATTGCTGAAGAAAAATCACGCACTTTGGTATCAAATATAACTAATTAATTCTTCATTTCTCAATACTTTTTTTACTGCTCATATCAATAAGCCAAATAAAATAGAATGCCATGGTAGAAAGTAAAGCCATGCCAGCTAGCAAATAAAAAACTGCATCTGTTCCGAATAGCTCAGCAACATATCCGCAAATTATTCCAGCAACAGACGCTACTCCAAAGCCAAGAAAAAACTGCAAACCAAATGCCTTACCAATAGCTCCTTGAGGAGCAAAACTTGCCATCAAGCTATTTGCAATAGGTTGTTGACCCCAATTAAAAATGACAAAAACAGCTATAAAAATAATCAAAGTCCATCCAGAAGAAAAACCAATGATCAAACAAGAGGGAACAAGGATAATATTAAACAATAATGCTGCAGCAGCAGTATTCATCTTGTCAGCTAAATAACCTCCAAAAAATTGTCCAAGAATACCAGTAAGCAATAATATAGTTGTCAGACTACCTGCTATTACAGAGCTATCATAGGAAAATATTTTGATGCCTAGTTGATTAGCAATATGCAATGCAAAAAATGTTAACGCACCCCTATAGATAAACCCATTAGCTATAATAGTTATATAGATCAATAATAATCTTTTCTCTGTCCATTCACTTAATGTCTTTGTCATTGCATCCAAGTTAAAAGAAAAGCTCTTAGTAACATTTTCATCATTTTGACTATCGATTAAACCAAGATCTTTTTGTTTTTCTATAACTTCTTCTTTAGACGGTGCAAATTTTTGAAAAAATAAATAGGCAATGAATGCAATGCATCCAACAGCTACATAAGAAATACGCCAACCAAATGTTGACGCAATAAATACTGCAAGGGCTGGCGAAGTAGCTAAGCCGATATTACCTGCCACTCCATGCTTAGCCAAGCCACTGCCTCGATTTGCAGCCATAATAGCTACCATTGCAGTACCAGGAGGATGATAGAGGCCAATAATAGCGCCGAGAAACAATAAAGAAAAAGATAACACGTACAAATTCGGAGACCATGCAACTACAAAAGAAAGAATAGCAGCTGCAAACAGTGAGCGAGCTATTAATTTCTTTTCACCAAGCTTATCAGAGAGAAAACCAGCGACAATAGCCGTACCGCCAAATAGCACTGTCCCAGCTGTTGCTAAAGAACCAAGAGCAGTTAACCCAATATCAAATTCTTGCCCTACATATATCAAAACAGCAGCGAAGGTTACTTCGATCATATGTATGGTGCCATGAGCAATCATCGCTGATAAAACAGGTCTTTTCAAATTAACTCCAAAAAATATCAAATCTAATTATATAATCAATTGACGAATATGCTATAAATAATTTCATGAAAAAGAATCAAATAAAACAAATTTGGGAAAAAGATGGCATTGCAGTTGGTGGTTGGCTAACTGTGAATTCTTCACTTAATGCAGAAATAATGGCAAATTGTGGCTTTGATTGGTTATGTGTTGATATGCAACATGGCTTAATTGATTTTGGAGATGCGATACCGATGATTCAGGCAATTTCAACTACAGATTGTGTTCCTCTAGTTAGAGTGCCATGGAATGAACCTTATCAAATTATGCAAGTATTGGATGCCGGGGCTTATGGAGTAATTATCCCATTAATAAATAATAAAGCTGATGCTGAAAAAGCTGTTGCATCATGTAAGTATCCCCCAGCAGGTAAAAGATCTTCAGGAGCAGCACGAGCTGCATATTCCTGGGGTTCAGATTATAAAGATTTTGCTAATGATGAAGTCCTATGCATTGTAATGATTGAAACTCAAGAAGCATTAAACAACCTTGATGAAATTCTTTCAACTCCAGGAGTTGATGCTGCTTATATCGGTCCATCTGACTTGGCTTATGCAATTGGCGTTGAGCCAACTGGAGATAATCACTCAAAGGAACACCATGATGCCATAATGAAGATCTTTGATGCATCCATTAAACATAATGTTATTCCTGGTATTCATACACATAGTTTGGAATTTTCACAAAAATATAAAGAGATTGGTTTTAAAATGATAATGCTTGGTGCTGAATCTCGATTTATAAAGCATGCAACATCTGAAATAAAATCTCTAAAAAAAGATTCATAAATTTCCATCTACAAGATGATAGTTTGTAATGATTAATTCATTAATTTGACCACGACTTTTTACTGCAGATGATAACGATCTTCTAGCTTGAATATATTGAATGCTATATTTACTTGCTTGATATGCGCCAATAATCCAAGGATGATCTGAATTCGATAACATAACATATATCTGCTTTTTTGTTAAATCATCAATGAGCAATTTTAAATTAAGCTGTTCATCATGTAAAAATTTATTTGATGTATAACTTGTAAAATCAGCAGTTTTTGAAATTGGATAGAATGGTGGATCTAAATAAATTAAATCTTTTGCTTTTGCATCCACATAACCATTTCTAATGTCATGTTGTTTTAACTTAACATCATCTAATAAGTTTGAAATTGCTAATAAATTATCAGCATCACAAATTTTTGGCGATTTATATTTACCATGCGGTACATTAAATTTTCCAGCCTTGTTAACTCTATATAAACCATTGAAACATGTTTTATTTAAAAAAATAAATTTACTTGCCTTTTCAACTGAATTTATGGGTTCATAAGCACGCATCTCATAATAATATTTTTCTCTATCAGTCAAATCATGACCCAAATAAATTTCTTCAATTTTTTTTAAATGGTTTATCAATGCGTTAACGTCACTTTTAACAATGGTGTAGACATTAATCAAATCTTCATTGTAATCACCGATAAAGAATTTTCGATCAATATTTTTTTCTTTCTTAAGATCAATAAAAAAGGCACCGCCGCCTATCATAGGCTCATGAAAATTAGAAAAATTTTCTGGTAAATAATTATTAAGAGAGCTCAAAACGCTCGACTTGCCACCTGCCCATTTTAAAAATGGTTTTGGAGCATGAGTATCTAATTTCATATTTAATCTTCCAGAAATATTTCTGAAACATTATTGTAACATTTTGTTATTAATATCTAGACATAAATTTATTTTACATGGAGGTTTTTATGGATACCGGAGATACAGCTTGGATTCTCACAAGTTCAGCTTTAGTTTTATTTATGACACCCGGCTTAGCATTTTTTTATGGAGGAATGGTTAGAACAAAGAATGCCCTAGCCATGCTAATGAAAAACCTTGTTGCTCTAGGAGTAATAAGCGTAGTTTGGATGTTGCTTGGTTTTTCCTTAGCTTTTGGAGAAGATATTGGTGGAATAGTTGGTGACCTGCATTATTTCGGATTATTTAATTTAGGGCAATCTAATGAAGCATTTGGGCTAACAATACCTGATAACGTTTTTATGATTTTTCAAATGATGTTTGCAATTATTACCCCAGCTTTAATCGCTGGTGCTATTGCAGAAAGAATGAAGTTCAGTGCTTGGGTAATTTTTATAGCACTTTGGTCAATCATTGTTTATTCTCCAATGGCTCATATGGTATGGGGTGGAGGATTTATTGCAAATAATATTGAGGCATTAGACTTTGCTGGAGGTCTAGTTGTACATATCAATGCAGGTGCTGCAGCTCTTGCTGCTATAATGATACTAGGAAAAAGAAAAGATAGTGGAGCAGACCCCGTTAGACCTAGCTTAGTACTGTTAGGAGCAGGCGTACTTTGGTTTGGTTGGTTTGGTTTTAATGCTGGTTCTGCTTTAGCTGCTGACGGCGTTGCTGCAAATGCTTTCGTCACAACACAAATTGCTGCGGGAGCTGCTGCTCTTGGATGGATAGGATATGAAGCACTAATTGGCAAAAAACCTTCATCAATTGGTTTTGCTTCTGGAGCAGTAGCAGGATTAGTAGCAATTACTCCTGCAGCAGGATTTGTTACTGCTTTCTCGGCATTATTGATTGGAATTGCAGCAGGAGTAATTTGTCCAGCAGCTGTGCAATTAAAAGAACGATTTAATTATGATGACTCTCTAGACGTAGTCGCTGTACACCTTGTAGGAGGTATTGTAGGCTCACTTATGCTTGGCTTGCTTGCTGACGTTGCGGTGAACTCAGGTGGTGCAAATGGACTATTTTTAGGCAATGCTGATCTATTTATTAATCAATTAATTGCGATAATAATTACCATAGCTTATTCATTTATACTTACTTACGCGATTATCAAGTTGATTGATATAACGATAGGAATAAGGGTTAGCTCAGATGAAGAAGATGCTGGTTTAAATATGAGCCTGCATGGTGAGAATTTTGCTGGTAAGGAATAGTTAAACCTCCAATTTAACTACTCAATTGTATTATCTGAGGAATAATACAATAATGAAAAAGGGCTAGATAGAATATCTAAGCCCTTTTTCATTTTTAGTAAAATCTGTTAATATCTTGCCATGGTAAATGAAATATATCCTCTCGGCACACTTCCTACAATTGGAGAAGTACCTAAAAAAATGCATGCTGCAGTTTTGCGTCAAGAGAACTACGGCCATCCTGCAAATGCTTTTACAATTGAAAAAGTTGACATACCTAATATTGGTAAAAATGATGTACTCATTGCCGTGATGGCTGCAGGAGTAAATTATGATGGCGTGTGGGCCGCATTAGGTAATCCAGTAGACGTCATTAAACAAAATGCAAGACGAGGTTATAAGGAAGATTACCATATCGCAGGTTCGGATGCGTCTGGGGTTGTCTGGGCAATAGGTGATGAAGTTAATAATGTTGTAATAGGTGATGAAGTTGTTATTTCATGCGGTATTTGGGATAAGAATGCAAACGATATTCAGGATGGTAAAAGTCCAATGGAATCTGAAACAGCAGGAATATGGGGATATGATACAAACTATGGTTCATTTGCACAATTTGCATTAGTCAAAGATTTTCAATGCTACGAAAAACCGAGGCATCTAACATGGGAACAAGCTTCTTGCTTTATGCTTACTGGCGCAACTGCTTTCAGGCAATTAATGGGATTCCCTCCTCATCAACTTCATAAAGAAGATCCAGTACTAATATGGGGTGGTGCCGGCGGTTTGGGAGAAATGGCTATCAAGATATCTAGGGCATTTGATGCTGTGCCTATTGCGGTAGTATCCGATCAAGAAAAAGAAGAATTTTGTAAGAGTATTGGTGCTAAAGGAACAATTAATCGGAAGAATTTTACACATTGGGGTCGATTACCAAATATAGAAAATGGTATAGAAATGAAAAATTGGACACTAGAAGCAAAACGTTTTCTGAATGCATATTATGATGCGCTTGGAGAAAAACGTAAACCAAGAATCATTTTTGAACATTCTGGTCAAGATACAATACCTACATCAATATTTATATGTGATACAGGAGGAATGGTTGTAATTTGTGGTGGCACATCAGGTTATAATGCAGATGTAGATTTAAGATATCTATGGGTAAAGCAAAAAAGATTACAAGGATCTCATTTTGCAAATCCAGATGATTGCGCAGGCATTAATAAGCTTGTCAAAACAAAAAAAGTTACCCCCACAATTTCTGAAATTTTAGATTTTGAACAAATTGGTCTATCTCATCAAAAATTATTGGATAATAAAAATAAATCTGGAAGTATGGTCATCAAAGTTGGAATAAAATAATTATTATGAAAGCGAAGTAACATGGAACCAACCAATCAAGATTTGATGCAATTAGAAAATTTTGCATACGATTTGGCAACGCAATCAGGGCAAAAAATAATTAATGCACTAATAAATCCTGGAGAAATATCATACAAAAATCAAGCGAAGCAATCTAAGGTACCAAATAATCCAGTGTCTGATTCTGATAAGCTTATAGAAGCATTTATCAGAAACGAAATAAGACAAAAATATCCTGAACATTCAGTTATTGGAGAAGAGGAAGATGCAACTGGATCCACGACTGAACCTTTCACATGGGTTATCGATCCAATTGATGGAACAACTAATTTCATTAACAATCTACCAATTTTTGGATGCTCAATAGGACTGATGTATAAAAATAGTCCAATTATAGGTGCCATATGGCTTTCAACCTCTCATACACTGACACATGGCGTATATCATGGCAATATTAATGGAAGCGTACAATTTAATAAACAAAAAATTGTTATAGCAAAAAATCATAATACTGTTAAAAGAAGATTACACACGCTCCCTTATGGAGTACCTACTCGCAGTAATCAAACAGATGTTAGAGTTAGCGGTTCTGCAGTATTCGAAATCGCATTATTAGCTGTGGGAGTTATTGATGGTGCTTATTTAAATAATATGCGTCTATGGGATATTGTAGCGGGCATTGCATTATTAAGAGCTGCAAAAAAAGAAACTTGGCTAAAATCAGAAAAAAATTGGATACAAATGGAAAATAAACTAGACAGCAATCTTCCTTTACCAGAAAATCCAAAAAGTATTCAAAAATGGCGTGGTACAATTGTTGCTGGTGAGAATGATGATGTATTAATGCTAAAGCAAAGATTTTCATCTAAAAAAATAATTAAAGTATTAGTATTGAGAATTCTTGCTAAATTAAAATCTTAGGTAAAACTAAATTAATGGCCATGGCCAACAGCGCCATGGATACATGCTAGGCAAAAATGGTTCTTTAATAATTTCATTACAGCGCTCAATTAATGCATGCATTTCTTCGTTAGATAGCAAAGTTTGAATTTTTGACTTATTTTGATGTAATACTTTTTTTAAATCAACTAAATCTTCTATAATATTTTTTTCAATCTCCTGTGTAGAATAATCCCATATAACCGTTCGTAATTTTTTTTCTGAATGGAATGATAATGCATTATCGATACCCAATAACTCACCAGATATACTTTTAATAATATGACCTCCTTTTCTATCTGCATTATTTATCAATAAATCAAAGACTGCAATTTTAATTAGCTGTTTTTTGTTTTCTTCATCTTCCACAAAATGAAAATAGTTTTGAGTAGGATCATGATGAATATACTCTTGTACTGAGCCAAGGCCCATTGGGCCATCTCTTACAACAATTGAAGGTACAATTGACCATTTTAATAATTGATCAATTTCAAAAGCTACTAACTCCCTATTTGGCAAAGTATTAATATCAAAATCAAATAGTTCCATTAAGCCTTCGATTGGCTTATAAATACTTAGTAAGCGATCATTTAAATTATTTTGTAAAACTGTTAAATAAACATAATTAGAGCCTCTATATACAGGTTGCATTTTTGTAAATTCAGCTGTAGTCAAAAAATTAATTTTGTCATCAGTATTCAAGTCATTAACATAGTCTTGAACATTAAAATCATCAGCTGCAAAATTATTCACAAATATACTATTCCTTTACTACTAATCTTTTATTACAGCCTAGACCTACACGCATAGCAGTACAGTGCATAATCATTATTGAATACATATAAAGGTGTGACTGTAATATTTGCTGAATATCAGCAATTTCATTTTTATCAATATTATTTTTCAAGCAATACGTATCATCACCTTCTATAGGATAAGCAAAATGTTTACTTGATGATAATGCATAATAATACAAGCCTCTACTTCGTTTTCTAATTTCAGGGAAAGTATATAAATGCTGCAATTGCTCCCAAATAAAAATAAGATAATCATTAAATTTTGCTATACCTAAATATAAATCAGGAATTAGATTTGTTTCAAAAATTTCTTTAAATTGATTTTTGTAAAGAAACTTATCTGGATCAAAAAGAAATAAATTATAACTTTTATTGTTGAGCTCATTTTCAGAATACTTTCTTGCATTTTTTTCTCCTTTTCCGCCAATGCTTATATGGTTAAATGATTCTTGAAGAGCAGCTAGAATTAAAAGCATCTGTGGCTGTTGATATTGAAAAATATTAAGAATATTAATCAGCTCATCTAAATTTGTAAATTTTTTATTATCTAAAAAGACTTTGTGCTGATTCAAATTAATTATGGCTTCAATAGGTTCATACGACATATCATTAATATACATTGCATTATTAATAAAGCCTTGAGTATTAATACTTGCAAATAATTGTGGAATAACTTTTTCAGAATAATTATTGTGTTGAGATAAATCTTCGAGCACTTTTGGTAAAAATGGGGTACTTAATAAGGTTAAAATATTACTGTTCATTTTATTGCATACTTATATATTAAAAAAACTTTCTATTAACTTTTACGTTCAATAAGCTCTAGATAAAATATACTGTAACAAAATAATTATATTTTAGATAAGTAACTTATGAAAAAAATAACGCCCCATACATTGTTACTAGCAGAGCCTCGAGGTTTTTGTGCAGGGGTAGTCAGAGCAATTGAAGTATTAAATTACTTACTCGATCATGAAAAACCTCCCATATATTCGTATCATGAAATTGTACATAACACATATATAGTAGAGAACTTCAAAAAAAGAGGTGTGATCTTTACGGATGCTATCAACGAAGTGCCAGAGGGTGCAAGAATTGTTTTTAGTGCACATGGAATTTCACCTTTAATTATGCAGCAAGCAAAAAATAAAAAATTAAAAATTATTGATGCAACTTGTCCTCTAGTTACAAAAGTGCATTTAGAAACAAAAAAAGCAGCTAAAGATGGATATGACATTCTACTTGTTGGACATCGAGGACATGATGAGGTGGAGGGAACATTAGGCGAAGCTCCACAACAAACAACCGTTGTAGACTCTATTGAAGAAGTAAACACATTAAATGTAAAATCAGAAAAAATTTTTGTAGTAACTCAAACTACTCTTTCAGTAGATGATACGCATGACATTATTGAAAATATTAACAGTAAATTTCCAGCGGCAGAAATTAGGAATGACATATGTTATGCAACTACCAATAGACAAGCAGCAGTAAAAGAATTAGCAAAAAAAGCTGACCTTATTCTAGTTGTAGGTTCGCCAAACTCAAGTAATTCAGTCAGATTAATGGAGCATGCTAGGAGTGCTGGCGTAACTGCATATCGAATAGAAGGCATTGAAGAAATAGAAGAAAAATGGTTTAACAACGTAGATATTGTCGGTTTAACTGCAGGTGCATCAGTTCCAGATGAATTATTAGATCCAATAATTAATTCACTAATGGCAAAAGGAATAGAAAAAATTGATACGATAACAGTTGCTCAAGAAACCGTCGAATTTAAGCCTCCGAATGATCTTCCGATACCTAGGCGAACTCTTACGCAATAATTATAGGAGAGAAATTGAAAAATAAATTAATTAATTTATTAATACTGATTTTATTATTTGTTTTGGTCAGATTTTTAAATTATAATTTTATTTTTCTACTGTTTTTGTTTATCGGAATGAATTTAGGTATTCAATATATTCATTCAGATTCAGCAAAAAAAAGACCAAAAATCGTTTTGGCAAGATACATTTTGTTTTTATGGATAATCACTGGAGTAAGTGTTTTAAATTTCGAGATGCTAATAAAAATAAATTACTTACTATCTATTTTAATCTATTTTTCTTGTGCTTTTTCTGGGTTCATTTTTATTGGACCTATTTATAGAAAATGGCTAGCTATTCGTTAGCAGTAGAAAAAATTTCATCCATATATGAAAATGAGCGTGCAATTGAATCTGCAAAATTCAATCCTAATAAAGCTCCTTTTGCTACGACATGTCGTGGATAATCTGACAAATGAATAGGTACTCCGGTCTCAATCAAGAGGAGTTTATCGATGAAATTCAGCATGGCACCACCGCCTGTAACCATGATCCCTCTATCAATAACATCTGCTGCTAATTCTGGTGGTGTTTTATCTAGTACAGAAACAATAGTAAGAGCTATCTCTGTCAATTGAGACTCAATAGCACTAGCTATTTCGTTAGAACTAATTGAAATTGTTCTAGGAATCCCAGAAAGTTGATCTTTGCCTCTTATGCCAATAGTTTGTTCTTGACTTATTTCAATTGCAGAGCCAATATTAATTTTTATTTCTTCAGCTGCACGTAATCCAATTACTAAATTATGTCTTTTTCGAATATAATCTGCTATCGATAAATCTAAAGTGTCCCCGCCAATACGAACAGACGAGCTAGCAACAACTCCAAACATAGATATAATTGCTGCTTCTGTTCTACCACCTCCTATATTCAATACCATATGACCGCGAGGTGAATGAATCGGCAAACCAGCTCCTATTGCAGCAGCTACCGGTTCAGAAATTAGATAAGGAGGTCTTCGTGAACCTGATGCAATAGCAGCATCTCTTATTGCACGTTGCTCCACGTTAGAAATACCTAGAGGCACACCAATCATTAATTTTGGCTTTACTATTTTTAATGGGCCTAACACTTGCCTAATGAAGAAAGTTAACATTGCTTCAGCAATACGATAGTCTGTAATAACTCCTTCTCGTAAAGGGCGTATGACTTGAATTGATTCTGGTTGTCTACCTAACATACTTTGTGCATTACGACCAATAGCAACAACGGTTTCATCATTTTTCGTAAGAGCCACCACAGATGGTTCATCCACTACCACACCTTTTCTGTCTTCCGCTATAACGATATTTGACGTTCCAAGATCTACTCCAATTTTTTTTACAAACATTTTTTCGCTCCAGATTTAGATCTGTGAATTTTTGCGCCAAGTCCTATTAATTGCCTATCTATGGTACTGTAACCCCTGTCAATATGATTAATATTATTAATTAATGTACGACCATTAGCTATTAAACCAGCTACAATTGCAGCAGCACCGGCACGAACATCGAGAGCTTCTATCGTCGCGCCAGAAAGTTTCTTTGGTCCTTTGATAAAAATTTTCTGTTTCTCAATTTTTATATCTGCACCCATATTATTGATTTCACTAATATACAATAATCTATTGTCAAACACTCGTTCATGGACAATAGATAGACCATCAGCTTGTGTAAGCATTACAGCAATTGGTGCTTGTAAATCAGTTGGAAAACCAGGATAGGGAACAGACTGAACGTTTACAGGTAAAACCCCTGAGGAAGCATCTATTTCTAGACTTTCTTTATGTTCTTTGACATTAATACCCGCGTCTCTAAATTTTTCTACTATTGCAGCCATGTGATATAAATTTATATTATGCAAAGTGCCTCTTCCTTGAGTAGCAGCTATACAAGCCATCATTGTTCCAGCTTCTATGCGGTCTGGTATGATAGATATCTCTGTGCCATGCAATCTTTCAACTCCTTGGATATCTAACGTTTGACTCCCGGCACCAGAGATTTTTGCTCCCATCGAATTAAGCATATCAATTAAAAGGACCACTTCAGGTTCAGTAGCAACATTCTCAATAATAGTATTGCCTGAAGATAGAGAAGCGGCAAATAAAATATTCACCGTCGCAAGTACACTTGGATAATCAAAAACAATCCTATTTCCTTTTAATTTTGAGGAAGTAGCTACAATTTGATTATTAACATTTTCTAATTTTGCACCTAACTTAACAAGCCCATCTAAATGTATGTCAATGGGCCTAGAGCCAATTTGATCTCCTCCAGGCATAAAACATGAAACTTTTCCAAATCTTGCAAGTAAAGGACCCAAAACTAAGATTGATGCACGCAACTTGATAGAAAGATCTTCAGAAATCATTGTTGATTGAATATTATCTGCCTGCAAAATGAGAGAATCATCATCTGAATTGATGACAACCCCAAGAGAGGATAAAATATGATTAAAATTTTCCACATCAGAAATATTTGGAACATTATGAAGAATAACAGTCTCTTCTGTAAGCAAAGAGGCAGCAATAGCACAAAGCGTAGCATTTTTTGAACCATTAATATTCACGGTACCATTCAAGCTGATTCCGCCATCAATAATAAAAGCTTCATGGTGTTCTGAGTTCATCTAATCTCCTAAATTAGTGCAAGCAAAAGGATGAATACTAACAAATTCTTATACATAATGAAAATGATAGATTGATAAATGAAAGAATACCAGAAGCATGAAAATAATTAACAAAAAAAAATTATTTAATACTATATCTTAAGTCTTAACTCTGCTCTTTTCAAAGCTTGCTTGGCTCGAGCAATGTCGATTTGTTCATCATCAGAAAGAGTTTGGCCGCCAATTCTCTTAATTGCACGATCTTTAGCATTTTCAGCTCGTGTTGAAACAATGTCTTCTACAATCTCGCATGCATTAGCTAAAATAACTATTTTATCTTCTAGAACTTCTAGAAAGCCTCCATGTATAGCATAGCTAGATGCATTGACACTTGACTTGACATTAGCAAGCCCAATATCAAGTGCAGTAATAATACTAATATGATTAGGTAAAATAGTTATTTCTCCATCAATCGTAAGAACATTTAAAGATTGGATATCTTCAACACTAATCGATTCAGAATCGGGCTGTAAAATAATTAATTCCATATAATTTCCCAACTTAAATGAAAATCAATTTTCAAGATCTTTAGCACGTTCAAGAGCCTGATCAATACTACCAATCATATAAAATGCTCCTTCTGGTAAATCATCATGTTTTCCATCAAGTATTTCCAAAAAGCCTCTAACTGTTTCAGCCACAGAAACATACTGTCCTGGTGTACCCGTAAATTGCTCAGCAACAAAGAATGGTTGAGTTAAAAATCTTTGTATCTTCCTTGCTCGACCAACAATTAATTTATCTTCATCAGAAAGTTCTTCTATACCAAGAATGTTAATAATATCCTGTAAGTCCTTATATCTTTGCAATGTTTGCACAACTCCAGTCGCGGCACGATAATGATCTTCACCCACAACTCTTGGCTCTAATATTCTACTTGTAGAAGATAAAGGATCGACTGCAGGATACAATCCTTGTTCAACCAATGATCGATCAAGTGCAACGTTTGAGTCTAAATGTCCAAAAGTAGTTGCTACTCCAGGATCTGTATAATCGTCAGCAGGTACATATATCGCTTGAAAAGAGGTAATTGAACCCTTAGCTGTAGAAGTAATCCGTTCTTCAAGCTCACCTACTTCTGTAGCTAATGTAGGCTGATATCCTACAGCTGAGGGCATTCTACCTAACAAAGCAGAAACTTCTTGCCCAGCTAAAGTATACCTATAAATATTATCAATGAATAATAGAACGTCCCTTTCTTCTTCATCTCTAAAGTATTCAGCCATAGTCAATCCTGTTAATGCAATTCTTAATCGAACACCAGGTGGCTCATTCATTTGTCCAAATACTAATGCTGTTTTATCTAGAACCCCAGACTCTTCCATTTCGTGCCATAGGTCATTACCTTCTCGCGAACGTTCTCCAACACCAGCAAAAACAGACAAACCTCCATGCTCAGTTGCAAGGTTTCTAATTAATTCTGTATTGATAACTGTCTTGCCAGTACCAGCTCCACCAAACAGACCTACTTTACCACCTCTTGCTAAAGGAGAAATTAGATCAACAACTTTTATGCCTGTTTCAAGCATCTGTGCAGTAGTTTCTTGCTCAGCATAAGTTGGAGGATCTCGATGGATTGGCCATCTAGCAACATCATCACCAATTGGTTCGCCTGGGTCTAAAGGTTCACCATTAACATTAAAAATTCTTCCTAAAGTTTTTGGTCCAACAGGTACAGATATTGGCTTACCAGTATCTGTTGCAACAGCTCCTCTTGATAGACCTTCAGTAGCATCTAATGCCAAACATCTGACCCAATTATTTCCTAAATGCTGTTGAACTTCAGCAGTTAAAATTTGCTCTTTACCCATTTCAATTTCAACTGCATTAAATAATGCTGGTAAAGAATCAGGTGGAAATTCTATATCCACCACAGTACCGATAATTTGTCTAACTGTTCCACTAGCCATTATAACCCTCCTTAAAACTAAGTATTAGATATTGCAGCGGTGCCGCCAACAATATCTAATAATTCTCCTGTAATCATCTCTTGCCGCGCCTTATTATATGTCAAATTAAGTTCAGAAACCATTTCTTCTGCTGCTTCAGTTGCTTGATGCATTGCAACCATACGTGCAGTATGTTCAGATGCTATTGACTCTAAGATTGACTCTAAGATTTTGGTCAACACAAATTTTGGTAATAAAACATCCAAAACTGTATTTACATTTGGTTCAACAAGATAATTCATAGACGAAGATAATTCTTCTTCACTAATTAAATCTTTTGAAATTGGTAATAATTTTTTGATAGTTGGTTCCTGTTTAGCGTTACTTATAAATTTTTGATATGCAATATGTATTTCTCCCACATCACCAGAAATAAAATCTCTGCTTGCTTGCTCAGCTAGTACCTTCGCCATAGATATTTCTTCAGACTGGTGATTCATTTCAAACGAAGCTGCTAATTCATAACCTGCTCTGGAAAAAAAATCACGGCCTTTAGTTCCTAATGTGACTAAAGTCACTTCTGAATTATTTGCCTGATGTTCCAAAACAAAAGATGCAGATTTTTTATTAATGTTAGTATTCAATCCACCAACCAGACCTCTATCAGGTGTAATATGAATAACACCAACATTTGAAGATGAATTTTTTGATAACATTGGACTTGATTCTGTATTATCAACATCTAGGCTTTGTACTAACCTAACCAACATGGATTCCATCATTTCAGCATAAGGCCTTGATTCTAATGCTTTTTGTTGAGCTTTTCGCATCTTAGATGCTGAGACAAGTTCCATTGCCTTCGTAACTTTCGAAGTATTAGCAACCGCACTCATACGATTTTTAATTTCTCTTACTGAGCCTCCACCAGCCATAAAATTACTCCAACATTAATAACTTATTAATAACTTACTGTCCCTTTAAAACTTGTGATTGCTTCTTCAAGTTTTTTTTCTGTTTCTTCACTGATATCTTTAGAATCTTCAATATCATCTAAAATATTTTTATGTTGTGATTGCATAAACTCTTCAAATTTTTCTTCAAAATCACCTACTTTTTCAATTGGAACATCATCAAGATGGCCCTTTGTACCTGCAAATAAAATTGTAACTTGTTGAGATAATGACTTAGGAGAATACTGTTTTTGTTTTAAGAGTTCAGTTAATCTCGCACCACGTTCTAATTGTCGTTTAGTCGTTGCATCTAAATCATCAGTTCCAAACTGTGCAAAAGCTTGCAGTTCCCTATATTGGGATAGATCCAATCTTAATGTACCAGCAACTTTTTTCATTGCCTTAGTTTGAGCAGACCCACCAACTCTTGATACAGAAATACCAGGATTTGTAGCTGGTCTTTGTCCTGTGTTAAATAAGCCCTGTTCTAAAACAATTTGCCCATCAGTAATTGAAATAACATTTGTTGGAATGTAGGCAGAAACATCTCCTGCTTGTGTTTCAATAATTGGCAGAGCTGTGATTGAGCCTCCTCCTACAGATTCATCAACCCTAGCTGCTCTTTCCAAAAGTCGAGAATGAAGATAGAATACATCACCAGGATAAGCCTCTCGGCCTGGTGGTCTTTTTAAAAGCAAGGAAATCTGTCTATATGCCCAAGCATGTTTAGATAAATCATCATAAATTATCAATACATCTTTTCCTTGGTCCATGAAATATTCAGCCATTGCACATCCAGAATATGGTGCTAAATATTGAAGTGCTGCTGACTCTGCAGCAGAAGCTGATACAACAATTGTGTGATCCATCGCACCATTATCTTGTAATGAAGCAACTGTTTGAGCAACCTTTGAATCTTTTTGACCGATAGCAACATAAACACAAATGACATCTTCACCTTTTTGATTAATAATTGCATCAATGGCAATAGCAGTTTTTCCTATTGATCTATCACCAATAATAAGTTCTCGCTGACCTCGCCCTATAGGAATCATTGCATCTACAGCCTTAATTCCTGTTTGTAATGGTTGATCAACACTTTTTCTTGAAACAACGTCAGGGGCAATTTTTTCAACTGGTCTAGTTTCTGCAGACTTTATTGAACCTAATTCATCTATGGGGTCACCAAGTGCATTGACAACGCGACCAATAAAATTTTCACCTACAGGCACCGATGCTACATCTCCTGTAGTTTTTACTTCATCGCCTTCTTTAATAGCAGTATAATCTCCAAGAATAATTGCACCTACTGTCTCTTCTTCAAGGTTTAGCGCAAGGCCTCTTACCCCATTACTAAATTCGATTAACTCAGAAGCCACACAACTTTGTAATCCAAAAATCTGAGCTATACCATCAGATGTTTCTATAACAGTACCTACATTAACCTCATTAGTTTTCTCTTCAAAATTTTCAATTTGCTTCTTTAAAATAGAAGCAACTTCATCTGGTCTAACTGACATAATATCCTCCAAAATTTTCAAAAAACAAATTAATTCTGCACATTTAGTAAATCTTCTTTAAGTTTATTTAATTTTGATTTCACAGTGCCATCAAATAACCTATCACCTATACGAATCTTTATACCTGCTATAATATTTTCATCAATTTTTGAAGATAATATTACTTTTTTATTTAATTTTTTAGAAAGAGAACTTTCTATATCTGATAAATCGTTCTCAATTGAAACAGCTGCAGTAACTTCACCTCGCACAATTCCTGAATTATCATCAACTATTTCTTGAAAGTAGGATGCAATCGAAGGTAGTAAATTTAATCTATTTTTTTTCTTTAATAAACGAAAAAAATTAATGCTTAAATCATCCAAATCATTAAAAATATCATTCAAGATTGAAACGAATTGAACGTCATTTAATTCATTACTAGTGAATAGTGCCTCAGATTTAGAATCCTGATAAATTAAAGTAATATCATTCAGTAAATCAGCCCATTGGTCAAAAGAATTATTTTCCTTGGCAATTTCTCCCAAAGCTAATGCATATCTTCTACCAGCTATATCCCTAATAAGCATAAAGACTACTCTCCTAAATTATTCTTTCTCAAACTCATAATCATTTAGTACCCCATCAATTAAATCTTGGTGCGTTTTTTGATCTAATGCTTGATCAATAACTTTTTCTGCAGCAGATATAGTGATCTCAGCAAAGTTCTTTCTTATTATTGCTAAAGCCTGCTCTTTATCACGTTCAATATCTTTTTTAGCTTTTTGGACAATAATTTCTGCATCCTTCTTGGCTTTTTCTTCCAATTCAACTTTTAATTTATCAGCCATTTCTCGAGCATCATTAACAAATTGAGATGCTTCTTTTTTTGCATCATCAAGAATTTTTTTAGATTCAGATTGGCTTTCTGAAGCTTGTAAACTAGCTTGTTCAGCAGCTTCTAATCCTAATTTAATCTTTTTATTTCTTTCATCAATGATTTTTAAAAATGGCTTCCAAAGAAAAATTCTTAAAACAACCAACAAAATAGCAAAGTTGATTATTTGAGTAATAAGACCTGGTAAGCTAAAGCCAAGTTTTGCAATACCAGTAACTTCTTCAGCAGCTAAAACATTACTTGCTGTTCCAACAAAAAGCAATCCGAACATGTTTAAGCATAAAAACATTCTTGTAAAAAACTTCATAGTTACCTCGAATCTTTACTTAGAAAAACTAAGTAAATTTCTAAAAAACGAAACCAATAAGAATTGCTACTACCAAAGCGTAAATACCAAGAGCTTCAGCAAAAGCAATAGCCAAAATCATATTCGTCTGAATAAGACTACCTGCTTCAGGATTACGTCCAATGGCTTCTAGTGCTTTACCTGCTAACATTCCAATACCAATACCCGGCCCCAAAGAACCAATAGCAATAGCAATACCAGCAGATAGATATTTCATAGAATTTGCACTAAATTCATTATCTGGTGCAGATTCTGCTCCAGCAACATTTACATATAAAACAAAAAGCGTAAATGTTAAAAGAAACGTGAAAACTCCTTTAAGAAATGATACTTGTGTCATGCTTTTTTCCTTTCCAAAAAATAAAACATTCTAAACAATAAAAAAACAATTAATGACTTGAATCGTCATGATGGCTAACAGCGGTTTGTGCAAAAACCAAAGTAAGCATAGCAAAAACAAATGCTTGTATAAACCCAACAAACAACTCTAATCCATAAAAAATATTAATTACTAATAATGGAACTAAAAAGCCCATCATAATTAGTAAAACTTCACCAGCAAATATATTTCCGAATAATCGAAAAGTGAAAGAAACCATCCTGCTTAATTCAGAAACAAGTTCTAACAATCCAACAAAAACATCAATAATACCCATTGGATTACCCTTCAGTAATTTATTAAAACTAAAGAATTTTTTTAAATAACCAAACCCAAGAGCAGAGAGGCCCCAGTATTCAACAAATATAAACGAAAATATAGCTATTGCAAGTGGCGTATTGATATCTGTATTAACTGATCGGAAATAAGGTGCTAATATACCTGAAAAATTACCGCCCTCTGTAGCAGGTTTAATGGCATTAGCTGCATTTACAGAATCTCCACCTATTGGAATATAGGCAGTATCAATTCCTAAGATCGTAGTTTGTTCAAAGACGGCTTGAGTTTCACCATAACCAGGTTCAGTCATACCTATATGAAAGTTACCCGGAAGTAAAGCAAAATAGTTATTTAATATTATCCAAAAGAAAATTGTTGCCACTACCCAGAAAAATTTTCTACCATTTTCTTCTCCAGTTATACTAATAATTAAATCATAAAATCCACCGATAATGAACTCAAGTCCTCCGACAAAGCCAGATGGTACCAGTGAAAATCTTCTGCCAATAAAAAAAGAGCTGACAATCATCAAAATAAGAACTATCCAAGAAGTAAACATGGTGTTTGTAATGTTAAGAAAACTTGTACGAAAAACCACTTCAGGGGCAATAATAATTGCAGGAGGTGGGGGTTTGAAAAAAACCATACCGACAACAATAAAAATGAAAATAAGTAAAAATAATAAGAAGCCAGTTTGTTTATTCATCTACTCTTTAACCTATTTCAAATTTTAAAATTTTATCTAAATTAATTTTTTGTAACTTCCTTAAGCTGTCTATAGACTCCTACAAAACCAAAGACTAGCCCGAAAATTAACATTAAGATAGTAAAAAAAGGTTCGGAATTTAACTTTCCATCTATCCAAATACCTAACGAAAGCGGTAATAAGATAGAAACTACAAGATAAAAACCTATACCTACCAATCTAAATGCGGGTGATAAATACAATCTATGAATCTCCCACTAAATATTAATAAATATAAAGAGGTTAAGCATTACACTTTAATATCTTTTTATTACTATGAGACTATATTAATTTATAGAATACTAAGCAAGTGGTATAGCAAAGAAATGATCCAATAAAATTACTTGCTATCCTTTTATTCTGGTTTCTCATCCTCTTGAGACAGATTTATATCAAGTTCAGAAACAAAATCTTGAAACGCAGAGAGCTTCTGGAGTTCTTCATCAGATACCTGATTATCTTTATTTTGTTTAGGATTGTTATCAATGATAACATTGTCTTCTTGGTCAATATTGATACAAGCACGCTCAAAGACGTCTGAATCAACAAAAATTGGAGACTTCGTTCTTACAGAAAGCGCAATAGCATCAGAAGGTCTAGCATCTATTTCAATGAGTTGATCTTTGCATTTTACTCTTATACGAGCATAATATGTATCATTTTCTAAATTATTGACAATTACTGAATCAACAGTACCTCCTAATTGATCAATCAAGTCATTCATTAGATCGTGAGTCAATGGTCTAGGTAAATCAATATCTTGTAAAGATAATACAATTGCTTCTGCTACATCAGCACCAATCCAAATAGGTAAAAACCTTTGAGAATTATCCTCTTTCAATACTACAACTCTTTGATAATGTCGAAGACTGACTCTTATACTGTCAATATGTAACTCAATCATCTCTTTTTACCCCCGTTAGAAATGTAAATCTGCTGCTCTAGAAGTTTATTCTAGAACTTGAAAGCAGTCAATTTAAATTATGAAACTAATTACAATTAAATATTTATTTGTTGTATTGATTAATTTGATTATTTATAAGCTGGGCTGCATTTCTTATGTCATTCATATATTTAGATAAGTCTGTCTCATCATTATGACCTGCATACATAATAGATCGTGAGGAGGAAATGATCATTGTAGGTGAATCTGAATCAGTATTTATTGCCTGAACAATTTCTTTAGTGTCCCCACCCTGATTGCCAATTCCTGGGACAAGGAAAATCATATCTTTACAAATATCACGGATTTGCCTTGCCTCTTGAGGAAATGTTGCACCCACTACTAAACCAATGTTATCTGCATGATTCCATTGATTAGCTAGAAATGCAATTTCTTGAAACAATTTCTTATTATTTTGCAGTAAAATATTTTGTATTTCATTACTGCTATTATTTGTAGTTCGACACAGTATAAATGCGTGTTTGTCTTTGTATTTTAAAAAAGGTGCAATGGAATCTAATCCAAAATAAGGATTCAGTGTGATTGCATCTGCTGCAAAATAATTAAAAGCTGCGTCAGCATAAGCCTCAGCTGTAGAACCAATATCTCCTCTTTTTGCATCTAAAATAATTGGTATGTCTTTTGGAATATAAGCAATAGTTTTCTTTAGTAGTTCTATCCCCTCAGAACCTCTTTTTTCAAAAAAAGCAACATTTGGCTTATATGAGCAAACTAAATCAGCAGTATTATCAATCACACTTTTTAAAAATGAGTCGAGTTTGAAATTCTTTGGTAACAGTTCATCGTGTATATCAATACCAATACATAAAGCTGATTTATTTTTTTTGTAATTCTTGTAATATTTTTCCTTAAAATTCAATTCATCACCCTTCGTTAATTTTCATTATTGATAAATTAGGCAGATCACAGTAATGCTCCATAATATTTTTAATTGATTTTGAAAAAGAAGCAATGCTTCCAGTTACATAGCAATCTATCAATTCGAAATTATTTTCATTATATAACTCGTCTGTATTCATTTCCTCGGAAAGAAGTTGCAATAACCTATTCACAACACCATCAACTGAATCAAAAATTTTGACATGTTCGGGTGAAATTGTAAATAAAGTTTCTTTAAGAAAATGATAATGAGTACAACCAAGGACAAGACAATCAACTCCTAAATCATAGTAGTGATCAAGAGTAGCTTTTAATTCAGACAGAAATTCTTTTTTTGGAATATTTGCTTTTTCAATATGCTCAGCAAGCCCTTGCATTGGCAATGAAAATAACTTTTGATTTTTGACATAATTTTTTTCAAGCATGGATAATCTATTTCCAGAAGTTGTAAGTGGGGTTGCCAGTAACAACATTTTACCTGATTTTGAATACTGACTTGCTGGCTTCACCGCAGGCTCCATACCAATGATTGGTAATTGAAATTTTTGTCGCAAAAATTCAAGTGAAGTAGATGAAGCAGTATTGCAGGCAATAATAACTATGTCGCAACCTAAATCAACTAATCTTTCAACAAGATAAGAAGAGCGATTTATAATAATCTCTTCATCTTGTGAACCATATGGAAAATGAGCATTGTCAGCAATATAAATAATTTTTTTGTCTAAATTTATATTTCTAAGTTTAGTTACAATACTTAATCCTCCTATGCCAGAATCGAAAATGCCAATCTTCTTCAAGATATTATCCTAGTTATAATATTTCAATATTATTATATCAGTTCCAATTTTTATAAATATTAATATTTATAATGTTATGAAAAAAAGATTTTTATAATCATAAATATATAGTAATATTTTTAGTGCATTATGAATAAAATTTTACTATTAGAAAAAAATATCAGTTTTATTAATCTACAAATTAATAATACAGCTAAATCATTGGAGAGCATCAATGAGTCATACTTGCACAAGAATCTCAATGATAAAGGGTGGACGTTGAGGCATTTCGTCTGTTTATTGATTAGTTTAAATAAACTAATATCAAGCTTTGAAAAATACAATATAAAGCAAATGGATGTTCATGCTTTTGAAAAAACAGCCAGAAAGTATATTGGGGAAGAAATGTTTAATTTGTTCAGTTTGAGAAAAGACAAATTAATAAAAATATTACAAGATTGTCCAAAAATAGAAGATAGTCATATAAAGCACATTCAAAAATTACAGACTGAAATTGAAAAAATAAATAGTGAGAAAAAAATTGATCTCTATTCTATAATCAATATTAAAACAAAGCAAATTAATCAATTATCAGAAAAATTAGATCAAATAAATGGTTACATAAATTAAGGAAAAAAATTGAAAGCTGAAATAATATCTGTTGGTACTGAATTACTGCTTGGAGAAACCTTAGATACTAATTCAAATTATCTTGCTCAAGAGCTTCCAGAAATTGGAATTGACTTGTTATGGGCAACGCAAATTGGTGATAATTTTGATAGACTCATTGATATTTTTAATAATGCAGTACATCGTTCTGATATTATTTTTGTAACAGGCGGGCTTGGCCCGACTGAAGATGACATTACAAGAGAAACTCTTGCAAAAGCATTGAATGAGCCACTTGTGATTGATAAAAATCAAGAAAAACAATTGAGAAATTTTTTTTCTGAAAGAAATCGTGAATTTCCAGAAAAAAATGTAAAGCAGGCAACAATCATCAAATCAGCCAAATTTCTTAGTAACCCAATTGGTACTGCTCCAGGTTGGTGGATTAAAAAAAATTCTATTGAAATCATATTAATGCCAGGGCCACCTGCAGAAATGAAAAAAATGTGGCAAGAACAAATCAAGCCTCTTCTCACAAAAGAAAGTGATAGTGTATTAGTGAAAAAAATAATAAAGACTTCAACATTGGGTGAGTCAAATATTAATGAAATGGTTGAAGAATTTTTACATTATAAAAATCCTTCAGTAGGAATTTATGTAAAAAAAGATGGTGTCAGTTTGAGAATAGCTGCTAAAGCAAAGAATAAAACTGCAGCAATGAACTTAATTAAACCAGTGGAAAAAGAATTAAAAAAAATATTAAAAGGATATGTCTGGGGTGAAGATGATGAAAAATATGGAGAAATCATACTTAAAAATATGATTGAAAAAAAATTAACTCTAGGTTTAATTGAATCTGTAACCGGTGGGAAAATTGCAGATGAGATTACAAATTTTGATAATTCATCAAAATATTTTTTAGGTTCATTAATTGCATATGACAAAAATGTAAAGATTTTTTCTGGATTAGATTCTAAATTTCTTCATGAGAAAGGCACTGTTTCAGCATCAACAACAAAAAATCTTGCAAAAAATGCTAAAAATATATTCAATTCTGATCTTGGCTTAGCAATTACTGGAGTGGCTGGTAATAAAGCTATTGAAAAACATGAAAGTGGTACTTTATTTCTATCAATTACTGATGGGGAAAAATTTTTAAATAAAGAAATGATAATTTCAGGTGATAGAATACAAATAAAAAACAGAGCTGTTTTTTTAGCATTTGCCTTAATTAATGAATTCATGTTAAAAAATGATTGATACAAAATGACTATCCATAAAAAAATTACAGTAGATTCTAATCATCTTTATTTATTTCCTCTGGCAGATTTTGCAGGAGGTGGCTATCTTATGATTGATGCAGGACCAAATTCCGATCAGGCATTTGACAAATTGAATGAAAATTTGAATAGTGCAAATATTAAACTTAGCTCATTAAAAAAAATTATTATTACGCATGCACACTCTGATCATATGGGTCTTGCGAATATACTTAGTAAACAAGATATAGAATTTTATGTCGGTGCTCCTGATATGAGTGCATACACTAGTGGCAGTCAGTTTGAAGCTATAATCATCAGGAAAACTACTGCTGTTTTAAAAAAAAATGGAATGCCTGATTCAATATTAAATCAATGGTTAGAAAATAAAAAAAGTAGACTCCCCTTAAGCGCAATACCTTGGGCAAATATCAAGCCTGTAGTAGGAAAGCATGCTTTTCCACTCATGAATAATCAAATGCTAGAAATTGTTGCATGCCCAGGACATACACCTGGTAGCATTGCAGCATACATACCACAAACTCAAGAAATATTTACTGGCGACACTATTTTAAATAATAAGATACCATCAACAGGTTTACACTATGAATCTATTAGTACAGAAAAACAATGGTCAGGCATAACTCATTTTCTAAATACAATTAAACAGTTGAAATTAATAGATATTAAAAAAGTATATCCTGCTCATGGCTCTGAGATAATTAACCATCAAGCAATTTTAGACTACTATCTAGAACATTTTATAAATTTTGAAAAAAAGATTTTATTACTGCTAAATAATAATTTAAAAAATCCTTTTGAAATAACTAAAAAAACCTACAAACATTTTTTAGATTTTCCTGTAAACAATCAAGTTCAAGCTATGATAAAAATAATTTGTATAATTGAAAAATTGAACAATGCAAAACAAAAAAATTGATTTTATTTAACTGATATTTTTTTATATAAATTTGTTAATCGTTCAGGTAATGAATCAATATTCGAGACAACTTCATATCCAATATCATCACACATTTCTTGAAGATAATCATGTCCATCTTTATCAACAGTTAATAAAAATGGAGTGATGCCTTTGTGTTTTGCCTCAAGTAATGCCTGTCTAGTGTCATGAATGGCATATATTTTTTCAGTTCTATCTTTGCCATATTCATGATCTTGAGGTCTGCCATCTGACAGCATAATCATAATTTTTACCTTACTGCCTGACAGTTCTAATTTTTGAATGGTATGTCTAATTGCAGGACCCATCCTAGTAGATCTAACTGGCTGGATATTAGCAATTTTCCTATGCACATTTTGATCAAGTTTTTCATCAATATCTTTAATTACAAAATATTCAACATTATCTCTGCCATAACCAGAAAACCCATATAAGCCATAATTATCGCCTATAGAATCTAAAGCTTCAGACAAAACTATTGCAGATTCTTTTTCAATATCAATAATTCTTTTATTTGTATTGAAGCTTTTTTCCGTATTCCTAGACGCAAGCCAGCGAAAATATGTACCAGGTCCTCCAGAATATTGATTATATTGATTAGAGTTACTAGCATCCTTTTCTATAACTTCATCTGTAGAAGCAGACATATCTAATAGCAACGCTACAGCAACATCACGTTCAACTTTATTTCTTTTAGAGTAAAAATCTGCAACCGGACTATATCCTGCTAATTTTTCTGCGTAAAAATCGACAAGACGATCTAAATCAATTTCATCACCATCTTCGAGTCTTTTTTCTTTATGCATTGATTCAGGTTTTAAATATTCGAATTTTTTTTTGGTTTCTTTAATTAATTTAGAATGCTCAGAAATAATTTGATTATAATAATCTACTTCACCAAACTCTAACTCCTTTTCAAGCACGCGGCACCAAGAAGGCTTATAATCACGAGACCTAAAATTCCACTCGTCATAAAAAAACTCTTTAGCTTTTGCATTAATGTATTTTGTTTGTACAACTTGGCCATCATTCAAATCTTTAGAAGCTAATTCAGATTCGTATTTATTTTGTTTATCAGCATTAACATTTGATAAATCCATTAAATTATTTGTAAATAAATTTGAATATTCTTCAAATTCTCCTTCTGATAATTCGGCAACATTCAATTCAGTTGTTTGCTTTAAAAATTCCTCTAATTGCTTTTGATCAAATCCTGAAAAGCTAGAATCAACATCATCTTGCTTATTTTTTGCATAAGTAATTAGTTCAACAAGATCTGGTTTAAATTCACCCAAATGATCAGGAAGATCAGGAAGATGTATATCTTCATTATTATCATTATTAATCTTTGATGAGTTATCACTATCAGTCAGTAAACTGACTGATTCAGATTTAAGTGCATCTTTTTTGCTTGAGTTAACTGAATGCATTGAATAAACATTTGGAATACTTTTTACTATTGTATAAATTTGAATTGATATATCTACGGAATTAATAACATTAGGTAAATGGATTTTTTTTATTTCATTCAGGAAAGCAATAGCACTCATATATTCATGAATATTCGATAATTCTTCAGTCGAATTACGAAAACCCCCCAGAGTGTATTGAATAATTGACTCTAACAACATTTCTTGAAAGGGAAGTTCAAATGGCGAATCGCGTTTGGATAATTCAAACTTTTTTACCATTTTGTACGCTTCACTTATTCCTGGATATTTGGTATTTACTAAATAATCAATTCTGTAATCTTCAACAATATTAAATAAATAACTTATTAATTTTTTATCTGAAAATAATGAAAATAATTTTTGAATTTCAGTCATATCCGAAGATCTAGTTGTATTTTTTGTATTTATATCTGAATGCTTTTCTATCAACTTGTTAAACTGAAATTCATAATCATAAGAGCCAAACTCAAGCCTCGAGACTTGATGAGTAGCATAAACTTTATATGCTAAAAAGTTTTTGTGTTTTGAATTAAAAATATTCATTTTATTTGGTAAATAGACATGCTCCCCATCAGTTGTTGCTACATAGGGAACCTGCCATCCTATTTTTCTGTCAATAAGCTCCTTGACATCTAGAATATTTATATTAATTCCAGATAAACCCTTACAATACTTTTGAAGTAAATTCTTTTTATTATCCAACAATTCTAATTTTGCATGACGATATAGAGACTGAATAGAAAAGTTAGACTCTAAATTAAAATAGGCATTGGCATCGAAGTTTTTAGGATTATTATTCATGTACTGAATACCTTCATTGAGCCAATTTGATAAATCTTTTTTAGAATAAATTTTTAATAATAAAAATATTTGCTGTAAAAAAGTTACTGATGAATATGAATCTAATTGATTTATTTTTAGTGCAAATTTAGCAATCCAATTCTGATCTGCATTATTCAAATGAATTAATTCAGAAACAGCATCATTATATTCTTCAAATGCTTTTCGACCATCATTTTTTAAAACTTGATGACCAATAATTAAAAAAGATTTAGTAGTAGCATTTGACGAATCTTGAAGAGTAAGAGGAAATGTCTCAAGAGTTTTAGCAACATCAGGCCAAGATATTATGGATAGTTCATTTATTAATTTGATAAATCTAATTCTTGATGATTCAGGAATTTTATTTAAAGAATAAGCAAAATTTTCTAGAAAAGTAATAGCCAAATCATGGGATTTTTCAGATAAATTCTTAGCGATTAAGCTAACAGAATTCATATGTTTGAGTGGAATTAATTTTAACAATTCAAAGGTAGCTGTGATAAACGCATTCGTTAGTGCAATATCCTTCCAACTAGAACCTCCAGTTTTTGTAAGTATTTTTGTATAACGATCTAAATCACTTATGGAAATAGACTGTAAAATTAAAGGTGAATTATTAATGTAATTCGAGGCAATCATCGGTGAAAATAAACAAAGTTTTTTAGCAATATCTCCAATATAAATTAATGTAATAAAATCAAATGATTGGATAAGCTTTGCAGATTCTTTAGCATAACTATCTGAAGCCTCCCATGCTCTTAAAGATGAATCAGATATTTCTTTACAAGTTTGAATATAATGAGCAATCTCATTTTCAGATAATTGTTGTTTATATTCTTCTATAAAATCCTGATATGCAGTTTTAGCAATTGCAGATGTTGGTGAGTAATTATTCTTTATATTATTTTTTTTTGAGAAGGAACTCATTATTTCCCTAAGTAAAAAGTGTTTTTATTCAGTAAAGATTGATCTTACAAGCTCTTCAATTGAATCTTGTAATTCTTTTTCATCGGTCAAACTCCACACAATTGTTGAAATACAAGCTTCAATTGGTTTGATGCCTTTATTAATTAATGACCCTGCATAAATAAGTAATCTTGTCGAAACCCCTTCTGATAAACCATACTCTCTTAGATTACGCACTTTAATAGCTAACAGCGCTAAACTTGAAGCAACTTTTGCTGAGCACCCTGATTCTTTTTCTATAATTTTTGCTTCTATATCTTCAGGGGGATAGTCAAATTCAATAGATACAAATCTCTGCCTTGTAGATTGTTTTAAATCTTTTGTAATTGATTGATATCCAGGATTATATGAAAGGACTAACATAAATCCTTCCGGAGCTTCTATTAATTCACCTTTTTTTTCAATCGGAAGCAATCTTCTGTAATCAGTTAAAGGGTGAATTAATACCGTAGTGTCCTTTCGTGCTTCTACCACTTCATCAAGATAACAAATTGCCCCTATACGTGCTGCTCTAGTAATTGGGCCATCTATCCATTTAGTTGTTTGGTCTTCAATTAAATATCTTCCAACTAAATCAGAGGCTGTTAAATCTTCATGACAAGCAACAGTAATAAGCGGAGAGGAAGGTGATTCACTCTTTAATTTCCAAGCCATATATTCGATGAATCTAGTCTTGCCAGAACCTGTGGGACCTTTTAATATAACAGGGATTTTACTATTATATGCTTCTTCAAAAATTTTTACTTCATTATTGATTGGAATATAAAAAGGCTCATCAACTAATTTGAATTCCTCAACTGAAACAGAATATCCTACATTTTTTTTACTCAATTTTATACCCAGCGCTTACTCTAATTTTCCTTGTAATTTATCCCAATAAGTATCTAAAGCTAATTCAAAATCAGAAATTTTACCAGAATTTTCAATAGTATAATTTGCAAAATTAATTCTTTCCTCATTAGATATCTGCGCATTGATCCGTTCTTGTGCTTGATCAGAATCTAAATTATCACGAGATTTGATTCTGGTGATAGCAGAACTTATAGGAGTGTGAACAACCAAAACCTCATCTACCAAATCAAACCATCCAGCTTCTATTAAAACTGCCGCTTCTAGTATTAATAATTGATTTGCTAAATCTTTTTCTAAGTCTTGGATTTTATGATTAATTAATTCTCTTATAGCTGGCCAAGTTATGGCAGTCAACTTATCCATTTCTTTTGGATCAGAAAATACAATAGGGCCTAAAACTCTTCGGTCAATTTCATCATTCGCATCTAATACATCAACACCGAAAGTGGAAACAATTTTTGCATATGAAGCAGAGCCTTTTGTATAGCTTTCATGCCCTAAAGAGTCACAATTAAGCGTTTGAGCACCTTTTGCAACTAAATACTTAGCAGCATGTGATTTTCCAGAAGCAATTCCACCTGTTAAACCAACAATATACATCTTAACCTCACTAGGACAAATCAATGCAATAGGTTGAATATTAATATCGCTTGAAACAAAATTAACTTGATTTTATTGCTTCAATGAGCGCAGGAACTACCTCTTTATAATCTCCAACAATGCCCCATCTAGCAGATTTAAACATATTTGCCTCAGGGTCTTTATTAATTGCAATGATTGACTTAGATCCACTGCATCCTGCCATATGTTGACTTGCACCAGATACTGCAATTCCGACATATAAGTCAGGGTTCACGACCTTACCTGTTAAACCAACTTGGTTTGCAACAGGATACCAACCCAAATCACACGCAGCTCTTGAAGAGCCAATCGCTGCTTTATCTGTTCCTATAGCACCTGCTAATTCCTGAATCATGTCAAAGCCCTCAGGACCACCAAGGCCTCTACCGCCACATAAGACAATCGGTGCATCAGTCAATTTAAGTCCCTCTGTAGCTACTTCTTCTCTATTTACTATAGAAACATTGGAATCTATAGCAAGATCAATTTGTACTACTTCACCATTTGAGCTGTCTTGATTTTGTGCTTCAAAAGATTTTGCTCTAACTGTAGCAATTGCTGGACTAGCACTATATGTATAAACTGCTCTTGCATTTCCGCCAAAGCAAGGGCGAGTGGCTTTAAAACCAGCATCATCTGACTCAATTGAAACGCAGTCCATTGCTACAGCGCTATTTAATTTAAACGCCAATCTAGGCCCTAAATCTCTACCAACAGTAGATTGTTCTAAAAGAATTAAATCAGGCTTTTCTTTTTCATAAATATCATTTACTGCAAGTGCCCATTTATCAGGTAAAAATTCTGAAAAAGATGCATCATTAATTGTATATGCTTTTGTTGCACCATAAGAAAAAGAGGATTCAGCTTTTTCTTGAGAACCAGCGCCCAGTAGAATAACACTAACTGTTCCGCCTGCGCTCAAACTTGATGCTCCAGTTAACAATTCTGCAGTTGTATCAGATAAGCCATCTTGGTTGAATTCACCTACGACCATAACATTATTAGACATTATAATTTCCTTTCAATAATTTTACAGAATTTTCGCATCTTTCAATCTTGAAACTAAAGCTGATGCTTGCTCTTGTGCAGTCTCACCTTCGATAATTTCAACTTCACTATCACTAGTAGGTATAAATAGTTTTTCCAATTTTAATTTTCTACCTTGTTCGCCAACTTGTGATGCATCAAGATTTTCAAAATCTGCTAAAGACCACTTGTTAACAGTCTTTTTTGCTGCTTGCATAATTTGTTGCAATTTTGGATATCGCGGTTCACCAAGTTCATTCGAAACAGTAGCAACAGCAGGTAAAGGCATTTCAACAGTTTCAAAACCATCTAATAACACTCTTTGTACTGTCATTTTACCATCAGCAATATCAACATCTTTACCAATAATCGCACATGGGATTTCAAGTAATTGAGCTATGCCTATTCCGACTTGACCCATGTCCCAATCTGCAGCTTGTCGACCACAAAAAATAGCATCTACATCACCGAGTTTTTTTATTGCTTCTGATAAAACTAGAGCAGTTGTATAGTGATCGCCATTTTCAAAAGCATCATCCTCGAGTAATAATCCTTCATCTGCTCCCATTGCAAGAACCTGCTTAATTGCAGCCTGAGCACTCTCTTTTCCTAATGAAATCACAGTGATTTTAACATCACCCAATTTTTCTTTAATTCTTAATGCAGCTTCAGCAGCAATACCATCAAATTGACTTAGAACAGGAGAAATGCCTGGTGCAGGAATTACTTCATTTTTTGCCTCATCTATCTTAAATGCTGACGGTGGTGTATCTGGATCTGGAATTTGCTTAGCGCACACAACAAAATGCATTATAGCCCCCCTAAATAAAAAAGTTAAATTTTATAACCAACAAAATATTAATTGTCTTCAGATGATGAGTCAATAGACTGATACAAAACTTCTGCAATATCAAAAGGTTTGATCCTGTCATCCTCATTTGGCTCTACAGACGGAATACCATCTTCAAACATTTGAATACAAAAAGGACAATTAGAAATTAATTCATCCGCACCAGTATCTATCGCCTCTTCACTTCTAACATGATTAACTCTTCTAGCACCTACTTCTTCTTGCCACATGTTGCCTCCACCAGCACCACAACAAAGCCCTTTAGACATATTTCTATCCATTTCTATAATATTTAATCCCGGAATGGATTTCAGGATATTTCTAGGAGCATCATATTCATTATTAATTCTTCCTAAATAACATGAATCATGATAAGTGATATCAAGGTCAATAGGTTTCTCAGGTTTTAATTTGCCATCATTAATAGCTTGCTCTAAAAACTGAGTATGATGCAGAACTTCAAACTTGCCATCAAATTGAGGATATTCGTTTTTAAATGTATTAAAACAATGAGGACAATTAGTTATAACTTTTTGCACATTTTTCTGTTTAAAAGTATCAATTAACTGTTCAGCAAGAATCTGATATAAATACTCATTACCGAGTCTCCTAGCTGGATCGCCATTGCATGTTTCTTCCTGGCCTAATACTCCAAAAGATGAACCAGACGCTTTTATCAAACTAAAAACTTTTTTGGTGATAGGTAAGTTCCTTTCTACAAGTGAACCAGAGCAACCAACCCAATATAAGAACTCTTGGGTGCCATCAAAAATAGGCACATCGCCCAGACCTTCCATCCAAGTTGTTCGTTCTAAAGCAGTTCCTTTCCAAGGATGGCCTCTCATTTCTAGATTTTCTAATGCTGCTTGAGCAGTTTGAGGAATTTTTGCCTCATCCATTACTAAAAATCTTCGCATATCAACAATGGATGGAACATGTTCAATCATAACAGGGCATTCTTGCACACATGCACCACACGTCCTACATGCCCATAACGTTTCTTCTTTAATCACTTCTCCTACCATCGCTTTATTTGCAACCGCCCTAATATCTTCTCCCTTGTTTCCAGCTTCCTGTACTAAAGGAGCGACTTCATTGAAATGTGACTTTAGATCCTGAATTAAGTGCATTGGTGAAAGAGGTTGACCAGCTAAATTTGCTGGACAAACTTCCGTACAGCGACCGCACCTGACGCAAGCATCTAATTCAAACAATTGCTTCCAATTAAAGTCCTGGATTTGCCCTACACCAAAAACTTCTTGTTCTTCAATATTCTCTATTCGAGACAATCTTCCTGGAGAATCAGTCCTAAGTAAAAATGCATTTATTGGTGCAAAAAGAAAATGATCAAGCTTAGTAAAAACTATTAAAGTGAGCCAGAAGAAAACTACAAGAACATGTACCCACCAAGAGATAGAATGCATATTCAATAGTAATTCTTCAGAAAAACCAAATAAACTATTAAATTGTGCTAGAACATAAGAAACAAACGACCATTTAGCCCATTCAGGAAAATTTTCTAATTCAGTTACTGATATTCTATAAGATTCTACAAAAAATCCTGAGAGCAAAATAGCAAATAAGCCCCATAAAATTAAATGATCTTCAATTCTTTCATCCCATCGAATCCGATGAAAATCATCATAGTATCGGCGGTATAAAGCCATTGAAACTCCTATAAGACCTATTAGGCCAAAAAGATCACCATAAAATGAAAAGAATAAGTAATAATTGCCACTCAAAAAGCTTAAAGGCGTGTCATCTTCTAGAGCTACTTGAGCAGTGACAAAGGTTAAAACAATAATTGAAGAAGAAATGCACCAATGCATAATACTTGCATATTTATCTCTTCTTATTTTGTCTTGCATTACACCAAGGCGAACAGTGTTTTGCACTCGCCAAGGAATATTTATACGCCATTCGTTAAATGGTTTACCGATTGCCCATAATGAACCATGTCGAATAACACCAAACACCAACAATCCTGTTAGTACACTAAGAAGGACATATATTGGCCAAGGACTAACATTGAAAAAGATTTGGCGAGATGCCGTTGATTGTTCAATGCCAATTCCTAAAAATAATCCGCTCATTATGACAAGAATAAAAGTAGTAGAAAATATAAATGAAAAAAAATACTGATTGAAAAAATTCAACATAGCATAAAAAATTATTTTACTCTGATTCATTTTAGGATTTTTTTCTGAGATAAGCACTAAATTCTTCCAATTACTAAAAAAATTTATAACTTTGCTATATTCATACTAATTGATAAGAACAAATAAACAAAGCTATTCAAAATAATAGTCAATTATTTCTTATTATATAACTCACGGAGTTCATTTTTAAGGACCTTACCCATATGATTTCTAGGTAAATCTGTAACCCACTCATAAGATGCAGGAGCCTTATATGACGCAAGTTTAGTTTTAACAAATGCTGTGAGTTCATCATAAGATGGTTCATTATCTGATGAATTAATTACCACAGCTTTAATGATTTCTCCCCAATCATTATCTTCAACACCAATAACGGCAGCTTCAGCAATGTTTTCATGTTCCTCAAGAACCTGCTCAATTTCAGCAGGTGCAATATTTTCTCCCCCACGTATGATCATGTCTTTAATTCTTCCTGTGATAAATAAATAATTATCTTCATCAAGTTTACCAACATCACCAGTATGTAGCCAGCCTCCTTGTATGGCAGAGCCAGTATCTTCATCTCTATCTTTATATCCTTTCATGATTCTTTCACCTCTTATACAAATTTCACCCTCTTCATTTACTGAAAGAACATCTCCGTTTGGATTTAATATGCCAATTTCAATATCAGGCATTGGCTTACCTACACTTCTTAATCTCTCAAGTTTTTTTGAATTATCTTCATCAGATTCCTCCATACGATGATCGTCAGGACCTAAAAATGTCATTGATCCTGTTGCCTCAGTTTGACCATATGCATTCATCAGGCCAACATCTGCTTTACTTGGTGCAAATAATTTCACTGCTTCTTTGACAACATCATATGGCATCGGGGCTGCTCCATAAGTAATTAGTTTTAAGCTTGAAAAATCTCTTTTTTCAAAATCTTCAACTTCCATTATTCTTTTTAACATTGTTGGCACAACAAATGCATGAGTAACTTTACTTGATTCAACTGCATTTAACCAATCTGCAGGACTAAAGCCATCTAACAAAACTAATTGTCTTCCAGAAAAAATTGCACTCATTAATGTTGTTGCACCAGCAATGTGATAAAAGCCGACACTCACTAATATTACTTCTTGATCAGAAATAGGATCTGCTGGAGATTGTGTATTAACTACAAGTGCAGTTAAAGCTTTGTAAGATAAAACGACACCCTTAGGGAGACTAGTTGTCCCTGATGTATAAATAATTAGTGTTGCATCATCATCATCAATATCTGTAAAGACAGGAATATCTTCTCCTCTGTCCATCAAATTGTTATAAGATTGATGTTGATCAGACGCAAATCCTAATGAAATAACATGATCTATTGTTGTAAGATTACCGCTAATGCTCTGATATATTTCAAAATATCTTTCAGAAACAAACAACACAGAAATTTCAGCTGAATTAATCATATATTCAAGTTCTTCAGGTTTTGATCGATAATTAAGAGGAACAAAAGTAGCACCTAATGAAGCTGTAGCATAATAAAGTACAACCATTTCTGCACAATTAACTGCCATAATTCCAACATTTTTGCCTTTTTTTACACCTAATGTACTTAATGAATTTGCAATCTTGTTAACACGTGATTGCAAATCGATATAATTAATCTTTTCATCCGTTGTTGCAATAGCTATACGATCAGGAACAATCGCTGAACTAATAGAAAGAAACTCTGCAGTATTCATTTTTAACCCCCTTTAACAAACATTATTTTGTTACTTCTATAATGACTCTTTCGTCCTTAGTAGAAGTATCTATATTAACAAATAATGTTTTCAATGGTACTTGATTTTGAAAAAAACTATCACCATTTACGTCCCATAAATTATCACAATTATCAAAAAAAATATTCTGTAAAGCGAACGGTTTAATTTTATAATCGTTATTATCTCTTGAACCAAAGTAATTAAGCAAGCAAGATTTTTTTACTGATTGCGTCAAGGCTCGTAATTTACCATTACTCATGCCTACTAAATAAAATCCTTGATCTTGATAATAAATTACATCACCAATGTCAATATTATTAATGCTTCCTGCATCAAATTGTTCAATTAAAATTTTTGGAGGATTCATATATCCATGAATTACCGCATATAACCCTATAGTTGAAATTAATAATATATAAGTAAGTGGTGATTTAATCATTCGCAATTTATTTAACTTCATATTACAGAAACTTAATGAGTATTTACAAAATTAACAAATTTTGACTTTAGTTTCCTAAGTTCTTTTGTATCATAATTTAATAATTGCTTACAGAGAATATCTATTTCGTTATTGAAATTTTTTCTTTCAATAATCCTGTTAATTAAACCTAATTCATGCAATCTATCAGTAGTAGTCGGTTCGCCAGTATAAACTATTCTCTTTGCATCGCTAAGAGGCAATTTTCTGATAATTAACTGGCTACCTCCTGCAGCAGGAATATATCCCAATTTTATTTCAGGTAAAGCAAAACTGCTTTGACTAGTCGCATATATATAATCGGATGCCAATGCAATTTCAAAGCCCGCACCATATGTAATTCCATCAATAAATGTAAATATAGGAACATCCAAATTATTTAAAACACTCCAAATATCTCTTTCCAATCTAGCATTTTTACTTTCTTGAATAGAAGGTGCAGTCCCAAAATCATTAATATCTGCTCCAGCAGAAAAAATACCTAAAGTTTCAGAAGTAAAAATTAAAGCATTTATTTGATTATCACTTTGCACTAACTGTAATCCTTCCCAAATTAAATCTCTCATTTGTAAATCAATTGCATTTAATTTATTTGCTCTGTTGAAATTAACTAATAATGAACTATCTTTTTTGATTAAATTTACTGATTGAGCATTATTGAGAGACATAAGACTATTTTCCTAAAAATTTTGGAGGACGTTTTTGTAAAAAGGCATTTATGCCTTCTTTGAAATCATCAGTTTCTTGTAATTGTAAAGTTTTTTCATGTTCAATAGTCAAGGCAGTATTAAGATCAACTTTTCCTCCTAAGTGCATTGATTCTTTAAGAGTTTTTAATGCTATTGCACCATAATTAGTAATTTGCTCAAGAACAATTTCTATTTCATGCAAATATTCTTTTGAACTATATATTTCTGAAATAAGACCTGATTTTTTTCCATCAGATGCATTAAGTGATTTTTGAAAAAGTAACAAATCAAGTGCAAACGATCTATGCGAAAATTTTGCAAGTCTGTGAATAGTAAAATCAGATGGATACAAATCTGTTGTTTGATTCATGAATGATATACTTGCATCATTCAAAGCAAACCGAATATCGCATGCTAAAGCTATTTCCATTGCAGGTAAATTTGTAACTCCTTGCATTAAAAAGAAACTCGGCATAGACAATTCATCAACCGCAATGAGCGTTGCATTAAGGATTGCTTTGCAATCTTGAGTTAGTGGATAAAAATTTTTACTCCAACCAAAACCACTATTTTTAGAATTTGAGATGAACAAAACTGATAAACATTTTTGATCTGCTTGTATCATTTGACATGCATCTTGAATTTCTAATAATAATTTTTCATTCCAGCAATCATCATTTGCTTCATAGCGAATAATTGCATAATTGTTTTTGTATTCAATACTTATGTAATTTAATTTAGACATCATTGAATCCTACAGCTTTATAGTTTTTCATTTTAATGATACATTCTATTAAAATATTGTTTATAAAAAAATAGTTAAAATATGCATCATTATATAATTTAGTTAAGAGCAAAAATGGATTTACTTCTTAATCAGGCATCAGCAATTGTTTCTGGAGGAACAAAAGGGATTGGTTTAGCAATTGTAAATAATTTTTTAAAAGAAGGTATGAATGTAACAACTTTCAGTAGAAACAAAAAAAATATTAATTCAGCCAAAAGAAAATTTAATAACTATGCCGATCAAATTAACATACTAGAAGGGAATATATTAGACGAAAGTAACTGCAAAAAAATTATTGATTCTCATATCAAAACATTTAACTCATTAGATGCATTAATTAATAATGCTGGAGAGTCAATTAAAAATGGACAAATAAAAGAGAAATGGAATGAATCATTTAATATCAATGTTACTGCTCATGTCATTTTCTCAGAATTAGCAATACCTCATTTAGAAAAATCAAAAATTGGAGGAAGCATAATCAACATATCTTCAATTTTTGGTAGAGAATCAGGAGGCAGCCCACAATATAATGCATCTAAGGCTGCTATGATATCATTTTCAAAATCTTATGCAAATGTACTAATTAAAAAAGGAATTCGAGTTAACACCATTGCTCCTGGCTCTGTTCGTTTTGCAGGTGGATCATGGGATAAAAGAGTAAAAAATGAACCAAAAGAAATGAAAAATTTTGTTAAACAAAATATTCCAGCTGGTAGATTTGGAACAGCTGAAGAAATTGCTGACGTTGTTACCTTTTTATGCTCTCCAAAGGCATCGTGGATTGTAGGTTCTGCTTTAAATGTAGATGGCGGACAGTCAAGATCTAATATATAATTAACATTGATATTCAACTAAAGAAGCTGATAATATGCATTTGGGCAGATTATGAAATTTACAAAAAATGATTACATTGGGATTCTATTAGCAGCTTTAGCTGGACCAGGAATTTTTCTAATTATTCTGTCTGCGTACGATCTTTGGGAGCATAGGCACACTCCGCTTTTAGGATTTTTAGCTGTCAATGTAGCAATTGGTGGAGGAATAATTGGTGCATTTAGTAGATTTATTAAAAATAAAACGAGATTTCTAGCATTAATTGTTTTTTTAATTTTGTGCATATTAGCTATTAAAATATTACAATGGACCGATAATAGTGAATCAGGCTTTAAATTACTTTTTATTTGGTTGGGAATTATTGATTTTATGCTGATTAATGCCATTATTGGTTGGGAATTCTTAGCTAATGGTTTAGTTCCCAGGTTAGATAGAATGAAAGCAAACAATCCAACTGAAGAACAAAATGATGATAATGAACTCGCCTCAAATCAAGTATGAATAAGAATCAATCTATGCATAATGAAATTTTTGCTCACCTAATAACAGACTGGTTAAGTGCAAAATATTTTAAAACTTTTAAAATAAAAAGTAATGAAACTGAAATAGATTTTATAATTACTCAGAGAGAGAAAAAATTCTTACTGTCTATATATCCTTTATGGGACGATCTCGACGATCGCATAATTGAAATTGAGAAAAATATAAATCAATCTATAGAAAAATATGAGAATTCAAACATCGTTTGGATTCCTGAAAAAAATAAGAAATTTCTACAAGAACACGAAAATGAAATTATTGAAAAAATTGGCAAGGGAATTAAAGGTTTACAATATGGAGAATATAGAGAAATTAGAATGCCAATTGAAATTACTCTGTCAAAGACTGAAGATACAGGTTCATATGTTGCGATTAACGGTGCATTAAGTAAAATCTGGACTAAAATTTCTTCAGGTGTTCAAGGAGTTTTTCAATTAGATGGTTCTAATTATGGCAGATTGCCATCTGAACTTGCTGAAGAAAAAATCATTATTGATAGAATTCAAGAAGCATCAAAATTACTAAATGTTGGTGAAGCATCATTTGTTACTATTGATGAATATTGGCCTGTAAACAATGTCACATGTGAAAA
>JBJKVL010000012.1:0-59894 GCA_045562675.1 Dehalococcoidia bacterium
GGTAATAGATTATTGGTTAAACGATTACGATGTTGCACGTTGGTCTACCTACGATACTCAATTAATTCAGGAGCTGTATTCAGCATATCTCTTTAGATTTCCAACAGTCTTGCTTTTATGGTTTGAGTTGCTATTTGTATTCGATGCCAATATATCTAGATCTAAAAGATTCAAGATTTGTAGAGCTTGCGAAGGTGCAATAGTATATCCTGCATTTGCATGCAGTAAATGTGAAATTGAAACTGGAAAAGCATCAACGACTGTTAAAGGTCTTATAATTTCCTTTGTAATATTTTTAACTCTATTTGGGAATTATCAACTATCAGGCACCATTTTTTAATTTTGAACTATTTAAAGGAAGTATTTTGATGCCATTAATCACCTGTCCAGACTGTCAAGCAAAAATATCTGACGCAGCACCTAATTGCATTAAATGTGGCAGGCCTATGGAAAAAAAGGTTAAAAGAGTTGAAAGAATTGAAATAGTTGAACCCAAAAAGAATAAAAAATTTATAGAAAATGTTCTTTTTGCTATCTTTATAATTTTTGGGCTTTCATTGTTTATCACTAATGAATGGCAAGATGCATCATCTTCTTCATCTTCTTCATCTTCTTCATCTTCTTCATCTTCTTCATCTTCTTCATCTTCTTCATCTTCTTCATACTCTACCCCTGCACCAAAACCTAAAGCAGATCCCTACGCAAATGCGCTTGCTAAAGCAGAATCGTACAATGAGCTTTTTAACGAATCAAAGGCTGAATTGTATGATTCATTAATTTATTTAAAGTTTACAGAAGATCAAGCGAGATATGCAGTTGATAATGTTCAAGCTGATTGGAAAGCAAATGCGCTTGCTAAAGCAGAATCGTACAATGAGCTTTTTAACGAATCAAAGGCTGAATTGTATGATTCATTAATTTATTTAAAGTTTACACCGTCAGAAGCACAATATGCTATTAATGTATTATTTAGATAAATGTCCTAAGGGGCCCCAGGGAGACTCTCACAGGGGCTGCCGTCACCATCTCTATCTAATCTGTGCTTATCTGTTCCATATGTGGCCAATGATCTATTTAATACATCTTTTGCAGCTTGCCATGTAGAAAAATCACTGCAATTACAATCGCTACTTTCGCAAGGATAAGTAGTTACAATATTAACCTTTGGTTGTTGGACTGGTGGAGCAGGAGCAACAGCCACTGGTGCTGGTGCCGTAGGTGGCGTGTAAGTAAATGTCTGTCCGCAGGTATTTAGCATTGATTGCAGGGCACTCCATTCAGTGCTAGTAACAGTTAAGCTCCATTGATTTTTTATATTGATCCAATCTTTGGCATAGGTGCAATGATAATTTGGATTTGGTGGCTTCCATTGATCTGGACTTCTATCACTTTTACTTTGATTAGTTGAATCATCCACAGCAATTAAATGATTTGCATAACCTAAATAATTGTAGTAGTCTCTTTTTTTTACACTACTCCATTGCCATCCACCAGATATATGAGCGTTTTTTAATGGAACCATATGATCTATGTCAACATCACTTGCACGAGTAAAGGTTGTTCCAGTAAAAGGTCCCTGCCACGTACCAGTGGATACTGTGCAATTTGATGAGCTTGTATAGGTCACAGGACTTAATGATTCTGCTCTCAATACCTTTGCACGAGTATTTGGGCAGCTGCCACTCCAACCACTGCCCCAATCACTTCTGTTGTATGCATAATTAACTGCGCTATTTGAAATGCGAGGCTGCTGAATAGAGACAGTATTTACAACCTGAGCAGGTTCTGATGCTGGTTGAGGTACTGGTGCTGGTTGAGGTGCTGGTTGAGGTGCTGGTGCTGGTTCAGGTTTTGGTGCTGGTGCTGGTTGAGGTGCTGGTGCTGATTTTGGTTCTGGTGCTGGTGCTGGTTGAGGTGCTGATTTTGGTTCTGGTGCTAGTGCTGGTTCAAGCTTTGGTGTTGGTGCTGATTTTGGTTCTGGTGCTGGTGCTGGTTCAGGCTTTGGTGTTGGTGCTGGCTTCGATATTGTGACGGATGGCGTTGGCTCGGTTTTCACAGGAGCTGCCGTTTCTTGAGGTACTGTCGGCGTTGTAACGGATGGCGTTGGCTCGGTTTTTCTATATTCCAAGAATGCATACATTGCAAACACGGCTGCTAAAACCAACAAACCAATGCCAGTTAATTTTTCATTAATTATTTTTTTCATTTGCCTTTTTGATCATCCTCATAGTGCTAATATTGATATTATATTATGTGAAGCTAACAAAAAGCTGAAAAATGTTTAAATAATATTATGAAGCACTTATTCATACCGCCGCCATCCTTAAGCTTTGTTGGGGCAATAGTAGCTTGTTTTCGAAAATATGTAGTTTTCTCTGGGCGTGCATCACGATCAGAATTTTGGTATTTCATCTTATTTGATATTATTTTTTGTCAGCTCGTAATTCTCTACGATTATATAATGGGAACTTTTTGGTCATGGCTAATTCCTTTAGTTACATTACTCCCTGCCTTAGCAGTAACAACACGAAGGCTGCATGACACAAATAGAACAGGATGGTGGCAATTATTGCCAATTGCTTCTGGCATACCATTTGTTTTATGGGGCTGGGTATGGCGTTGGTCTTTGCTATTGCTACCTGTGAGTATATTAGTTATTTGGTTTTGGTGTGCTCAAAAAGGTGATCAGCATGCAAATTCTTATGATTGATAGCTCGCTATTTCCCTAGCCAGTCACCATAACCATTCCAGCCTCTATCTTTATAGGAATTTAATATAATCTGGGTAACAACAACAGCCAGACAATAACTATTAGCGAAATCAACGAAAACAAGATCCGCATCCACAATTCAAAGGAATATTCCTTATAAGAAGTTGCACGAGCTTGATGAAAGACACTGTTTTTTTTCCATCCAATGAGGTTTTGTGCTGGAAGCGAATTTCCTCCTCTTATCCATCCGTTTACAATATATTCTTGTTCTAAAATACCTTTCACAAAGAAGGGCAATATTAACCATGCTATACCAAATGTAAACATTGCTAATATAAGCCATAATATGGCTTGTCCTACTTTTCCTTTCACGCCTAAATAGAATGGACCAAATAAAAGAGCCCAAAGCCATGCTCCATTGCTGATCGTTACTGTTTCTTTACTAGTGGGGTGTTGCAATTGATTGGATTTTAAAGATTGCTGATCAACAGGATATGTTGGAGCTTCATCTCTTGATGGCTTAACTATAGATTTGCTTTCCATTGGCCTGCCACATTTGATGCAACTAGGCGCTGCATCGGAAATTTCTTTTTGACAATCTGGACACGTAATTAATGGCATTTCATAAAACAATCAAATCATAATTTGTTATGTTAAGCATATGATGTTTTTGAGAGAAATTAAATAAATGAAAAGAAAACATAAATTAATTATTACAGTAGTCGTACTAATAGTTTTCAGCCGTATTGGCTGTGATTATGTATTGTTTTAAATCACTTATGGCGGAGTTATCGCGCATTCTACAGCATCATGAAATTCTTGATAAGATGTTGGATCATCAATAAGATCCTTTGCAGTTTTATAGAAACTGCTAGTGCTCCCAAAATAAAGTGTAGCTGCTTGTGAGGCAGGCAAAATGAATGATGGGTTTGTTAATGAATCAGCGTAGAAAGCATCGACTCTTCCTATTCTGTCTGCAGGGGCAATGTATTTTGCAGCAATAAAATAGTTACTACTATAATCACTTGCTCTTTTAATGCCATATCCACTATTAGGGTCTAATTGAGCTCCCATAATGGCATTAGAGTTTATTGTTCGAATAACGCTAGGATTAACAGCCTGACACTGATAGTTGGTTTTGTAGTTGTAGTAGGCTGAGTTTTTGTAGCAGTAATCGTTGGTTTAGATTTAACAGCTTCCGTGAGTTCTTTCGATAAAATAGAATTTGTTACTGAAACCTGTGTTGTCTTTCTATATTCACTATATTCAATAAATGCGATGGTAGCAAACAAGGATGCTAAAACCAACAAAGCTTTGCCAATGACTCTTTGATTAATTATTTTTTTCATTTGCCTTGTTGATCATCCTTATAGTGATAATTATGTAATAAAAAAACTATGTGAATTTAATGTAAATATTTGATTCATCCCAAAGTTTTTCTAGTATTGCTGATTCCTGTTCATTATTACTTGATTCAAGTATTCGTTTATCAGGACTTGTGTCATGAAAAAGTCCGTAAACAAATTTAAAGTTGCCTGTCCATGTATGGACAGTGGATTGCCCTATCAAATCTTTAACAACTGAACCATTTTTTGCTTTTTTAAATTCTATTGCTATTTGATAAGGTTCAAGAATTAAAAAATCAGGATATGCTCTGCCAGCAAAAATTGGAGGGCGTACTTGATCATGTGTATTTTCTTGTCCCTCCCAGTAGAATGATTTATGAGCTTTTCCAATGCTGTCTTTATAGCGACCTGTGCCAACAAAATAATCTTCTAAGTATCTTATGATAAGAGGCCGTATTTCGGTTTGTATTTCTTTCTCTGTTTTTTTAATTTGCATCTGTCTATATTGAGGATGGCTGGTAATAAAATCATGTAAACCGTCCAAAAAGGCTACAACTTCTTTTGATTTTGGTGTTAGTCTAATATTTTTAGTCATATATAAATAATACTATCAATCCTGTAAATTTTCAATATTATGTAAAATTAGCCGACTGACAGCCGACAAATGTTTAAAAAAATATAGAAAATATAGCAAAATAAACAAGCGTGAAAAAGAAGGTACTCTGTAAATGAGAAACTCTGGTGGGCCCGGTGGGATTCGAACCCACGACCAATTGATTAAGAGTCAACTGCTCTACCACTGAGCTACAGGCCCAGATCGAGTATACGGGCAGACAAATTACACGGCAATATATATTGTAAATTATCCTAAAAATATAGTACGATTTTTGTACTTGAAGTGATTTGGAATAAATTATGAACATCAAAGAATTATCTGGTTGGTTACTGATTCTTGGCCCTCTTGCGGTATTATTAGCTTTTGCAGGATGGCCCAACACGCCAAACCCCTATGAAGAGCTGATTGCATTGAGTAAAGATCCATCTAATAGCCTGATGATCATGAGTTTCTTTATATTTGGTATGACAGCCTTACTCACTGGACTCACTCTTGTTGCCCGAGATATATCTGAAAAAAACACGCAATCTTCATCATTAGCAGCCATATCCAGTGTTACTTTTCCTATTGCTATTGCAATTTTAATTGCTGCAACTGGCATGAATATCGGAGCATTATCAGAAATCAAAACAAATCTTGAGGGTGCAGTTGGTATTTATTATGTAGCTTTTTATATCACTGAAGCGATTGGCATACCATTTGGTATTGGTTTTGTCTGCTTAGCAATACCATTATTAACCCAAGAGACGAGCATTGGTCAAAGAATCATTGCTGGTCTTTACCTGCTCGTTGGCATTATTCATTTGGTAAATGTGTATTTAGAAAGTGTTGGCTTTACTTTTATCGGATGGCTAGGTATGTTTTTTGTATCGATAGCTTACGGCATCTTGATATTGCGCGGTAAATAAACTTTTAAGACTCCATAAGTATTTTGCTGCCTTGTAACACGAGGTTAATTTTGACGTGGACGGCATATCCGTCTCTATCAGGATCTTTTGCTTGTTCTCCTGGATGAATACCCTCGTATATTGCATTGGTGAGATCTTTGTCACTGACTATTTCAGCATTGCCATGAAACTGCCAAATAATCTTTTCTTTTGAGTTTCTATACAAAAATGAAATAGGACTATTGGCTTCAATTCGTTTAATCATTCTTGCCTTCGGATCTCTGATCCAGAATGCTAATGAGGTTTCATCAAAGACATGTGTGCTGCCGTAGAATGATTGCCACGGCTGTCCATCTTGATTAACCGTTGATATCAAAACAGGATAATTCTCATTTAATGCATTAGCGATTTTTTCTTTCATTTCTTGCGTGAGAACGATTGGCATAAATTATATTCCGATGTAACAAATAAGATTTTACCAATTTTGCATGTTGCATTTAAACAACGAAAAAAAATAGTTTCACATTTAACAAAATTATCACTTGCTGGTAAGCGTAAAGACAAGCAATCTATTCGTTGTTAAAAAATTAGTGAAGGCTAATGATGAATATTTATGTTGGGAACATTCCCTTTCGTTCTACAAATGACGATCTCCAAAAAGTTTTTGAAGCTCATGGCGAAGTCATTTCAGTTTTTTTACCTACTGACAGGCAAAGTGGAAGGCCTAGAGGATTTGGGTTTGTTGAAATGTCTGATGATGATGGCAAGAAAGCTATCGCAGAATTAGACGGTTTTGAAATGGACGGCAGAAATCTCCGAGTGAACGAAGCTCGACCAAGAGAAGAACGCTAGACGCAATTTAATTCCTATAACTTACAGCATTGTTATTGACTATCTATAAGATAGTCAGTTCTTTGCGTCCAATTAGTTGTCATCTAACTCTAATACTTTTTTCAATTCCACAATTTGGACATTTATATTTATATTTAAGTGAGAAGAAAGCATCTAAATAACTATTGATTCTCTCTAATTTCACATCACATGCAGAACAGTAATAGATATTCCTATATTGTTTTTTAAACCATAATAAAAATTTATTAAGCATAATTATTACATACCATACCTTTCAAAAACCTTATTGCAATAAGCAAGTCTATTTGGGATAGCTTTTTTAATTTTCTCAATATCGCTTTTCTTCAAACGCTCTGGTTTATACTGCACAGCAAAACATATTGGAAATGTTTCTGCAATGTCCTCTCCTTGTGGGTATTCTTTTGCATAATCTGAAATGAAATTACCACCATCAGCTTGCACAGCTGCTAACCACCCTTTTGAAGAAGCATGCTCACGATCTAATGAAGTGTGCGATGCTTCATGTAAAAATGCTTCCTCTAATAAGCCATCTTTCATATATTCTAATCCTCTGCCGTGGTGGATTAATAAATTATTATTACCTCCTCCAAAGCCTTTCGTGCCTTTATGCAGCCAGATTGTTTCAACATCTTTTCTGAACAATGAGGGTAATTTACCAATAGCATCTAGATATAGTAAGGCGACCTCTTGTGCTGCATATGCATTTTCAAATTCTTTATTTACCTGCACTTCAATTTCTTGTCCATCAGAAAAATACGCAATAAATAAAAAAGGAACTGTCTCTATCCATTTACCGCCACCATATGATTCATTCATGCCATTTCTTCTATCAAACATTCTCCTTTGTTCATCTGAAATTTTCTCTAGTGACACAAACAAAGATGGGTCAGAATCATCCAATATCTCTGGTGAAACAAACAGCGTGCCAGAATATAGAGGTTGCACTTGCTTGATTGCTCCTGGTGTAGCTGAATCAGATGCTGAATCACCACTAGCACATCCTGCAATTAAGAAGATAGCTATAAGCAGTATGGTTAGTTTCATGTGCAAATTATAACAAAATTGGAAACATGGTGGGCGATACTGGATTCGAACCAGTGACCTCTTGCGTGTCGAGCAAGCGCTCTAACCAACTGAGCTAACCGCCCACGTCTACACAGCGTAGATAGTAATACTGGGCAGAGTCAATGTAAATAAATAAAAATTAATATATAATTTCTGTTAATAATTACACGTTATACACTAAAATAATTGAATTGGATTATTATGGCTGCTAAAAAATCAAATGCACCTACTGCTGAAGAACTTGCGCAAATGAGGCATTCTGCTGCACACGTGCTCGCAGAAGCTGTCCTAGAGATGTTTCCTGAAGCAAAATATGCAATTGGCCCGCCAATTGATACAGGCTTTTATTATGATTTTGATTTGCCACGCACACTGACACCTAACGATTTAAAGGTTTTACAAAAACGCATGAAGAAATCAGTGAAGAAAAATCTTGCTATTACTGGTGAGCAAATATCAAAAAAAGACGCAAAAAAGATTTTTGCCAGTCAGCCCTATAAATTAGAACTCATCGAGGACATCGAAGAAGAGACGGTCGGTCATTTTACACATGGTAGCTTTGAAGATCTCTGCCGTGGTGGTCATGCTGCATCTACTGGACAAATCGGTGCCTTTGAGCTCACACATGTTGCAGGTGCGTACTGGAAAGGTGATGAAAATAACCCAATGTTGCAGCGAGTATATGGTGCGTTGTTTGCGACCGATGATGAATTGCAAGCCTACCTCAAGGCTCGTGAAGAAGCAGCGGAACGTGATCATAGAAGGCTAGGACGAGAGCTCGATCTCTTTTTCTTAGATCCTTTGTCCCCTGGCTCCCCATTTTTCTTGCCAGGAGGCACGTTCGTAGTAAATGAGCTCACAAATTATTTACGAGAGCTCTACATTAAGTACGGATATGATGAAGTTATTACGCCGCAACTGTTTAGTTCTGAACTTTGGAAAACATCTGGTCACTATGAAAACTTTCAAGGTGACATGTTCTTAGTGCCAATCGATGACCAGGAGATGGGCATCAAGCCAATGAACTGCCCTGGGCATTGTGTCCTGTATAGCAATACGCGACATTCGTATCGTGAATTGCCTATGCGGATAGCAGAATTTACAAGACTACATAGAAATGAACGGTCTGGCGTCTTGCATGGCTTAACCAGAGCTCGTTCTTTTTCACAAGACGATGCACATATCTTTTGTACAGCAGAACAATTACAAGATGAAATCAGCAAATTATTTGATATGACAAAAGAAATTTATGCAGCATTAGGCTTAGAGAATCTTACAATGTATGTAGCAACGCGAGGAGAAAAATTTATTGGCGATCCAAAAGACTGGGATATTGCAGAACAACTACTAATGGATTCTGTGAGTGATGCTGGATTTGAATACCAAGTATCTGAAGCAGAAGCGGCATTTTACGGCCCTAAAATTGAGATGCACTTAAAAGATGCATTAAATAGATCGTGGCAACTTGGCACGATTCAATTGGATCAAGCGATGCCAAAGCGTTTTAATTTACGCTATATCAATAGTGAAGGCAACGAACAAGAGCCCACAATGATCCACAGGGCATTGCTTGGTTCATTAGAACGATTTATTGGGATTTACTTAGAATATACAGCTGGCAAGCTCCCCTTTTGGCTCTCGCCAACGCAAATATCAATTATACCAATAACTGATAAACATATAGACTACTGTTATGAGGTGCAATCCGATTATAAATCTTTACTAATGAATGCTGTTGTCGATGATAGCAGTGAGCGCATGGGAGCAAAGATTCGTAATGCACAGATGAACAAAATTCCTTTCATGTTTGTTGTTGGTGACCAAGAAATGGATTCTGGGACTGTAGCAGTTAGAACAAGAAATGGTGAGGATTTTGGTCAAATCGATAGAACTGAGATTTTAAATAAATTAAAATCATTAAAGGAAACTAGATTAATTGATCTGAATGAAATAGGAAAAAATTAATTGGCTACAAAAAAAGTATCGAAAAAAACAAAAATAACTAAAGTGTTGATCGCTAACCGTGGTGAAATTGCCTTACGCGTCATTCGTGCATGTAAGGAAATGGGCATTAAGTCTGTAGCCGTCTATTCAGAGGCAGATCAAGATGCCTTACATGTGAAAAATGCTGATGAAGCAATTTGTATTGGACCGCCAGAATCAGCACAATCCTATCTTAACATTGATAAAATCATTGACGCAGCTAAACAAACAAAAGCTAATGCAATTCATCCGGGGTATGGCTTTTTATCAGAAAATCCATTGTTTGCTGAAGCATGTGCAAAAAATAAAATTACGTTTATTGGCCCAAGCGCAAAAGCAATGCGAGCTATAGGTAATAAAACATCCGCTAGGGAATTAATGGAAAAAGCAAATGTACCTGTTGCCCCAGGTAAAAATGATGTGGACAGAAATGACACTAAGGCAATTTTACGTGAAATAAAAAGAATTGGCGTTCCTTTACTTGTGAAAGCATCCGCTGGTGGAGGTGGTCGAGGAATTAGATTAATAGAAAAAGAAAGCGAAGCACTTGAAATAATTGATCTAGCAGCAAATGAAGCTGCTTCCGCATTTGGCGATGCAACTATCTTTTTAGAAAAATTTGTGACAGGCGCAAGGCATATTGAAGTACAAATTATGGCTGATGCCTATGGTAATGTCGTAGCATTTGGTGAGCGTGATTGTTCTATTCAACGAAGAAACCAAAAATTAATAGAAGAATCACCATCTCCTGCAGTAGATGAAGAGCTACGTACAGCAATTTGTAATGCAGCAATTGAAGCAGCAAAATCATGTAACTACCAAAATGCTGGAACCGTTGAATTTTTACTCGATGAAAAAACGAGACAATTTTATTTTCTTGAGGTCAATGCGCGTTTACAAGTGGAGCATCCAGTTACAGAGCTTGTGTATAGCGTTGACCTAGTAAAAACACAACTAAGGGTGGCTCAAGGAGAATCATTGACAAAATTATTTCCTGAACAACCTACACGCAACGGATGGTCAATTGAGTGTCGCATAAATGGAGAGGATCCATTCAGCGATTTTATGCCTTCATTAGGACTAATTGGTAACCTCGATTTACCAAGCGGTCCGGGCGTGCGCTTTGATTCAATGATTTATGAGGGATTAGATGTTCCTTTATTTTATGATTCTTTGCTTGGAAAATTGATTACATGGGGGGTCGATCGAGAAGAAGCAATCACTAGAATGAAACGAGCCCTTAAAGAGTTACAAATTGGTGGTATACAGACAAACATTCCATTTCATGTTGAACTGATGAATCATAAAGCATTTGTGTCTGGCGCTTTTCATACTAACTGGCTTGAAGAGAACTTTACCATGCCAGCAAAAGAAGATATTGAAGACAATACTTTGCTCGCCATCATAGGTGCAAGTTTATCCTTAAATTCTACTAATCATGAAAACACGCAAGAATCACAAGAAGGGCAAACAAATAACTGGGCTCGTGCAGGAAGAATTTTTAGTATGCGTCGTGATTTTAGGAGTTCAGGTTGGCAATAAATCGATTAATCATCAATAATATTCTCTACTCTGTCAGTATCGAAAATAAAGAAGATGCGATCAATATTGCAATACTGAATACAGAGACAGAAAAAACGACTAGTTTTACAATTGATCACCTGGTTGATGTTAATGCAAAAAAATTCACCCTATTTATCGACAATCACGCATCCACCATATTTGTGCAAAACACACAAGGTGGCAAACTAGTCACAATTAATAATGTTCTGTATACGGTACTATCTGCTTCAAGCCAAAAAAAATCAGGTGCAAGTGGTGTATCAGCAGATCCTGAAGGTATTATTACAGCTCCACTTGCAGGAATTATAGCTAAAATCAATGTTAAGGTCGGAGATATCCTAGATGCCGGAGAGACTGCATGTATTATAGAAGCAATGAAAATGCAAAATGAGATTAAAATCCCTATCAAAGGGAAAATAACGAAATTGCCAGTTAAAGAAACGTCTACTGTCGATAAAGGCGAAACGGTCATTCATTACGATCCTGTTGAATAAAATCAATATTGCATTGCAATTTTTGTAGAGTTTGATAAAATTTGCACAGTTTTATAAGTAAAGGAGCTAGTAATTAGCAAAGATATAAGGATAAACAAACAAATAACTTCGCCTGAAGTTAGAGTGATCAATGACACCGAACAAATAGGAGTCTTAAACATTTCTGAAGCAATAGAAATGGCAACAAATCAAGGGCTTGATCTTGTAGAAGTATCACCAAACGCTAAGCCACCAGTATGTAAAATTATTGATTACGGCAAATATAGATACCAACAAAATAAAAAAGCACGTGAGAACAAAAAAGCAACTGCGAAAGTTGTCGTACAAGAAATTCGCATGAAGGTAAGAATTGGCTCACATGATCTTGAAATAAAAGCAAAAAATGCTAGAAAATTTTTGCAAGCAGGCAGTAAAGTGAGAGTGTCTGTTATGTTTCGAGCACGAGAAATTACTCATCCTGAGGTTGGCCGTGAATTGCTAGAAAAATTCCTTGAGCTTGTTAAGGATGATTGCTCCATTGAAAAACCGATTACAATGGAAGGTAGAATGCTGGTCACAACCATTGTACCTTTATAAAATTTCTTTAATTATAAATGGATTATAATTATTTATCTGTTATCATTTTTAACTATTGAATTGGAAAATAAATGCCAAAAATGAAGACCCACAAGGGTTTAAAAAAAAGGATTAAGATTACAGGCACTGGCAAAGTGCTTATAACTGGACATCATAAAAATAACAAGAAAATGAAAAAGCGAAAAAGTAAACTAAATGCATTAAAGGGTATGAGCCCGGTACATAAGACTCATTTATCTAAAATAAAAAAAATGTTGCCCAATTCAAAAATTAAATTATCATAAAGGGTTAAAATGACACGTTCAAGAAATACCAAAGCAGGACACAGAAGGCATAAAGCAGTACTGAAGCTGACTAAAGGTCATGCTGGTAGACGGCATAAAACTTACAAGGTGGCACGAGAATCATTAACTCATGCTCAACACTATGCTTTTGTACACAGGCGCAAGAAAAAAGGTGACTATAGGCGGTTATGGATCACAAGAATTAATGCAGCGTGTCGTATTCATGGTATTCCATACAGTAAATTTATTAGCAATTTAAAAAAAGCAAACCTAAATTTAAACAGAAAAATATTAGCTGATATGGCAGTCAATGATCCAGATGTGTTTGAAGAACTCATTACGACTGCAACTAAAAAAGCATAAGGAGAAAAACGCACATGCACGTCCATGCATCAAGAGTTGGAGCGATTCTCACAGTACTTGGTCCTTTCACATATTTTGCTAGTGGCACAAATAGTCTATCTGCTTTCACACCAACAATTTTTGGATTGATTTTTTTAGTTGTTGCAAAACTTGCGAGCAATGAAAACATCAGACATCATGTTATGCATTTCGCTCTTTTTGTTGCCTTGGCTGGTGTCCTAGGACTCGCACCAATGCTGATAGCAAATGGTGATGATTTTATACGAGGTGAAGCAGAACGACCCTGGGCTGTGTTTTCTCAAGTCATTACTACAGTTGCATTAGTATACTTTTTACGAGCAGGCGTTCAATCATTTCGAGCAGCAAGAAACGAAGAATAAAGTAAGTCACTTATAATTCGCATCATTCTCTAATAGTTGCCCCGAAGGTTTTATTTAATTGCTTTATGATCTTTTTTTGCTCCTGCGCAACTTCTTCATTAGTTAAAGTTTTATCGTGAGACTGATAGGTAATCTTGTATGCTAAAGATTTTTTATTAGCATCAATCTGATCTCCTCTATATATATCAAATAATTGCACGCTGATCACTAATTCAGATTGATACAGTACAGCAGCTAAATTGCCATGAACAATTTCTTCATCAACAATGACGGCTAAATCATTGATCACTGGTGGGAATTTTGAAAAAGCTTCAAAATGATTATTATTGGAAAGAACGCTCACAACTGCATCGATATTTAATTCAAAAAGTATTACCGATCTGCTGATATCAAAATGATTTAAAACAGATGAATCAACTGTACCGAGCAGGCCAACAACCTGATCGTCGACAAGAATTTCAGTTGTAGGATTGGCAAGGCCGAACACGCTTACTGTACTAAATGAAGCATTAATTTTAAGACTCGTAAAGACTGCCTCTAATATTCCCTTAGCATCAAAAAAATCAATTTCCTGATCAGTTGGCAGACCGAATCGATCAAGGGACTGTGCAGCAATAGCTCCTACCAAGTATTCTTGTTCTGCTAAAGGACTATCTGCAAATGTTCCAGTAATATCTTTACTCTTCTCTGAATAAATTCTTCCAGATTCGAAAATCCAAATATCAGATTGCCCGTTATGAATATTGTAGCTAATAGTTTCCAATAAAGAATGTCGCATCGAAGTACGCAGGACTGAGCGTTCAGATGATAGTGTATTTTTTAGAGCAACTGGAGGATTTTCCATTACTGCTGCGTCCCCTAAAATGGTTTTCAGTTTTTCAACAGTTGTTAGAGAATATGAAATAATTTCATTGAATCCTTGCGCAGCAAATAGATCTTGAAGTTGAGATTTGACAGCAACGATATCTTGCAAATCATGATCTGGCAACACGCCATTTATTGCCACTGCAGGAACAGTGTCATAACCATAAACTCGAATAAATTCTTCAATAAGATCATCAACAATAGTAATGTCTGTTCTCCAAAGCGGGACAGAGATCATTAGATCATTGTCTTCCTTTGAATCAAGTTCAAATCCTAAGAGTTGTAATTTTTCTAGAACTTCTTGTTCAGATACCATAATGCCACAAATTTTTTGCACAGTTTCAATATTCATTTTTACTAAACTACGTTTATCTGAAATATTTTTATTAACATCAACTAGTTCATGTGTAATTGTACCTCCGCAAATTTCAGCTATCAGCTTAGCTGCTCGTTGTGCGCCTAAAAATGCCAAATGAGGTGGAAGATTTCTCTCAAATCTTGCAGAAGCTTCAGAGCGCAGATCAAACTTTTGTGATGTTCGCCTAATATTATTTGGATTGAAATTTGCTGCCTCTAAAAAAACATTTTTAGTTACATCGCTAATATCAGAGTTAGCACCACCCATTACTCCAGCAAGCGCAATTGCGGACTTATCATCTGCAATGACTAAGTCTGAAGAGGTTAATTCTCTGATTTCGCCATCTAAGGTCTCTAATTTTTCATTCTTTTCAGCACTACGAACTTTGATTGCGCCATTAAGCTTATCATAATCAAACGAATGTAACGGCTGACCCATTTCCATCATAACAAAGTTTGTTATGTCAACTACATTATATATCGGTCGCATACCTGCTGAACGCAATCTATCTTGCAACCACTGTGGAGATTCAGCAATTGTAACATCTTTAATTAACATTCCCGTATATCGACTACACATTTCGTAATCATCTATTTCTATTGTTGGGAAACGTAAACTTTTATCTTCTTTAACTTTGTAACTTGTATCAGGTAATTTTAAAGTTGATTTTGCATTAAAAATTGCATCTATTTCTCGTGCAATACCAATAATATTCATTAAGTCTGGCCTATTTGGCCAGATATGAACATCAAGAATAGTATCTGCCAATATTGATTGCGCTGATGTCCCTATATCATATTGGTCATCGAGCACCAAAATACCTTCATGGTTATCAGAAATACCCAATTCAGATTCAGATAACACCATGCCACTCGACTCCACTCCCCGTATTTTAGCTGTCTCTAGAGTGACAAAATCATTAGCTTTTGGACTATAAACCTTTGATCCTGTCTTTGCAAATACAATTTTTTGTCCAATTTCTAAATTTGGTGCACCGCAGACGACTCTTTGTATCTCTGACTTTGCAAGCTCTATATCTGCTAATCGCAATCTGTCTGCATTCGGATGAGGCATAATATCTTTGACTAATCCAACTTGAATCAATCCAGGTTCCCACCATTCTCCTATGCGATTGATCCCATCAACTTCTACTGAAGCTTTAGTTAATTTATCAACTATTTCATCTATAGTTACTGCCTTAGGGATATCAATATGTTCTTGAATCCAATTCATTGATACATACATTTTATAACACCTTATTAATCTAAAACTTATTTAAAAAACGAAGATCATTTTGATAAAAATATCTAATATCATCAATATCCCATAACAACATTGCTATACGCTCAATGCCCATCCCCGCAGCGAAACCAGAATAAATATTTGGATCATACCCAGCAGCCTCAATAATATCAGGATGAACCATACCAGCTCCCATCACTTCAAGCCATTCTCCTCTAAAAAAAACTGCCATTTCAACGCCAGGTTCTACAAATGGAAAATAAGAGTTGCGTAGCATAATTTTTGCGTCAGCACCAAACATTTTATATGCAAATGACTGCAATGTGCCTTTAAGGTTGCTTATAGAAATTCCTTTATCGATTGCTAAAATCTCAACTTGGTGCATCATCCACTCATGTGTAGCATCTGTTGCTTCGTATCTATAACATTTACCTGGAACAGCAATTCTAATTGGGGGGTCATTTTTTTCAAGAAATCTAATTTGCATTGGACTAGTATGCGTCCTAAGCAACAACGGATCCTTAGATTGCTCTGCATCTAACCAAAAAGTATCCCACATATCACGTGCAGGATGATCGTCAGGTATGCGAAGTCTATCAAAGTTATAATAAGAAGATTCTGCCTCAGGGCCTTCAACGGTTGAGAAGCCTAATCGAGAAAGCACATTTAACGTTTCTCGTAAAGCTAAGGTAATTGGATGAAGGTGTCCATTTTTTTTATAAGTTCCAGGTAAGGATACGTCTATGCTGGAATCACTGCTAGTCTGACTCGAGTTATTTACAAGTTCATGTGACTTGCTGTCAAATAATGTTTCAAGTTCTTGTTTAATTGAATTAATTTTTTGACCAATATCTTTTCTATTTTCTTGCGGAATATCCTTAAGATTTTTTAAAATTCCTGCAAGTTCAGAAGAACGACCTGTATATTGAGAACGCCATGCCTGTAAGGCATCTTTATCCTGGACATCAACAATTGCTGCTTGTCCATCTTGGAGTATCTTATCAATTTGATTTTCAATAGATTTCATAATTAATTACAATCTAATTACATTAATAGTAAGATAAATAACAAGCACCAACAAGGAGTGCAGTAATGTTATCTGTAAATGAAGCACAAAAAAAAATACTTACTAATATTAAAGTTTTGCCATTAAAGAATACTCCAATATTAGATTGCCTTGAGCAAGTATTAGGAAAGAATATCTTTAGTGCAATTAACGTACCATTGCGTGATAATTCAAGTATGGATGGTTATGCCATACAGGCAAATGACACAAAGCAAGTATCTAAAGATGGTGCTGTTTTAGATGTCATAGGAGAAAACCAGGCCGGTAGTATATTTAAAGGCTCGATTAAGCATGGAGAAGCAGTTAGAATAATGACTGGTGCTGTCATCCCAAAAGGAGCTGATGCAGTGGTCCCTTTTGAAGATACTGATGAGTACGAAAGAAAGAAACAAGTCAATCAATTGCCAAAACAAGTGCGAATTCATAAAGTAATTAAAATCAATGAGAATATTCGAAAAGCTGCAGAAGATACTAAAAAAGGCTCAAAAATATTAAAGAAAGGCACGATTTTAAATCCTGGGCATATCGGATTAGCCGCTTCTGTTGGTATTGATAAATTGCCAATTACAAGAAAGCCCCTAGTTGCAATCATTTCATCAGGTAACGAAATTATTCGACCACCAAAGAAAATTCAACCTGGGCAAGTGTACGATTCAAATACATATTCAATTGCGTCACAGATAAAAAAAATTGGTGGGGATTATAAAATATATAGCATTGCAAAGGACACTATTAAAAATATCCAATCAAAATTAGATGATGCAAGTAAGCACTGCGATTTAATAATTTCTACAGCAGGTGTTTCAAAAGGTGATTATGACTTATTTAAAGAAGTTGTAAATATGAATGGAAAAATAAATTTTTGGTCGATTCGTATGAAACCAGGTAAGCCTTTAATGTTTGGAATGATTAAAGCTAAAAATAAGCAAATACCCCATATTGGTTTACCAGGCAATCCAGTTTCGGCAATGGTTACATTTGAACTTTTTGCAAGACCAGCAATCTTAAAAATGATGAACAAGGATTTTAAGAATAGAAATACCATTCAGGCAATTTTAAATAGTGATATTGTTAATACAGATAATCGTGAAGTATATGCTAGGGTGCAGTTAAATAATAAAAATAATAAAACTTTTGCAACAATAACTGGTGAGCAAGGGTCAGGCATTCTGCAGTCAATGTCGCTTGCTGATGGTTTAGTAAAATGCCCTGCAAGGCAAAAAATCCTTAAAAAAGGTGCTGTCGTTCAAGTAATTATGTTATAGCCTAAATTTTTATCTCAAAGCCGTATATATCTTCTCTGGTTCTTCCCATCGAAACTCGACCTCTTTAACTAAAGACAGCACTGGGCCTTTGCGCAACAATTTTATATATTCACGAAGGATGCTCTCCCCGCCTTCAGCAACAATTTTTACATCGCCATTCGCCAGATTTTGAGCATAGCCAATGATACCTAATCCTGTTGCTTGTTCGACGCAATAATTTCGATATCCTACTCGTTGTACTCTGCCTTTAGCTATAGCATGAATTTGTCGATATCGATTAGTCATCCTGAAGGCCTTCCAGGGTTTCTAGAATCAATTGATTGTTGGGTAAAGTAGTAATTGTAGGAACGCCAATACCATTTATGAGTATAAATTGCACTTGCTTATTAACAACTTTTTTATCAAAAGTAATGTATTCCATAATTGAATCAATGGACATTCCTTGAAAGGAAACTGGTAAATTGTAACTTTTAATTATCGAAACGATATTTTTCATATCCTCTGCAGAAATATATTCTAGTTTATGCGATATTTGCGTAGCGCCAACCATACCAATTGCTACAGCCTCCCCATGCAAAAGTGACTTGTACTCAGATGCAACTTCTAGAGCATGGCCTATTGTATGACCAAAATTCAGTATTTTGCGTATATGCTTTTCGTTTGGATCAATTGATACAATCATGCTTTTTATTCGAACACTTTTGACAATAATATCTAATAGCAGTTTTTTGTCTTGAATCAATGCAGATGTATTGCCTTTATGCTCATCAAAGATTTGAAAAAGAGTTTTATCAAGGATAATAGCATGTTTAATTACTTCTGCCATGCCTTCTGTGATTTCTCGTTCAGGGAGAGTTTCTAGGAAATTCACGTCTATTAGAATTGCATCTGGCTGTTTAATAACACCTATTAAATTTTTACCTACATTCAAATTGACTGCTGTCTTACCGCCAATCGCAGCATCAGTCATTGCTAAGAGGCTAGTAGGTATCGACAGTAATTTAACTCCCCGCAAGACAGTTGCTGCGACGTATCCCACTAAATCACACACAACGCCCCCACCTAATGCAATAATAAGATCTTGACGTTCAATCTTGTTTTCAAATAGCCATTTATAAATAAGATCGACGTTAGCTGAATTTTTTTGATCTTCACCAGGTGTTAAAATATATGAGAGATGTGCGATCTTTTGATCATCTAACATGGCAGCTATTTTTGAGCCATAAATATTATGGACGTTCTCATCAGTAATAATATGGACCTTTTGACTTGTAGAGATTCTAGCAATTAACTGAGGTAGCTCCTTTAATTGATTAATGCCTGCCCAAATTGGAAATTGATGATTGTTAATTGCAATTCTCGTAATTGGCAGTTGGGTTGTTTCTGCAGTATCATATCTCAATAGATTTTTATCATCTAATTTAAAATCTGTCCAAAATTTGATAATAGTTTTTGCAATATTTTCAGGTAGCTGATTATAGGTAAAAAGATGCAGATCTGCCCTCAAAAAATTATCTCTTCTTTGTTGATCCATATTTATTAGCTTTTCTTGAGTTTGTGAAGAAGAGCCCAGTAAGGGACGTTTTTGTTTGGACTTACTATTTTCAATACGATCTACTAATGTTTGTATTGGAGCATCTAGAAAGACTACAAGTCCTTCGGTAAATAAATTTTTTCTATTTTTTTGAGATTGAAAAGCACCTCCTCCAATAGAAACCACAACATTACTGTCGGTAATACTTTTAATGCATTGCTCTTCAATTTCTCGAAATTTTGATTCACCATCTTCCTCAAGCATTACAGCAGGAGATTTGCCGAATTGCTCTTCAATTAGTTGATCGGTGTCAATATGCTTCCAAGAGAGCAATGAGGAAAGATGCTTGGCAATAGTTGTTTTGCCAGCCCCCGATAATCCAATTAATATAATTTTTTTAGCAATCATAATTTATCCTTGTAAACAGAAAACGAATGTCTACTTTTTTATGCCTAAAGAATCTACATAGCCTTTATAATTACGGATAAACTCTTCAATGCTATCCCCTCCGAATTTTAAAAGTGCTTCTTGAGCTAAGACTAATGCTAGCATAGCTTCGCCAATGACCGCCGCAGAAGGCACCACGCATATATCAGATCGTTCATAGAATGAAGTTGCTGATTTACCAGTTGATAAGTCAGCTGTAGGCAATTTTTGTGTCACAGTTGAAATAGGCTTAATAGCAGAGCGCACAACGACATCCTGTCCATTTGATATTCCTCCTTCAATACCTCCAGCATAATTTGATTCTCGATTCCATGTTGAGTCTTTCCATTTATTTTTTGGTAGAATAATATCTTGAACCGAAGAACCTAGGCTTTTTGCTGCGTGCCATGCATCACCAATTTCTATCCCTTTTACAGCATTAATTGAGAGCATTGCTTGTGCGATTAAACCATCTAACCTTGTATTCCATTGTGCGTAGCTCCCAAGACCAATGGGGACTCCCTGAGCCCTAACTTCAAAAACTCCACCTAATGTATCATGTAACTCTTTAGCATTATCAATTTCTTTTATCATTGCTGTTTCTGCTTCTTTTGAACTTACATGGACTTCAGAATTTTCAACAAAATCCCAATCTATGTCATTGTTTTCATCAGCAACACTACCGATTGATATCACTCGAGATCTAAATTGAATTCCAATTTCACTTAAAAAACTTTTAGCAACTGCTCCTACTGCAACTCTCGCAGTAGTTTCTCTCGCGCTAGCTCTTTCTAAAACAGGCCTTATATCGGTAAAATTAAATTTCTGAGTCCCGACTAAATCTGCATGGCCTGGTCTAGGCGTTGTCATGGCTGGCTCAGGATCATCAACATCTTCAATGGACATTCTGTGATCCCAGTTTGCGTTTTTTCTATCAGCATTTTCTATTAATAAAGCAATGGGGGTTCCCATAGTTTTTCCGTAACGAACACCAGTCATAATTTCTGCGTAATCAGTTTCAATTTGTTGTCTTTTACCCCTCCCATAACCACGCTGCCGTCTGGCTAATTGCTCTCTAATCATTGCTTCTGTAACTTGGACGCCAGCAGGTATGCCTTCAATTGTAGCAATAAGGCCCTTGCCGTGAGACTCTCCCGCAGTTAGAAATCTAAATTTGTTCATAAAAATTTAAACGCATTCAAATCAATAATGTTAATCCTAAAACAACCTATTTAAGTATAGCATTGATTTCTGGATCAATGCTTTCCTTTGAATCATTCGATACTGTTGTGTCCCATGAAGCCAATGTATCCGTAGTTGATTGTGTATCCATATAACTGTCCCAATCAGTTGCATTGGCTTGTGATCTTGTAATTTGAGTCGTGAATATACAACTATTACTAGATAAATCATTGTTGGGTAGTTCATATACATCAATTTGTATAGTATCAAAATTTAAAAAAGGCACTTCAAAAAAAAGTCTCTCTGCTAACATGATAGACGAACGACTTGCAACAATAACGGTGTCTCCTACTTGTTGTCTTTGTGAATTAACAACTCTAATATCAGGACCGCTAATCATAGAGACTCTACATTTTTCCTTTGTGACAGATTTCACTTCCATGGTTTCAATAGACGCCCAATCAGCAACAGGAATATTGTCATTTTTTTTAGGTCTTCTCCATGACTCAAAAGCTTGCTGAACTGCAGCTTCAATAGTCTCATTATCATGTTCATCAATATTTCTTATCCAGGCTTTAGAAGCTAGTTTCCCTTGAAAAATTACAACCGCAAAATATAGTGTAAGAAAAATCGTAAAAATAAAGCCAATTATCATCATGGTACTTAATTCTCTTTCTCAAGTGCTTTCTGTCCTGCGTTGATCATAGCTTCAATATCAGGTTCAACATTATTCCAAATTTCAAATGATTTTGCAGCTTGATACACAAGCATATGTAAGCCGCCTGTATATCTGCCTCCCGCATCTTTGATTAATTGCAAAAGAGGCGTCATTATTGGGTTGTATACAAGATCAAATACTAAATGCTTCTTTGATAAATGCAAATCCATCGGAGGCAGTTCATTTGCAACCGATGAACCAGACATACCATAAGGAGTGGCATTTATGATTATATCGGCATTAGTTATAACATTAGATGCCTCTTCACCAAACGCATAGATAGGAGGGACATTGCCATCTTGATTCTCCTCAAACATATCTTTAGCATGATCGATGGAACGATTTATAACAGATAAAGATTCAATATGAATTGAACTTAAATAATAAACAATACTCTTTGCTGCACCTCCTGCACCAATCAAAGCAACTTTTTTACCAATTAAATCTTCTCCAAGTAAATCAAAAGTTTTTGTAATTCCATATAAATCTGTATTATAGCCTGTCAGTAAGCCATCTTTATTGATTACAGTATTCACAGCTCCTATAGATTCAGCAACGGGATCTATGATGTCAAGATATTGCATAATTGACTGTTTATGAGGAATAGTAATATTAAAACCGTCAATTGATTTTTGCTGAATCTCATCGATGAAAGATTGCAGGGAATTGTTATCGATATCCCAAACTACATACTCATGATCTAAATTTAATGAATTAAATGCAGCTGCATGCAAGGCAGGTGAAATAGAATGCTGGATAGACTCACCCAATAATCCAATTTTTTTCATTATATTACGCCTCAAAATCTATAAACAATTTTTCTCATATAGTGAAACCCAATAATTATGCTCCGCTAAAGTTTCTGAAAATCTATGACTTCCATCACATTTATCACTGGCAACAAAAAACAAATACTTTGTCTCTGCTGGCTCCATTGCAGCAATGATCGCAGCAAAACCTGGATTTGCTATAGGCCTCTTTGGTAATCCTTTAACTACGTATGTATTATATGGTGATTCTTTTTCAAGATCTAATAATGTCAAATTTTGTTTCCACCACCCATATTGTTCTTTACTTTGTGCATCTGCAATTGCATATTGAACAGTTGGATCAGATTGCAAAAGCATGTCTTTTTTTAATCTATTATGCAAAACAGATGAAATAATTGCTTGTTCTTTTTGTAAAACAGATTCTCTTTCAATTAAAGATGCTAGAACAACAATTTCATTTAATGATAATTGTAAAGGGTTATAATTTTCTACTGATAAAGTTCCATACCTATCTACCAATCTCTTTTGAAATTCATTAAGCATAAAAACGACAATTTCTTTGAGGGAATTATCAGCATCAATATCATAGCTAGCTGGCAGTAAATAACCATTCAATAAATTATTAGCACTTATGTTTACGATATCTAAAAGTGGATGCTTGATATTTTGTTCTAAAAAAATATCCCATTTATTTTTTGTAGTGACATTATTACTAAATAACAATTCTGCAACCTGTTCTATTCTTAAACCTTCAGGAATAGTCACTAAATCAACATTATTAGGTCCGTTAATAAAGAGATAAATTAATGACAAAGAACTTTCACTAGAAGTAAGTTTATACTTACCGGCTTTCAATTCAGATCCCACATTATAAGCTTGAACGTAATAAGCAAATTTATCCTTGCTTTGCAGTATATTTAATCTATGTAAATTATCTGCGATATCTTTCGAGCTTTCTCCCTGCTTAATTACAAATTCAATATCATTTTGCAGGGAATAACTATTAGAGCTAAGCACAGTGGGAGAAAATTGCTTAGATTCTAATGAGTTGTTTATAAATTGGTACATAAATAGAGTAATTATGATAAATAAAATAGTGTATAGTAGCTTTCGATTCTCATTTAAATAGTCCATTTTAATAGCTCTATACCCCTCTGTCTAAGAACTGTTGCAAAATAATTGATGCTGCTATATCATCAGTGCGCTCACCTTTTTTTCTATGTGAGTATTCAGATTGTTTTGTAGTAAGGCGTTCATCTTCATAAAAAACTTTAAGTTCAAATATCTCTTCAAGCTGCGTGCCAAAAGCTCTTGATTTTGCTGCAAGCTCTCCTTCATGACCAGACAAATGAAGCGGTAATCCAACAATAAAACCTTGAATATCATTATCTAAAATTAAAGCTTCCAAATGTTTTTGAAAATCCGCAGTTAGGATCACTGCTAAAGGCACTGACATCGTGTTAGTGTCATTTGACACAGCAACACCTAAATAAGTATCGCCATAATCAATTCCAATCCAACGCATTTTCATCCTTATAATATAAGTAAATTGTTAACTGACCTGATTAATAACCTCTTGCACTAATTCAGCGAGCACTGCTTCTACTTTATCAATATTACTGCCTCCGCCTTGAGCAAAATTTGGCCTACCTCCTCCTCCGCCACCCAAAAAATCAGAGCCTTGCTTTACCAAAGTGCCTGCATTAACTTGTTTGTCAACTAAATCATCACTAATGCCAATAAGCAGGTGAACTTTTCCTTTTGCGATAGTTGTTAAAATGACCGCGGTCATTAGAGATTTATTTTTAATTTCATCAATCAAGACTTTCATTGAATCAGTGCTTGCATCTGGAATATACTCTGCAACGATTTTTACTCCATTGTTTTCGGTAGCATTCTGTATAAATATGTCAGATTTATTTTTTTGAATGTTGGATTCTAGTTCTTCTATTTTTAAATTATTCTGTTTAATTTGACCTTCCATTAAATTCACGCGAGCAATAATATCGTCTGCAGGAACTTTAAATTTTTCACCTAATTGATTTACGATACTCATTTGTGCATTTAAGTGCTTTTCAGCAGCATCTCTTGTAATCGCTTCAATTCTTCTAATACCCGATCCAATCGATATATCGGATAAAATAACAAAAAATCCTGCCTGGCCTGTTGATGATAAATGAGTTCCTCCACAAAGTTCTTTACTGAAGCAAGCATCATCATCCGGTGGCCTTGAACCTCTTGACTCACAGTATTCTACAACTCTAACAACAGAGGCATACTTATCACCAAAAAAAGCACTCGCACCTGTTTTCAGTGCATCGTCATAATCCATTTCTTCAACGTGGCTATGTATATTTTCTCTAATTTTTATATTAACGATATTTTGAATATCTACAAGAACCTCTTGAGAAGGAGTCTCTGTCGTAGTGTAATCAAAACGCAATCGATCGGGACCAACATACGAGCCTGCTTGCTTAACATGATCCCCTAAAACATTTTTGAGAGCGGCAAAAAGCAGGTGTGTTGCAGTATGGTTTGCTGCAGCATCAACACGAAGATCTTTTTCAACTACAACCTGAACTTTATTTTTAATTTTAAAAGCACCTTTTTGAAAGTGTCCAATATGCACAATACATTCACCAAAAGATTGAACATCTTCAACAATAAAAACATTATTATCGTCCTTCATAATGACCCCTTGATCAGCAATTTGTCCGCCTCCTTCTGGATACATAGCAGTTTTATCTAAGACAACACATAATACTGTCTTGTCTTCATTTTTTTCTACCGTGAACATGTTTAAAACTTTTGCGCTATTTTCCATGGATTCATAGCCAATAAATTCCGTTATGTCGTCCTTGTTTAATTTTTCAACTATTTTATTATCTTCAGCAGGCCCTTCTGAGCCCTCTGAACGAGATCTGTCCTGTTGTTCTTGCATAAATTTGTTATACTCGCTTTCTTCGACTTCAATATTATTGGATGACGCGATTTCTTTTACTAGTTCTAGTGGTAGGCCATGCGTGTCATACAGAATAAATGCTGTTTCTCCAGATAATTTTTTCCCAGGAGGAATATTTGATAGTTGTTCGTCAAGCATCCCTATTCCTTTAGAAAGAGTTTCTTGAAATCGAGCCTCTTCATTATTTACTAAGTCTAAAATAAGTGCTTGCTGTTCTTTTACTAAAGGATAATAATTTGAACTAACAGCTATAGCACTTTTAACAACATCGGATAAAAAAGGATCTGTGGTGTCTAATTTATATGCTCCGTACACGGCTCTTCGAAGCAACCTGCGCAAAATATAACCTCGGCCTTCATTGGAAGGATGGACCCCATCAGAAATTAAAAAAGCTAAAGCTCTTGAATGTTCGGAAATTGAACGAATCCAGAATGCTTGTTCTTCAGTAAATTTTTTACCTATTTTCAATGCACTGGCAGAGACTGGTAAAATCTGACTAAGCTCATCAGTCTCATACACCGATTGGACGCCTTGTACAACACTTGCTAGTCTTTCTAGTCCTGCACCAGTATCAATGTTAGTTGCTGGCAATGGCTCACGTTCACCCGCTTCATTTTGATAAAAACTCATAAATACAAGATTCCATATCTCTAAAAATCTACCTGAATCTAGTGCTGGGTGATCATTGGATTCGTCATAATCTTTTATTTTTTTAGTAGGTTTTCCAAAATCATAATGCAGTTCTGAACATGGCCCACATGGTCCACTTGCTCCAGGAGGCCCCCACCAATTACCTTGTTCAGCCGAATATCGTAATATTTTATTTTGAGGAACGCCTATTTTTTTCCATAAAGCAAATGCTTCGTCATCATCTTCATAAACAGTTGCCCATAGTCTTTTTTTATCTATAGACAACCGATCAACCAAAAAATCCCATGCCCACAAAATGGCATCATCTTTATAATAATCACCTACAGAAAAATTACCTAACATTTCAAAAAATGTCAGATGAGATAAATCTCCAACAGCTTCTATATCAGTAGTTCTAAAGCATTTTTGTATAGAAGTTAGTCTATTTGCAGGTGGTTTATCAATGCCCATAAAATAAGGTTTAAATTGCACCATGCCAGCAGTTGTAAACATAAGGGTAGGATCATTATGTGGTACGAGAGATGATGAAGGGATAGGCATATGATTATTGCCTTCAAAAAAATTTATAAAATTATTCCGTATATCATTAACTAGCAATAAATTAACCTTAAATTATATTAATGCAATATAATAACCAATATACCACTGACAATGTGGGTTAATGAATGCTTTTATACTATATTTTGTTTGATAAAAGTAGATAAGGTAATTTAATGAAAAAATGGATATCGTTATCATTATCTGGAGGCAGAAGCTCAAGGTTTCATTTAAGTGACCATAAGGCACTGCATCCAATAGCTGGAAAAAATATTGCATCTTTTATTATCGACGCAATACAAGAAGCCGGTATTCAAAATAATGCAATTGTAATACCCAGTAATTTGACAAAAGCATTTGAAGCAAATGTACAAAAAAAAGTTACTTTAATTAAGCAAAATAAGGCCTTAGGAACTGGTCATGCCGTAAAAATTAGTTCAAAGACATTATCAAATTACAAATATACTTTGATTGTAAACGGTGACTTACCTCTTATAAGCTCAAAATTAATAAAACGGCTGGTTAGCAAGCATGAAAAAAATAATTGCCCTATAACTATTGCTTTAATTGCTGGAGAGCGATATCAAGGCTATGGAAAAGTAATATTTGACAAGGAATCAATTACTAACATTGATGAAAACAAAAACTATAAATCAACTGATAAATTAAATGCTGGTATATATGCAGTTGATAATAATTGGTTAATCGATGCTGTTAAAAAAATCAAGAAAGCAAAAAATGGCGAATTCTTACTAACTGATCTCATAGAAATTGCTTCATTAGAAGGCAATCAAATAGCGTCAATTGACTTTGCAAATACAGATGATATTTTGCAGGTTAATACAGATGAACAGCTATCTGAAGTGAGTAAATTACTCCGTTTTCGATTGTTTGAAAAATTAACAAAAAAAGGGATTCAGATTATCGATTGGGAAAGTACATTCATTGACTATAACGTAGAAATTGGACTTAAGACAAAAATCTTGCCTAATACACATTTAGAAGGCATAAGTAAAATAGGTAAAAATTGTACAATTGGCCCAAATGCATCAGTTTCCAATTCAGTTATAGGAAACAACACTTCTATAGTAAGTTCGACAGTCAATCAATCGCAAATAGACAATGATGTAGCAATTGGCCCTTATTCACATATTAGGCCAAAAACACTAGTCATGTCTAAAGTCAAAATAGGCACAAACGTTGAAATCAAAAATTCGACTATTAGCTCACATTCCAAAATTAATCACTTTGCATACATCGGAGATGCAAAATTACAAGAATCTGTAAACATAGGTGCGGGCGTAGTAACTGCAAATTTTGATGGTAGAAATAAATCAAAAACTAAAATTGGAAAAAATGCATTTATAGGAAGCAATTCGACCTTAATAGCTCCTGTAAGTGTGGGTGACAATGTTTATATTGGAGCTGGCTCTGTTGTTACAAAAAATATTCCAAAAAATCAAACATGGGCAGGAAACCCTGCAAAATTATTGAAAAAATAATTTTACTTCCCTATACTACAATCAAAAGAAAGGATGAATCTAAACTCTCAGATTCATACAATAATCAACTTTGACGTTAATTTTAATTTCTATCTTATCTTTAATTCTGCTCTTTTTATCCTTATCTGAGGCAAGTATCACTGCTATAAGTCGCAGAAGGACTCCTGCATCTACTGGTGACTTGACAGTTATTCTGAGAAGATATATTAATCAACGTCAAGATATTTTAAGCTCGATATCTTCTGCATCGACCGCAATGTTAATCATACTAACGATTCTAATTGCTAAACAGATTAATTTATTAACTGGAGATATCCAAAAAAGTCTTACTACGATTATTGTTGTTATTATTTCAGCTAGTTTAATCAGACAAACGGCTAGACAAATCGCACTACTAAATCCTGAATTTGTTGGTTATAGGCTGTCAAAATTAATTGATTTTGTTTTATTAATTTTTTCACCATTTATTTGGGTTGTCACTAGGCCAGTCAATTTTGTAAGTAAGCTTTTAGGACGTGACATTAAACTAATTGAGCCAGAGCCAATAGATGAACTATTAAATATTTTAAATTATCAAGCTGACAATAACGTTCATATCCAGGAAAGGGGCATGATTAGAGGGGTCTTGCAAATGAATAGTCAAACTGTACGTGAGCTGATGTCGCCACGAACAGATTTAACAGCTATGTCTGAAGATACTACCGTTGCAAAGGCAAAGGAGATTATTGCAGAATCAGGGTATACTAGAATACCAGTATATCAAGATTCAATTGATACTATAACTGGAATTTTATACGCAAAAGATCTTTTGATTCTTGATATGCAAGATGATAAAGAAAGCATTATCGAAATTTTAAGACCACCCTTTTTTGTTCCTGAGTCAAGAAAAGCTGATGCTCTCTTAACTGATTTTAGAGCAAATCAAATCCACTTAGGAATTGTAGTTGATGAATATGGAGGAACAGCTGGTGTAGTTACCGTTGAAGATATACTTGAAGAAATTGTTGGTGAAATATCAGACGAATATGATGATGAAGAAAATGAGATAGAAAAACTTTCTGCTAATGAATTAATCGTAGATGCAAGCATACCCATTGATGACTTAAAGGATGTTTTAGAAATAAATGATTTTACAAAATTTGATGAAAATAATGAAGATTTTGATAGTATAGGAGGATTGATTCTGACAGAATTAGGACGCCTAGCCATACCAGGCGATCAAATTAAAATTGAGACAAGTTCGTCAGAGAATAATTTAAATATCAAGGTCCTTTCTATCAGAGGTCATCGAATTAAAAAGATCAGAATCACTAAAGAAAAAGCAATTCAGCAAGAATCTTAAACAGCTACAAAATATAATATTTTTAAATTTTCTTAGTGAATTCTGTTGCAGTAAACGCAACATTGAATTATCTAAATATAAATAAGATAATATTCTAGAAGGATAAAATGTATTTAGTAGTTGTCGAATCTCCTACAAAAGCAAAAACAATAAAAAAATTCTTATCTGATGATTTTGAGGTCCTTGCGTCAGTTGGACACATCAGAGATATACCATCAAAAAAATCTGAAATACCTGAAAAATACAGGAAAGAATTCAGTGAAGAAGTCATAGGAATAAACATCAATGACAATTTCATGCCAACATATGTAATGACTGCTGAGCAAAAAAAGAGAGTATCTGAGTTAAAAAAAGCTGCAAAACTTGCAGATTCTATTTACCTTGCTACTGATGAGGATAGAGAAGGCGAAGCAATCGCATGGCATATATTGCAGGAAGTAGGAAATAAAATTCCTGCTAAAAGAATGGTATTTCATGAAATTACCGAAGGTGCAATTAAAGAAGCAATTAAAAATACTCGTGAAATTGATGAAGATCTAGTGGCAGCTCAAGAGGCTAGGAGAATTCTTGACAGACTAGTTGGCTATCAAATATCTCCAATTTTATGGCGAACAGTACAAAAAGGTTTGTCCGCTGGAAGAGTGCAATCATCAGCACTCAAAATTCTAGTTGATCGAGAAAGAATTCGAATGAAATTTCAAGCTACAGATTATGCTAGCTTAATCATTGATGCAAGAAATGAAAATAGTGAAATCATTCAATTTAGACTGTCAGCCATAGCTCAAAAGAGAATTGCTACAGGAAAAGACATCAATGGAGAGACTGGCAAATTGATAGATGAAGCAAAAACAATTAAGCTAACTTATGACAATGCACTAAAAATCTCTGAAGAGTTACAAAGTAATGAGCTAATAATTAATGCTGTCACCTCTCAAAAATATGAAAAACAAGGGCCTCGTCCATTTACAACTTCAACCCTTCAACAAGAAGCTGGCAGAAAATTAAAAATGTCTACCAGAAATACAATGAGTGCTGCGCAAGAATTATATGAAAATGGCCACATAACTTATATGAGAACAGATTCAGTCTCGATATCAAGTGAAGCAATAAATGGTATTCGCAATACTGTAACAAAGCTATATGGTGCAAATTATCTAACAGCACAAAATCGTATACACGCTAATAAAAATAAAAATTCTCAAGAGGCGCATGAGGCCATTCGTCCAACTGGAAACGAACCTATGCATCCAGACCAAATACCAAGTTCAAGAACGCCAAACGCAAAAAAACTATATAAAATTATTTGGCAAAGAACATTAGCATCTCAAATGTCCAATATGCAAGCGACAAGAATGAAAATAGCTGCATCATCCATTTTAGAACAAGAAGGTCAAGCAGAATTTATAGCGCAAGGTTCTAAGATTGATTTTGATGGATTTCAGGTGCTTTATAAAGAAGATGTAGATGATGTAGATGATGAAGACTCTGAAGACTCTGACCAAATTTTTCCAAAAATTGATGAAAACGATACTTTGGAAATTTCAAATGTTAGTAGCTCAGACCACATCACAAAGCCTATCAACAGATTCACTGAGGCAAGCTTAGTAAAATTGTTAGAAGAATTAAGCATTGGTAGACCATCTACATATTCAGCAACAATCCAAACAATCATTAATAGAAAATATGCTTATAAGAAAGGGACGACTCTGATTCCAACATTTACTGGAATAGCAATTACCCAATTATTAGAAGTTTATTTTCCTGAATTAGTCGATTTAGATTTCACTGCTCGCATGGAAAATGATCTTGATTTGATTTCTACAGGACAAATCAACCGTGCGCCTTGGCTTTCACAATTTTATTTTGGAGATCAGCAGACAAGTGACAATTTATCAACGATTGGTCTACAAAAAAGAATAGAAAATTGCTGGGATAACATTGACCCAAGATTAATTTCTTCAATTGCCATAGGTAATGATGATAATGGTGAAGAAATGGCAGTGCGAGTGGGACAATTTGGCCCCTATTTGCAAGCTGGGGATACCGATAGCAAAATTGCCGTGCCGGTAGAGATAGCACCGGATGAACTAAATATTGATGTAGCAAAAGATATGTTAAATTCACTAGCTGTTCAAGGAAAAAATTTGGGTGAATACATTGATGGAGGGTATATTGAGCTAAAGACAGGTAAATTTGGTCCTTATCTTCAAGTTACAAATGAAGCACTCGACGATCCAGTTGTTAAACGTGCTGGGTTGTGGCCAAATATGAATCCTGAAGAAATTGATAGAGATACTGCTCTCTCATTGTTGGCCTATCCGATTGAGTTAGGCATTAATCCTATGGATGATAAATTGGTTACTGCTCACTATGGCAAAAATGGCCCATACCTTAAATCTGGTTCAAGCTCGGCATCAATTAGTACATATGAAGAACTACAATCTATCACTCTAGAGAAAGCAATCCAACTATTAGGACAAAAGCCAACTAATAAAGAGATTGGTCTAGATACCAATACTGGGTTACCTCTACTACAAAAAAATGGTCGATTTGGCCCATATATTTCTGATGGAAAGATTAATGCTAGCATTCCAAAAGATCTTATTGGACAAGAAATTTCTATTGAAGTCGCATCCGATCTAATGGAAAAAAAGAGAAACAAACCGGCAAAGAAAAAATAGCACACTATAAATTAATGTCTTATTTTAATGCTTTATGTTAAGTAAGACGCTATACTAATGATATGAATACAAAAAATAAAGCGCTAGATGAATATATAGTATATTTATCTGAAATCAAAAACAGATCTATGTACACAGTACGAAATTATTCAAATGATATAGTCAAGTTTTTGAATTTCCTTGATATTGAAAATATAAACTACTTAAATGCTGGAAGAGTAAATGCCAGAGATTTTATAGATGAATTATCCTCTAATGATTATTCTGAAAAATCTCTTCGAAGAATTACCGCATCAATAAAATCTTTTTATAAGTGGATCGCTGTTAATGATTATAATCTTGTAAATGAACCTGGAGATTCCATTCTTAACTTAAAATATAGGAAGCTACCAAAATCGCTACCAAAATATTTAACAATTAACGAAGTAAGCGAATTGATTTCTGATGATACGAAAGAGTCAAATCCTATTGAAACTAGAAATCATTGCATCATGGAATTACTTTATGCTACAGGTGTTCGAGTTTCAGAACTTGTATCGTTGGATGTAAATGATATTGATAAAATAAATTTTCAAATTCGGGTAATGGGGAAAGGAATGAAAGAGCGAATTTGTATATACGGAGAAGAAGCCGACAGAAGCTTATCAAAATATTTAAAAAATGCAAGACCACAATTAATGCATGAAAATAACTCAAGCGCACTTTTTATAAACAAAATGGGAAATAGAATTTCTACACGAGCAATTCAAAGAATAACAAGTAACTATGGTAAAAAAGCTGGCTCCTTAAAAAAAATTCATCCTCATTTAATTCGCCACTCTTTTGCCACTCATCTAGTTCAAAATAATGCTGATTTACGAATTGTTCAACAGTTATTAGGCCATACTTCTGCTAATACAACTCAAATATATACAAGTATTAACACTATAGGTTACCGACCTATAATTTCAAAAGCGCTTAAAAATACCCGATCAATTGAAAAAAACAGAGAGTAATTTACTGATTAATCAAAAAATATGATTTACGATTAGTAAATTTTACAGGATAATATCTATTGAAGGTTAATTAAATGAAAATTCTGATACTAAATGGCCCAAGCTTAAATTTATTAGGAAAGCGCAATCCAGATGTCTATGGCAACCATACGCTTGAAGATATTCAGAAAGCTCTAAATAAAAAGGCTCAACAAATCAATATAGAATTAATTTTTGCTCAATCCAATCACGAGGGTGAATTAATTGATACTCTGCAAAAAAATTCAAGTTGTGATGGAGTTATTTTTAATCCAGGAGCTTTCACTCATACATCTATTGCAATAGCTGATGCTTTAGAGTCAATAGACATTCCAGCAGTAGAAGTGCATTTATCAAATATTTATGCACGAGAAGAATTCCGTTCTCACTCTTATATAGCACCAATAGCTATTGGACAAATATCAGGTTTTGGTCTATCTGGCTATCTTGCAGCCCTTGATTTAATTAATGAATATTTGCAAAACAAGAATGACTAAAGAACTAAATATAGACAGGTTGCGTAATGCACTAAATGAATCTGATTATGAATCTTTAATAATTAGGTCATCAGCAAATATTGAATGGTTATCAAACTTTTCTGGTTCAAATGCTTGGTTATTTGTTGATAGAAAAGAAAATTACTTAGCAACTGATTCAAGATACACAACGCAAGCTGAACAGGAAGCTAAAAACTGGAAGGTTTCGATTGGTAAAAGACATGGGGTCTCAAATATAATTGAAATTATCAATGCTTCTGCCGCACAAAATATTGCCCTATTAGAAAACGATATAAGTTTAAAAGAATATAATCACCTTATAAAACATCTGAGTTCTGATAAAAAAATAACAGTCATTGAAGAGAAAGATGATTTACTAATTAAATTGCGTGCAACGAAGTCATTGGATGAAATTAATAAAATCGAACAATCAGCAATACTTGCTAGCGATGTCGTTGAGTTTGGAGTTAGTCAAATACAAGCAGGTATATCAGAAATAGAACTTGTACATAAAATTGAATCCTATGCAAAAAAACAAGGTGCTCAAAAGATGTCCTTTGATACAATTGTCGCTTCAGGCGCTCGAGCCGCAATGCCCCATGCAAAACCCCAAAATGAAGAGATAAAAGACAACTCAATGGTACTCATTGATTTAGGTGTTTATCTTGATGGCTATGCATCAGATATTACAAGAACTAAATGGATCGGTCAAAAAAATGAGAAGTTTGAAAGAATATACTCTATAGTTAAGCTCGCACAAGAAATGGCATCAGAAAGATGCGAGGCTGGAATGCGCGGAAAAGACGTACATGAAATAGCCGAAACAGTTTTTAGCGAGGCTAATATTGCTGAGCTTTTTATACATGGGCTTGGGCATGGTGTTGGAAAAGAAATACATGAATTACCCTATTTAGATAAAAATTCAGAAAATATTTTAATTCCAGGTTCAGTTATTACCATTGAACCTGGAATATATATTCCAGGTTGGGGTGGCATTCGTATTGAAGATATGTTCCAAGTAACAGATACTAAATTGAGACAAATTACAACTGCTAATAAATAATTAAGGAGCAATCTAATGATTAACTTAGGAGACTTAAAAAAAGGCAATAGCATCGAAATTGAGGGTAGGCTTTTACAAGTTTTACAGGTGCAACATGTAAAAACAAAAAAATCAGCTGTATATAAAGTAAAAGTAAAAGATCTCAGAAATGGATCAATTACTGAAAAATCATTTAATGCAGGCGAAAAGTTACAAGAAGCAAACGTTGAAAGACGAACATTGCAATATCTATATAAAGAAAGCGATCAACATATTTTCATGAATAATGATTCCTATGAGCAAGTTGCTATTCATAGCGAGATGATTCAAACAGAAATGCAATTTATTACTGAAGGTTCTGGAGTACAAGGCATGATGGCCGACAATGAAGTTTTAGGTATTGAATTGCCTCCTGCTGTTATCCTTGAAGTTAAGGAAGCAGATCCTGGATTAAAAGGTGATACTTCGTCAGGTGCAACAAAACCAGCAACTTTGGAAACAGGACTCACTATTAATGTTCCACTCTTTATTAATTCAGGAGATAAATTGAAAATTTCAACTGATAGCGGAGAATACCTTGAACGTATCACCGAGTAATGATGCTGCATCAAATCATGTGACTGGGATAAGTGACTATCTTTCTGTATCTGATCTAATTAATAATATCAGCACTGTCATTCATAGCACGTCGTTACAAAATTTATGGATTCAAGGTGAATTAACTAACTACACATATTCAATGAATAACAATCACTTTTTTTCTTTGTCAGATGGAGTAAATAGCATTGATTGCATAGCCTTTAGTAATAGCTTTGAAAAACTTGATGAATCAATACAATCAGGCAATACGGTTCTCGCACATGGCAGCATTGATGTATATAAAAAGAAAGGTCGATTACAGCTTGTTGTAGATTTCATTTTTTTTGGAGAAACAGGACCTCAGCATGCTGATTTTTTGAGATTAAAGAAAAAATTTGAAGAAGAAGGATTATTTTCTATAGAACGAAAAAGACTCCTACCAAAATATCCAAAATCTATTGGCATCGTTACTTCTGAACATGGGGCTGTTATTAATGATCTGCTAACTATATTAAAGCGAAGATGGCCAATTGCAAAAATATACATAAGTCCGAGTAGCGTACAAGGACAACAGGCCCCTACAGAAATTATCCATGCACTAGAAACAATGAATCAAAAAAAACCAGATGTTACAGTTATTGCGCGAGGTGGTGGATCGAATGATGATTTTGATGCATTTAATAATGAACAAGTAGTTCGAGCAATATACAAATCGAATTTTCCAATTGTCACAGCCTTAGGTCATCAAGAAAATTGGACTTTATCAGATTTGGTCTCAGATCTTCAGGCAGCTACACCATCAGAAGCTGCAGAAGTGATAACTCCAAATATTCAAGAAGTAACATTTAAAGCAAGTAGTTCATTTCAATCTATCCAAGACGCAGTTTATTTTAGAATTAAACAAGTAAAAAAAACAATTGCAATCATAGTAAAAGGAATGGCACACAATGTTTTTGATACTGGGAAAATAAGAATGTCTGCAAACAATATTTTAGAATCATGCCTAAATGATATTGAACAGCAAAGCCAAAACAAGACAATGCAGGTCAATGCTCTCAAAGAAGTGGTAACTGCATTATCTCCACAAAAAGTATTAAACCGAGGATATTCAATAATTACTAATCATGATGAAAAAATTCTTACTAAAACAAGTGAATTAGAAAAGGAAGAAAAATTTACCATTACTCTTTCAGATGGTTCAGTGCAAGCTGAGATTGGGGAAAAAGATGACTAAAGAAAAAAAATTAGATATTGAGCAGTTGCTAGATAGTTTAGAAGGAATTAGTGAACAATTGCAATCAGGCAAACTCCCACTCAATGAATCCATTGAACTATATAAAGAAGGGATTGAAATCGCTAAATTACTTGATAAAGAGCTCGCAAAAGTAGACTCAGATATTGAAGTGCTTAAGGAGCAATTAACCAATATTAATCTTGGTGAAGAGAGTGAATAGATGTCTTTAAAAATAGGATGGTTTACTACCGCACGTGGGCCTGGCTCAATGGGAATGTTTAGCAATGTCATGAATGCAATTCAGACTAAGGCAATAGACGCAGAAATCAGTTTTGTATTTTCAAATAGAGAAAAAGGTGAGTTCGATGCAACAGATAATTTTTTTCAATTTGTTGAAGAAAACGGCATCCCAATAATTACTCTTTCCTCTAAAAAATTTAAACAAGTTCATAATACAGATGACTCAGATATAAATGAGTTACCTGCATGGCGTATAAAATATGATTCAGTAATATCTGACTTAATTGCAAGTTATGAATATGATATCGGTGTACTCGGTGGATATATGTTAATTTTTTCTGATCATTTTTGTAAAAAACATTATTTATTGAATTTACACCCAGCCTTACCAAATGGGCCAACAGGAACATGGCAAGAAGTCATCATTGATTTAATTCGCTCAAAATCTATCGATTCAGGTGTTATGATGCACCAAGCAATAAAAGAAGTTGATCGTGGGCCAGTAGCTACCTACTGTCAATTCTCAATTCAAGATCAGGAAAATAATCATTTATGGGAAAAAGCTAATAATGATAGTTCATTAATTGGCGATAAAGAGATAGAAAATTCTGCACTGTTTCTAGATATTCGAGAAAGAGGATTGTCAGTAGAACCAAAATTTATCCTTGCAACCTTACAAGCATTTGCTGAGAAACGAATAACAGTTACTAACGCAGTTATGCAAGCACAGAGAGCAGAGTTGCCAATTAATATTAGCGATAAAATATAAACGTATGACTGATCAAGAAGAGCGAATTCAAAAATTCATTGCAAACAATTCTTCATTTAGCAGAAGGCAAGCTGAAAATTTCATAGAACTAGGATCTGTATTAGTTAATGGCACTGTTGCTAAGATTGGACAAAAAATTTCACCAAAAATAGATTTAGTGACAATCAACGATCAAGAAATAAATGCAGATCAAGAAGAAATAACTATTGCTTACAACAAGCCAAGGGGCATTATTGTTTCAAAGCGAGATCCTCAAAAAAGAAAAACTATCTATGATGATATGTCTAAGGAGTATAATCATCTTGTGCATATAGGCAGATTAGACAAAGAATCTGAAGGCATTCTGCTTTTAACTACAAATGGCGAATTATGCTATCGACTCACGCATCCAAAATATAGAATAGAAAAGGAATATCTAGTTCACATTTCTGGTATTCCAGATAAAGAAGTATTCCCTCAAATTTTAAATGGCTTACAAGTTGATGATATTTTTATTAAGCCAACAAACATACAAATAGAAAATATTACTGAAAATGGAGATGCGATTTTACGTCTAGCTTTAACCGAAGGTAGAAAGAGAGAAATTCGCAGATTAATTAAGTATTTAGGATTTAATGTCAAAATGCTGCAACGCATACGTATTGGCAATGTTTTATTGGCAGATTTAGAAAATAAAAAAATAAAAAAGTTGAGCACAGAAAAAATCGATGCCCTGAAGCAAATGGTTGGATTATGATTTATTGCATGAAAAATTAAAAACAATTTTCCTCAAGATAAATTATTTGCTAGTATTGTATAAATTAAGGAAAAAAAATTACAGCTTCAGAAGAATCAATGACAAATTTAGCCCATTCAATCGCTATTGATGGCCCTACCGCTTCAGGCAAAACAACCTTAGGTAAAGGCCTCGCAGATTCATTAAAAATCGGATTTTTCGATACCGGCTTAATGTACAGAGCTGCAACGCTCTCAGTTATTGACAATGCAATAGATTTACAGGACACACAAAGTATCATACAGCATGTGCAAGATGTGGATCTCAAAGTAATTTGGAATATATTTTCAAAACCAGAAATTAAACTTAATGCAACAAACGTGACAAAAAAATTACGTGAAAAAACAATTGAAGATAATGTTTCTACAATTTCAAAAATACCTGAAATTAGAACTTTGATGGTTGAGTATCAACGTAATCATGCAAAGCTATCTCCCATTGTTATGGCGGGGAGAGACATAGGGACAAGAGTATTAGTGGAAGCAAATATAAAGTTCTTTTTACATGCACCAGCTGAAATTCGAGCAACAAGGAGAATGGAAGAATTGAATCATATCGGTGATTCACGTTCTTTTGAGGATGTACTTGAGCAAACGTTACATCGAGATAATCAAGACCAAACGGGTAAACGTGCTATAACAATTGAACAAGCTGCAGATGATGCGACAATTGTAGAAACTGCTGACTTATCTATCCAGGAGTTGATTAACTTCTGCTCCGACATATATCAAAAAAGTTTGGCAAGTAATGAATAAGATCAAATTAGGTAGTTTATCAATCATATTGTTTGGGCCAATTGCTCGATTAATCGCAAAAATATTATCTCATATTATTTTTCGTACATTTGCAAGATGGAAAATTATTGATAAGAGCAATATTCCAAAAAAAGGTGGGTGTATATTCATAGCAAATCACATTCATGAAATTGATCCTCCTCTTGTTCTTGCCTCAATTCCGAGACAAACCAGACCAATGGCTAAAAATGAATTATTCAAAATACCGTTTATTGGTTTGTTTTTTAGAGCATATGGAGCATTTCCTGTAAAAAGATTTTCAGCAGACACAAAAACGATGATGGTTGCAAAAAGAATTATTAAAAATGGAAAACCAATCCTCATGTTTCCAGAAGGGACTCGCTCCAAGGATGGTAAATTAAAAAAAGGATACCCTGGAGCAGCAATGTTGGCAATGCTAGCAGAATGTGCCATAGTGCCAGTTGGCATTACCGGAACTCAGAAACTAACAAAAATGAAAATGTTGCGAGGTTTCTTCATGAACCGTAGGCCAATTTTAACAATTACATTTGGAAAAATGTTCTACTTATCTACTGACAAAATTGATGCAAATGCAGCTAGAGAAGGTACAGAAGTAATGATGAAAAAATTAGCAGAGATACTGCCAAAAAATTATCAAGGCGAGTACGAAAATAAGATACAATAATTTGTAGCATTGGAGACATTATATGTGCGGAATAATTGCCTATACAGGTGAAGGCGATGTTAAGAAAATCTTACATAATGGCCTCAGGCAATTAGAATATAGAGGTTATGACTCTTCAGGTATTGCCCTGCAAGATGAAGCAGGTAACATTCATACAAATAAAGTTGTAGGTTCAGTAAACAAACTGAAGACCAAGACAGCTAAATTTGTTCCAACTTCAGGTATTGGACATACGAGATGGGCAACTCATGGCAGCCCATTATTGAAAAATGCACATCCTATCGAAAGCTCCTCTAAGTCCATTTCTCTTGTGCACAACGGCATCATTGAGAATTACGCAGAATTAAAATCTAAACTGCAAAAAAAAGGAGTCAGGTTTGATTCAGATACTGATACCGAAGTATTGGCAAATCTTATTGATTCGTTTCTCACTACTAGAACAAGCATGGAAACTGCGCTATCAAAAGCAATTAAATTAACTACAGGCGCGTATACGGTCGCCGTGATGAGCAATAAACATCCTGGTAAGATTGTCTTTGCGCGTACTGGCTATGCTGGTGGAATTATTGTAGCTAAAAATGGTACCAGCTCGGTCATTGCATCTGATATTGCTGCAATTACAAACAATAATTATTCAATGACCTTTTTAGAAGCAGGTGAAATGGGTGTTGCATCAAACAATACTGTATCTTTTTTTAACTTAAAAGGTAAAAAAATATCAAAAAAATTCGAAAAGTTTAATCTCTCTGATTCGATTAACGAAAAAGGAAAGTATCGTTACTTTTTAGAAAAAGAGATTTTTGAACAACCAGATTCAATGTTTGATTTTATTCGAGATACCTATCAACAAAACAAGCATGATATTCATTTTGATGACTTTCAACTGACTGCTAAGGAAATTAAAGCATTTAATCGTATCATTTTGCTTGGTATGGGTTCTTCTGAATATGCAGCAGCTGTTGGTAGATATTATATTGAATCATTAACTGGTATACCTACTCAGGTAGAGAATGCGTCAGAATTTGCAAATCGAGAAGTTATCGCTGATAAAAATACACTTGTGATTTCAATCAGTCAGTCTGGTGAAACCGTTGATACCATCCGCGCTATGAACTTAGTCAAAAAAGCACAAGCATTACAGATTGCGATCACTAACACTCCCCGCTCACAGACAACGAGAATTGCAGATACAACAATTCACTTGCGAGCAAGCACTGAAATTGCAGTGGCCAGTACCAAATGTTTTATTGCAGCAGTCGCAGCTTTGCACGCACTTGCGTTAAAAATTGCAATAATTCGTGGGTCAAGCACCAAAAAGAACATACACAATCAAATAAATGATTATGTCAAGTTGCCAGCATTAATCAGCAATACATTAGATTTAAATACTCAAATTAAAAAGCTTGCAAATAAATACAGTAAATATAACGATTTCCTCTTTTTAGGCAGAGGACAACTCTACCCAATCGCAATGGAAGGTGCTTTGAAAATGAAAGAGCTTGCCTATATTCATGCTGAGGGTTATTCAGCTGGTGAAATGAAACATGGCCCTATTGCACTGATCGATGCGCAGATGCCAACAATTTTTGTGGCAACCAATGAACGATTATTCGACAAAATCTATGCTAACGTTGAACAAGTTAAGGCTCGTAAAGGTAAGATCATCGCCATTGTGCAACAAGGAGAAAAAAGAATGAATAAACTTGCGCATGACGTGATTGAAATCCCTAAAGCCAGTGCTGTACAGTCCCCTATCATCACAGTAATCGTCTTACAACTTCTTGCATATCATATTGCTCAAAAATTAGGAAAAAATATTGATCAGCCCAGAAATCTTGCCAAAACAGTCACAGTTGAATAATAAAGGCTTTGTTCATGAAACAGCAAACAAATTGGGATAAAGAAAAAGGTATTGACCCAGACACTGCGGAACAATACAAGCAGACGATTCATGATTTTATTAGCGATCGAACTAAATGCATGGCTTATTTTATGTCACGGAGAAAAGATGGTAGAGAGATCATGCGTCCAGTTTCAACAATTGTTGATAATTGGATTGTGCATACAATGACTCAGGATGTCCAACCAAAAACAAAGCATGTACAAAACGATCCGATAGTTGGTTATTTGTGGGTGGGGCATGAAACCAGAGATGAAGGAATTTATAGTTATCCAGACAAATGGAATCCAAAAGTTGTATGGATGCAAGGTACCGTTGATCTAATTCAAGACCAAACAGAAGTTGACTTATTTTATAAAATGCGAGAAAAAAAATATGGCCGTGGTCGCGCCCATCCTCCTGATGAAACACTATATTTAATGAAAACAACACCGCAATATGTACGCGCTGAAGGATGGCATGACAGGCATGCCATTGTTTATAAAGATTTCTAAAATAATAAATTGAGGGCATAATGAACAATAAAGCATTTTGGTGCAACAATGCACTGCCACTATCCATTCTGTTCAGTATCGTATTTCTTGCTATTTATTTATCATTAAGTGCTGCTGGCTACTTAATTGGATTAGACCCAAATATGGCAGTGGGAGATGTCTCACGCTGGTGTGAACGTATTCATCATAGTGTCGTGCGTGAGCCAATTAACGCCTTAAGCAACATTAGTTTCATGGTTGCTGCAATTTTTATGATCAAAACGATAGCAAAGGATCATAAAACAGGCATAACCCTCAATCAATATCATGGATTTACCCCAATCGTTTTATTGTATATTGGCGGAGCTTATTTCCTCGGACCCGGTTCAATGTTTATGCATGGCACAAACACCTATTGGGGTGGCTGGATAGATAATTTGAGCATGATCATGTACATCCTTATTCCTTGGCTTATCAACGTCAAAGAAATGGCAGGTTGGTCAATGCGCATGTTTGTTAGTGTTTATGTGGCAATTGTGCTCATCTATGGTATTAGTAGCTGGATATATGACTCAGAAATGGGAATCAACTTGGATTTATGGGCCGTATCCATTGGCTTATGGATTATTTCTGAAGCCTTGTTCAGATTTTGGTCACCAAGCTTCAGAGTTATTTCTGGTTTTATTGGTTTTCTTGTAGCAATCGTCTTCAGTATTTCGCCAATAACAATGCTGCAAAACTTCGATAATTACTGGTGGATCATTCTTTTTTGGCTTCCTGGCATTCTCGCAACGCAGTCACCACAAAAAAAGCGCTCCTACAATCCTTGGTTTTTCCTCGGCGTGTTCTTCTTCGTTGCAGCTTATTATATCTGGGAACAAGGGAAAGCTGGCACGGACTGGTGTCATCCAGATTCATTATTGCAACTCCACGGTATCTGGCATTTGCTATGCGCTATGGCCACATGGTCATTTTTCAAGTTTTTCAGAACTGAAGTTGCAACCTAATGCATTTTGATGTCTTGCCTGTAATGGCATTGTTTGTTTTTGTGACATCTGTGACTCCAGGACCAAACAATATGATGTTGCTTGCTTCTGGTGTGAATTTTGGATATAAAAAAACGCTGTGGCACTTAGCAGGAATTTCCTTTGGTCATTTTATTATGTTGATAGCTGTTGGCAGTGGTTTGGAAACTATATTTACTACATATCCGAACACGTTTCAGATAATGAAAATTATAGGATTGATATATTTGATCTATTTAGCAATCAAAATTGTTCGAAGCAACACCATCAATGATCACAATGAGCATCGCGCGCAACCACTCTCATTCTTTGGTGCAGCTGCATTTCAATGGGTCAACCCTAAAGCATGGATGATGTCCATTGGATTTTTTAGCAATTACATGCCAAAGGAAGCATCATTCTTATTTGTAATAATCAGCTGTGCGATGTTTAGTTGTATTAATTTTCCAACAATTAACCTTTGGGCTGGCCTTGGGACAAAAATGGTCAAATACCTACTCGATACACGAAAACGAACAATATTTAACTGGGTGATGGCATCTCTGCTAGTAATATCAATGATTCCAGCATTTTTTATTTAGATAAATTGTACAGACAGCAAGCATAGTCCAAGTTAATGTAAATACAGAATAGTTTTTGATTCATTAGGCAGGATATTTATGTCAAAAAAAAGTTGGCTACTCACTTTATGCATGGGAGCAATGTGGGGAAGCAGTTTCTTATTTATAGAAATATTACTCAAAACACTACATCCGTTCATGATTGTATTTCTTCGTGCAGGAATCGCACTGATTGGCATAGTGTTATTTTTGCTCTATAAAAAAATCAAATTGCCTACTGATAAGAATATATGGCTAAAGCTAATTATTTTAGGTATCCTCGCCAACGCATTACCGTTTTCACTCATTACCTCTGGACAACAAACAATATCTGCAGGCTTAGCTTCTATATTAAATGCATGTGCGGCAATTTTTGGAGTAATTCTTAGTGCCACATTTCTTAGTGAAGAAAAATTTGCATTACATAGATTAATAGGCGTTGTTATAGGTATTTCAGGCATTGTCATAACCATTGGCTATGAAAATATTCTCAGCATAGATATCGATAATAGAGGTCAATATCTTGTCATTCTTGCTACATTATTCTATGCATTATCTGCAAATTGGGCAAAAATAAAATTAAATACTATAGATCCAGCAATCTCAACATTTGGCATGCTATTAACTGCGACAGTATTATTATTTGCATTAACCTTATTCACTGATTCATTCTCACCCATTGCTGTTTCATTTGAGGTCATTATCAGTATTTTAGGCATTTCATTAGTAGGCACAGCGATTGGATTCTATTTATGGTTTAAGGTTATCAATGCAGAAAGTGCATCAGATTCATTGCTCGTTGCCATTACTGTCCCAGTATTTGCTGTGATGCTAGATGGTATTATATTAAGTCAATTTTTAAACAATCAAGAAATTATTGGCTTCATTTTTGTCGTATCAGGGCTCATTATTATGGATGGCAGAATCATTAAATTGAATAAAAATTAACTTGATGCCTGTGCTGCTGCAAATAATGCAATCGGTACTCTAAATGGAGAACAGGAAACATAATTCATGCCTGTATCAGCACAAAATTTGATTGATGGTGGATTACCACCATGCTCGCCGCAGATGCCAATTTTAATATCACTTTTTATTGATCTGCCTTTTTCAACACCAATTTTTACTAATTGACCAACTCCATTTTGATCAAGCTCAACAAATGGATCCACTTTAAATATTCCTTCAGCCAGATAATCAGGTAAAAAGCGTGACGCGTCATCCCGAGATAGACCAAAAGATGTTTGAGTCAAATCGTTAGTACCAAATGAAAAGAAATCAACATGTTCTGCAATCTCATCAGCAATTAAACATGCGCGGGGTAATTCAATCATAGTACCTACTAAATATTTCAAAGAAGTACCCTTTTCGCCCATTACTAAACTTGCAACATCATGAACTCGTTTTGTCATAAATGTAATCTCTTCTAATGTGCCAATTAATGGAATCATAATTTCAGGTAGTACTTCCACCCCTTGTTTTGTTAAGTCGCAAGCTGCTTCAATGATCGCCCTTACCTGTATTTCATATATTTCAGGGGATGTTACTGCAAGCCGCACTCCTCGATGACCAAGCATGGGATTAATTTCTCTTAATGACTCGACTTTTTCTTCAACGAACTTAACATCTTTATTAATTTCATTGGCAAGTTCTAAGACTTCTTCTTCTGAGTTAGGCAAAAATTCATGCAAAGGCGGATCTAAAAGCCGAATGGTAACAGGCAACCCCTCCATAGCTTGAAAAATGCCAGTAAAATCTTCTCGCTGCATTGGTAATATCTTTTCAAGTGCTTTTAGTCGATCATCAGAATTATCTGCACAAATCATTTCTCTAACAGCAAGAATTCTATTTGCACCAAAAAACATATGCTCAGTCCTACAAAGACCAATGCCTTCAGCACCAAACTCTCTTGCACGCAATGCATCTTCTGGTGTATCTGCATTTGCTCGGACATTTATTGTGCGGTGCTCGTTCGCCCAATTTAATAGCTTGCGGTATTCATCTGGAAGTATTGCTGCTTCCGTGTCCAAAGCACCAAGCATGACTTCGCCAGTTGTACCATCAATAGATATGATGTCTCCTTCTTTAATAGCAATATCGTTTTTTCCATCAATTGTAATCATTTTGCTTTTATAATCAATTTTCAATGCCTGGCATCCTGTGATACAAGGCTTACCCATGCCTCTTGCAACTACCGCTGCGTGAGACGTAGTACCTCCTCGAGCAGTTAAAATACCATTAGCTGTTGTCATCCCTTCAATATCTTCAGGGCTTGTTTCATCTCTTACTAAAATGACGGGCTTCCCATTAGAAGCATGCAAAGAAGCATCTTCCGCAGAAAACATTACAGAGCCAACAGCTGCTCCTGGTGATGCAGCAAGCCCTATTGCAATTGCTTGAGATATATTTGTATTTTTAAATACAGGATGAAGTAATTCATTAATTTGCTCTGGGTCAATTCGAGCTATAGCTTCTTTCTTTGAAATTAATTTTTCCTCAACTAATTCTACTGCAATTTTGACCATTGCAAGGCCAGTTCTTTTTGCATTTCTAGTTTGCAATATCCAAAGTTTATTTTGCTGTATAGTAAATTCAATATCTTGCATATCTCCATAATGCTTTTCAAGGCTGTCACAGACCTTAACAAGTTCTTTCAGAGAATCTGGCATTGTTTCTTCAAGAGAAAGCCCTTCATGTTCATTACGATCTTTTTTAAAGATTTTTTGAGGCGTACGCACACCAGCAACAACATCTTCTCCTTGAGCATTAATTAAGTATTCTCCTACCAGTCCTTTTGTGCCATTTGCTGGATCTCGTGTAAAACATACTCCCGTCGCACAATTATCTCCTTGATTGCCAAAAACCATAGCTTGAACATTAACTGCTGTACCCCATTCATCTGAGAAATTATTGATTTTTCTATAGACTTTTGCACGGTCAGAATGCCATGACATAAACACTGCGCTTATTGCAGTCCACAATTGTTCCCAAGGATCACTTGGGAATTCTTGACCAAGTTCTTTTTTTACTAAGTCTTTATATTCAGAGACAAGCTTTTTAAGTGAATCTACAGATAATTCTGTATCTAACTCAACGCCCTGTGCCTCTTTCTGTTTATTTAATAATTTTTCGAAAGGATCTTCATCTTGATCTGATTTTCTCCTTACTCCTAAAACAACATCACTGAACATGGCAATAAATCGCCTATATGAGTCATAGGCAAATCTTTCGTCATTAGAATGTTCAGCTAAGCCTGCTACAGTAAAATCATTGAGCCCTAAATTTAAAACTGTGTCCATCATGCCAGGCATTGAAACACGAGCGCCTGAACGTACTGATACAAGCAACGGATTACTTTCAGATCCAAATTCAGCACCAACAATTTTCTCTATTGAAGCTAACGAGTCCTTGATTTCACTTTTTAATTCCTCAGGAAAGATAAAATTATTTTGAAAAAATTCGTTACAAACATCAGTAGAAATTGTTATGCCAGGAGGAACAGGAACCCCTGCATTTGACATCTCTGCCAAGCCTGCGCCTTTACCTCCGAGTAGGTCGCGCATACCAGTATTTCCGTCAGCTTTACCATCACCAAAGAAATATATTGACTGATTTTGTTTTTTAATAGTCATTGTCTCCTCTTCAAGTATCAATGAATCAGTGTTTACAATTAAGAAAATATAACTTAAATTTTATCGAAAGGCTACGTACACAATATATAATATTATTACATAGATCAACAGTTTAGATATGCTTTTAAAAATATCATGAAATTTGGATCATGAAAAATAAAATCACACAATATATTTCAATTATTATCTTAATGCTGACTTTCATCTGGCTGTTTTCTGCTTATCAACTATTTAATGGTAACAAAACTATCGAAGAATCAAATAAGACAAAGATTTCTGATGCTACAATGAAAAATGATGAAACAGCCTTCTCGCTTACATTTACTGCAAATCTTCGCACAAACCCATCAATTGAATCAGATTTAGTTGCAATTTTACCTGGCAAGACCTTAATTAATATAATTGCCAAAGATCCTCTAGAAAAATGGTTTTATGTATCTCGAATTGATTCTGTAAATGTAGGAGGATGGGTGCAAGCTGTTCACATTGTAAATTGTAACTGCGTTCAAAATATTCCTTTTGCTGAAACTATTGAAATCCCAATTAATGCAGAACAATCAAAAAAGGAAAAAATAAGTAAACCTGATTTAATCATTTATGAATCATCAATATTGCAATCTAATAAAATACTTATCACATTAGGAAATATTGGTGATAGTTCATTAATCAATCAAGCATTTGGCATTAAACTATCAAAAATTAGCGGTGAGATTATTGGCATCATTGAATTTGGTCCTGACGATATAATCAAAAACAAATATACTACATTTATTGTACCGATAGAATTAGTAGAATCAGGTCTTCATATAATACATATTGATTATTTAAATGAGATTGATGAAATTAATGAAGAAAATAATACTACCTCTCAAGTTTATGTAATTAATCAAAAAGACAACTTGCCTAATTAATAAAATATAGCGCAATAATTAAAAAATAATTGATAAAATTCTTTGAGTCGCTAGAATGGATTACAGGGACAAAAATTTATGCAGACAGATATAGAAAAAATTAAAGAAGCTCTTTCTATTGTTGATGTCATTAACAAATATGTATCTGGATTGAATAAAAGTGGCAGACTGTGGAAAGCCAATTGTCCATTTCATGAAGAAAAAACCCCATCATTTATCGTTGATGAAGCAAAACAAAGATGGCACTGTTTTGGAGCTTGCAATGTAGGCGGCGATGTTATTGAATTCATCAAGCAACATGAACGATGTGAATTTATTGATGCATTAAAGATTTGTGCAGAAATTGCAGGAATCAACCTAACGCTAAATGAAAACTCTGAAAAAAAAGAGTATCTCGAAAAGTTTTATTCAATTAATGAAATGGCGGCAAAATTTTTTGTAAATATACTTCAATCCCCTGCAGGTGATGAATTTAAAAAATATTTAGAAAATAGACATTTAGAACTCAGTTCCATTACTGAATGGAAAATAGGTTGTGTGAATAAAAGCCAGAAGAGTTTAATAGATCACTTAAGAAAAAATAATATTGCTATTGAAGACATCATCAAGGCTGGCCTAGCAATTGATCGATCTGATAACACAGCTAATCAGGATGTCATAGATCGGTTTAGGAATAAATTAATGATACCGATAATGAACCCGAAAGGGAATGTCATAGGATTCGGGGCAAGAACAATAGAAAAAGATTTTCATCCCAAATATCTTAATTCGCCAACTTCTCCAACTTTTGACAAAAAAAGTGTTCTTTTTGGCATGGATTTAGCTTCTCAAGAAATAAGAAAAAAAGACCAAGTAATTATTGTTGAAGGATACTTTGATGTAATCGGCTGCTACAAACATGGCATAAAAAATGTCGTTGCTTCAATGGGCACAGCAATTACAGGCAACCAACTAAAATCTCTAACGAAATTAACAAAAAATATCATTTTTGCTCTAGATGGTGACTCCGCTGGTGTTTCTGCTGCTCTAAAAGGAATATCAACTGCAAGCGAAGAACTAGATGGTGAAGCTGTTGCATCAATCGATTGGCAAGGATTGGTATCTTTACAAGAGAAATTTGCTGCAGAAATTAAAATTGCAGACATGCCAAGCGGTGAAGATCCAGACAGTATTGTTCAAAAATCAAAAGAAAGGTTTTTAGAATTAATTAATAACAGTCAGTATATTACTGACTATCTAATACAGCACAATATTGAATCTCAAAAAATTACAGATCCTCGATTATTATCTGAAGCAATTAATCAAGTGATCCCCTCTGTAGCTGAAATTTCTGATCCAATTGTTCGTGCACACTATGCGCAAAAGCTTACTAGACTTGCCAAAGTAGATGAATCATATATTTCTCAGCAAATTGCAAATCATAGAAAACAAAAAGTTAGAGTTGTGAACAGTAGAAAGCTTGTGAAAGCAAAGACTACTTCATCTGTTAATTTTGGCCCTGAAGAACAAATTTTAAGATTAATCATCCTTAATGACTTAGCAGTAAATGAGCTAGCAGCTGTGGTTGATGCAGAATTTTTTCATGATTCAATCAATAAAGAAATTTATAATGAAATTCATGCTGGAAATAAAATGCTTGCTAACCTGAATGATTTAGAAATACCGCTCAGAGAAAAGATAGACGCACTAGTCAGTACTCCTATCCCTGAATACTCACAAGAGGAAGTATTATCAATGATTAGTGAGATCAGTACACGTATTAGGATTCTGAGGAAAAAAGAAATACTTAATAAACAAGCGCAAGATATAGCAGATGAGTTAAAAGAACAAAGAGAGCAAAAAAATAACTTAGAAGATGGTGAAAAGCTTAAAAAAGAACCATCAACATTGGAAGATTCCTTAGATGGATTATCTCAACAATCAAAAGAATTATTTCAAGAAATGAGATCAGAGTCCAATGAAGTTGTAGAATAATAAAAGAAACGGAGCATGCATTGAGTATTAAAACTAACACAACGGTAAAAAAATTAGTGAGAAAAGGAAAAAAAACAGGCATAGTAGATGCTGAAGATATCTTAGAGAATATTGAGGTATTAAAACAAGACGGCATAAACACTCAGGACATGATTTCGCATCTTTCCGGCATAGGTATATCTGTAAAGATACAAAATGCTACTGGAAAGGAAGCTAGCGGAGTTGTTGATTTTGCTAAAAAGGTAGCAGAAGATGCTTCAAAACTGGACGATCCCGTCAGAATGTATCTTCGTGAAATTGGCAAGGTTCCTTTATTAACCGCCGCAGATGAAAAAAGACTCTCCAGAGATATAGAAAATTGGAGACATATTGAAGAACTTAAAGAATCATTTAAAGCAGTCAATAATGAAGAGCCTAGTATTGGACATATAATTGCAGAATTGTGCAACCAAATAAGAGAAGATGATGAAACCTTTACTTATTTACAAAAAACTCTCAAAATCAATGTTGAAAAATTTTCTGAACTTATTGAAGATGTAACTTTTCGCGGTACCGTTGATGGCACTTTAGATGAAGTTATTCAAATGCGAATTAAGCGCAAATTCAAAATTGATTTAATTAAAGCAAAAAATATTATGAATAAGTTTTCAATTACTACTGCATTATTAGAACCAGAATTAGTTAAGTGGATTGAGCAAAATACATCATCAAAGAAATTTGTCCCACTCATTTCTAATGAGTTAATTAAAAAAATTAACAAAGAAAAAGGGCCTGAACTAAAATATTATTTCGACAGAGTTGAGTATGCTGGCAGAAGATCGGAAAGACAACTAACAGAGTCTAATCTAAGATTAGTTGTTTCAGTAGCAAAAAAATATATTGGAAGAGGTATGGCACTGCTTGATCTAATTCAAGAGGGTAATATTGGATTAATCCGTGCTGTAGAAAAATTCGATTACAGGAAGGGTTTTAAGTTCTCAACCTATGCAACATGGTGGATTAGGCAAGCGATTACTAGAGCAATCGCAGATCAAGCTAGGACTATCAGAATACCTGTGCATATGGTTGAAACAATAAATAAACTGGTCCGTATCTCAAGGAGATTGGTTCAAGAACATGGAAGAGAACCTACCCCTGAAGAGATCGGAAAAGAATTAGAATTACCTGCAGACAGAGTACGCGAGATCTTAAAAGCTTCACAAGAACCAGTTTCACTAGAAACTCCAATTGGAGAAGAGGATGACTCTCATTTAGAAGATTTTCTACCAGATGATACTCAAGCAGCACCTGCAGATGCTGCATCAAACCAGCTTTTAAAAGAACAAGTTGCTGAAGTACTATCATCCCTAACGCCACGTGAAAGAAAAGTATTAGAATTGCGTTTTGGTCTTGAAGATGGTCGTTCTAGAACTCTTGAAGAAGTGGGTAGAGATTTTAGTGTAACAAGAGAACGGATCAGGCAAATAGAAGCCAAAGCTTTACGAAAATTGAGACATCCGATTAGATCGGATAAACTACACGATTATCTTGATGCATAATCTTCATTTACTTTAATATTTTTTTCATTGTGTATGAAGCAAGATAAATTATTGTATTAATAACGAGTACAGAAGAAATAAACGCAACAGTAATCAAGTTCCAAAATTTCAACGGATATAGCTTGATAAGAAAATCTTTGTTTGGGTCTAAAATCCAGTAGTCATTATTAAAGGCAAGTTCATGGAAGTAAATAAAATATTGATCAAAAGAAAAATATAGCAGCAGGCCCAAAATAATTAAAATAATATTGCCGCCTAATCCAGCTATTAATAAGTTAGAAAAAATATCTTGTAAGCCTTTGCTTTTCCTAATAAGTAAAATAACGGTCATATAAACTAGTGCGTAAAAAAAACTAACCAACTGTAAAGAATAGATGCTTAAGAGAATATTTTTTACATCTTGCATATGCAAAATTTCTTTTGGTGAAAAGAGAGACAGTGGGCCCGAAGATGTTTGCATACGTATATCAAGTAAATCGGTTTTATTTGAAAGATATTCAGACATAGCAATTGTAGTAGTCTGGAGCTGTGATTTTGTAAAATCAGTTTTTTGCTCAACATCTGAATAATCCATTAAGATATCTTGAACAATTGGTTCAGTAGCAAAAAATCTTATTACTGAAGTAATAACTAAAATAAATACACTAATAACAAACAAAATTTTTGCAAGAGAAATAATGATTTTCAATTTTCTACCTATAATATATATATAATAAAAACTAGATTAACAAAAAATTTAGTATTATAAACACATAAATTACCAAATAAAAGACAATTTATATTACTGATTGGAGCAAATATGTCTGAAATAGCATCTGTAGTTACGGTAGCAAGATTTGAACAAGGCGCAAAGTCCTTTAATGAATGGCTCGAAATGATTGATATCCGGGAAGATCAGTTCCAAAGAAATTACGACGAATATATACCTGAAGAAAGTCATTTACACCAACTACAAGAATTAGTAAACACTCATGGTATTAAAGCGCTGGTATTAGGTGAGGCATGGTGCCCAGATGTCTGGCGTGGGCTTCCAGTAATATCGAAATTGTCTGAAGCCACAGGAATGCAAGCCAGGTATTTCATAAAAGATGACAATCAAGATATTATGTCTGAATTTCTAAATGGAGAATTTGAATCTATCCCAACAATAGTTTTCTATAATAAAAATATGGACTATATATTTCATTGGATAGAAAGGCCGCAAGAGGCCAATGAAGAAATGGCAGTTTTGCGAGATAAGTTTTTGCAAGGCGTTCCCGCTGAAGGAGAAGCAAGAGACAAGGCAATGAGAGAATTTCGAATAGAAGTTGCAAAACGCTCAGAGCAGTGGAGACATTTAACATTTACCGAAATCTTAGAATCATTGAAAAGCAACCTGAACTAATTTCAAACAGAAAAATTAGTTAATTGTTAGGATTGCGATCTGAGTTATCTTTTTTTTCTTTAATTAATTGGTCAATTTTTTTGTTTACATTATTTGTATTGCTCTTAAGATTTTTTAATTTACTAAAATCAAATTGATTGAGCACTTTAGTAATATTAAAACTTGGAGCTGATTTTGGTTTTGCTTGTTTAATGCGTGTTTGATTTTTATTATTTAAATTGCGTTGGTCCTGTGTTTGTCTCGCTTGTTGTACAGCCTCAGAAGGTGCTGAGCATGTAGGGCAAAAAGCCCATTTTTTAGCCATCACAGTCTTGCAGTCAGGTTTAGTACATAATTTACGTTCTTGCCTGCCACAGTAAACGCATGTTATCCAGTTCTCCTTCAACGGCTTACGACAGCGCGCGTTAGAACAGATATCAATATTATACATTTCTGTCAGTAACAATTGTTGTTCAATGCTATTCTCAAAAGACTGATTTAGAGTAACTGAAGGTCGTAATATAAAATAAATAGGAAGACCAACAAATGGAAGCAAAAGACTAATTGCAACTGCAACAAAAATGGAGATAGGATCTTTGGTTCTATTGGCAATATCTCGCACTACCCACACTACGGATGCAAACCAAATTAATAGTAAATAAAATAAAAAACCATAGCCAATATAACGAAAAAAAGATTGGATTTGATCACTAAGTATTCCGTCAAACAATTCCAAGATGTTCTCCTAAATAATTAGAATGTAAAACTAATTCACACTAGTTTTCTTTTATTAACAATGATTAAATATTGCAAACTAATAAAAGAAATATAATACATGCCTAAGGAAATCATACAATTAAATACCACACAACGGGAAGCAGTTGAACATGAAAATGGACAATTGATTATCCTGGCTGGACCAGGTTCAGGTAAAACAAGAGTAATCACAAGCAAAATTGCACATTTAATTCTAAATAAAAATTTACACCCTCATCAAATACTTGCTGCTACTTTTACTAAAAAGGCTGCTACAGAAATGAAAGAGAGGATTAAAACTCTTATTAATCAGCAAGCTGTTGATTTAAACATTGGGACGTTTCATTCTATATGCGCATTGCTATTGAGAAAATATGGTAGTGCTATAGGAATTGAACGCTCTTTTACCATCTACGATGGTGATGATCAAAGAGCGTTAATGAGGATGATTATCAACGATATGAATTTAAATTCACAGATTTTTAATCCAAATAAAATATTAAATAAAATTTCAAAAAATAAGAATGAAAAATTAACTTTTCAGTATCCTGATTCAGATAGAAGCACCAGTTATGAACGAAGAATATATGAAATTGCTGATAGTTATCAACAGCATCTACGAGCAAGCAATGCATTGGATTTTGATGACTTATTGATATATACTCATCAATTACTCAGTAATGATGAGGTGTCTAGAAATCAAATTTCCAAACAATTTCATCATGTTTTGATTGATGAATTCCAAGATACAAATACCCTACAATACCAAATTAGTAAACTGCTTGCATCTGTACATAACAATATCACTATTGTAGGTGATCCAGATCAATCAATTTATTCATGGCGCTCAGCTAATATAGAAAATATTGTGAAATTTCAAGGTGATTTCCCCAAGCATCGATTAATTTTACTTGAACAAAATTACCGTTCAACAAAATCAATACTTGAAGTAGCGAGCAATGTAATTCAAACATCAGATGCCAGAATTCAAAAAGACATTTGGACAGACAATGTAACAGGTGAGCCTGTAGAACTAAATCATTTTAATAACGGCGATGATGAAGGAAATTTCATTGCAAGCGCCATCAAAGAAACTCTAAGTTCCCAAAACAACGCACCTCAAGATATAGCAGTAATGTACAGGACAAATGCGCAATCTCGAATTATTGAGGAGGCATTATTATTGCAAAATATTAAATATCGTATCGTAGGTGGATTACGGTTTTATGAAAGAAAAGAAATCAAGGATCTTCTTGCATATCTAAGAATTATCCAAAACCCAAATGACACTATTGCATTTACGCGAATTATTAACACCCCTACCAGAGGAATTGGCAAAGAGACATTGGCCAAGCTGCTACTATTTGCTGATTCAGGTAATAAGCCAATTATAGAAATGGTTAGGCAATTAATTCATGAAAATAGCACAAACAATGCTGCTAAAGACCAGCCTGAGTGGAAACTACGACCTACAACACTACAGGGACTCAACGATTTTATATATATCTATGATGAAATAGAAGCAAGCATCAAAAAACAATCTATTGAATCGACCTTGTCACAAATTATACAATTGACCAAGTATGAAAAAACTGTGATCAATAAAGATGCGAAGACAACTGAGCAACAACATGCAAAACGAGAGAACATTAACGAATTACTTTCCATAGCTAGTCAATATGATGAGGCAAATGCAGATAACCCAGTAACAGAATTTTTACATGACCTCTCGTTAATTGCAGATGTCGCTGATGCTGTAGAGGATACAGAGAATGCAGTAACTCTTACTACTCTCCATAGTGCAAAAGGACTAGAATTTCCAATTGTATTTCTGCCAGGAGTAGAAGAAGGGTTATTGCCGCATGTCATGTCACTTGATACCCCTGAGGAAATTGAGGAGGAGCGCAGGATACTCTATGTAGGCATTACTCGAGCAAAAGATAAATTATATATTTCCACTGCGCGTAGTAGATATATATCTGGTTCTCCTCGATCTTCAAAGCCATCACGATTTTTATCATTCCTAGAAAGTGAAGATGCAACAACTAATGTGATAGATAGTACATCTCGCAGTCGTGAAAATTTTATTCAAGAGAGAAAAAGTCTCATATACCGCAAACAACTTGCCCCTTATGTTGAAGGAATGAAAGTCCGTCATGACAGTTTTGGTGATGGGCTAATTGTTTCGATAGAAGAGCGAGGCGATGATCAAGAATTAACTGTAGCATTCAAAGATCAAGGCATCAAAAAGATCCTTGCCTCACATGCACCAATGGAACAACGAGAATCTTAAAAATTAGTTATATCTATGGAATCATTAAAGAGCTTAATAATTTCATCAATTTTGTTTGATGGAACAATTTGTTGCGTACCAACAATTGTTCCTATCTTTTCCATAGCTTCAGTCGTTACATAATCAGTAATTGCAAGAGTGGTTTCAGGACTACCAAGCAGCCTATCAATAATGTATGGACTAGGCTCATTACCGCCAGTTAATAGTACGCATGTTGTGTCACCTGCCATCGCGCCTAAGACTAAGTCAACTTTTTCTGAACGCGTGATAATTAACTTATTTGTAAATTTATCAAAATATGAAGCATCAGTTGCGTCATGCGAAATAGGGCCTATTAAGATATTTTCTACAGATGCTCTATCTGTATAACTGCTGGATGAAATGACTCTCGCTTCAGTAATCTCTAAAATAGATGATAAAGATGTCGCAGCAAGAATAATATTTTCTGCAATTGAATCTACCCCTGGTTTTACAGCATGATTATGTATGACCCTGTCAAAGTCTGCTGGTATTTCCATGGCCATATCTGCTACTAATATCTTTCGATCGTTTTCCTGAGATAATTGCTGTACATCAATATCTTGCGGAACTTCAATAATGGATATTCCATCATTAGATATCTCTGTTGTAGTAAATTGCTCAGCACTTATTGGCTCTGATGCGGCAGTAACGTTATCGATATGAGCAAACGTCTGTGCATCATGTTGTGCCGCTTCATCGCTACCTATTCGAAATAAAGACACATCTTTACCTTGCGCATTGAAAGCACCAGCTATACCTATGCATACAGTGGAGGCACCAACACGATTTTTATTACCTTGTACAAAATACTTCATATAAATATATTACCTGCACTTCTCACTATAATTCCATTTTTCAGTTGGAAAATATCTGATTATCAAAAATATAAATCTAATCATTCAATTATTATATAGGATAGTGAAGCGCGGTCTATGTTCTAAGTAAAAACATGGTGCCCAGGGACAGAATCGAACTGCCGACACAACGATTTTCAGTCGTTTGCTCTACCGACTGAGCTACCTGGGCAAACCATTTATATAGGATATTTCAACGTTGCTCTAAAGTACAGGGTTTCCTGACACGGAATATATCATTCATCAAAATTAGTCAGGCAATATTTTTAATTGTTCAGAGGTGTCTAATAACAGAAAATCTGCAAAATCTTTATAGAACTGATCAACGGATAAACCAAAGCTTTCTTCAAATGCTGCGACCCATCCCAAATAATGCACTTGTGGCATATATTCTTTGTAAACAGTATCCATCGATGTAAGATGAACCAGATACGCTGTTGCCCAAATACCAAACTCATATTGCACCCTACCAATGCATAAGCCACAATAATTAAACGTTCGATCTCGTAACTTGTTTGTCGCAACATCTGCTAGAGAAATGCCTGGCACTTTTACAGATAAATCTTTAGTGATCTCTAATGCCTCGAGCAAGCTCTCTTGAAAATTCACTCTATTGGGTTCTTTCTGAGACCAGAGGTATAATGCAAGGAATTCTGCGCTGCCTTCTTCAAGCCAAATAGGCCATTTTAAATCATCGCTGTTTTCTCCTTCGATAAGAATTTGTGCATTTTGATAGATGTGAATGTATTCATGCGCAGATCCTTTATTGCCTCCACCCATATGTGGATTCCCAATAACATATGCTTGTGTTGCTATTTCACCCCTTGAATGCTGTGCAAAACCATTAGTGCCCTTGTAAAACGCTATTTCTTCTATACCAATGCCTTGATCTTGTTCTACGCAATAATCAATCCGATCTTTTGGATAAGACCATGTACAAAAATCAACTGCAGCTAGTTTTGCCTCTTCAATGTCTGTACCAATCACATATACACGTAATGGTCCATATGTCCCTAAATACTCTTGTGCAGCATTCATGCCAGGAATGACATAATCCAAAACATCCCGGTCAAGATCTTTTGTGATGTAATAGGAAACGGGCGTTGTTGTTGGATCCTTCCATCCTCTAGCCATGAGCTCTTCTGCATCTTGTAATTGTTGTTTTGTTGGCTTTAGAACAGGCGTTGGTACTGGCGCGACAGAAATAAAGTTTCGATACGCTCTATGCTCCCAGCAATATTCATATTGCTGTAAAATTTCTGTAGTTGCGCCAAGTCCAATGGAAATGCCTGCTTTATCAGCTGCCACACACTCTTGAGGTGCATCAGATGGCCACGTCCAACACATGTTTTGGTCTGCTGATTCACAATGTCCAAATGTTTCCGTATCAGCATATCCTGTTCTTACAGCATTTGGCTGAGTAGAACTGGGTCTTTCTGTATCTAGAGTTGCATCTCTCTTTTGAGGTTCACTAAAATTTGCTTCTTGGCTTCTGGATCTGTTTTCAACTTCGTCTGCAAACTCATATCTGCCATCACGTTCTATAATCTTATACCAATTATTCAGAGCAAAAATAATATCTGAATTATCCTTTGAAAACTCAAATTCTCGTTTACAGTCATGAAAATAACTAGCGTCTCTTATAAATGCATCGTCCATGACGCCTCGCTCAACAAGCAAACGAAGGATGGCTTGCCCTACTTTATCAGGCGTACGAATAAAAGCCGCTTTAAACGATCCATCCGCTTCATTCAGAGCATTCTGCGCATTGCGTAAAACATTACTACCATAATCTCCTGTATAGCCTGTTTCTTGCAGCATCATTTGAGCAAAATATTCTGCTCCACCTTCAATCATCCAACTGGAGGTTGAGCCATCTTGATCTGCTCGTTGACGACATTCACCCTCTGTCTCAAGATCCTGCTGAAAGGCATGATAGAATTCATGAAATAGGAAATTGACAAAATCGGGCTCATCTCGCTGAATGCTAGGCGACACTCCCATAGCAACGATGCGAGTGCTTGGGCAGAGTGCCTGCATAGTCGATGCATCTGCACCACCCTTAAGCCATTTTTCATAATTATTGAGATGATCGTCTATGCGTTTAGGATAGTTACTTACGCATTCATCTGCACGTAAAAAATATTCTATCTCAATAAGTATCTCGTTAATTTGTTCTTCAGAAAGGACAACCTCATGTGTATTAAATGGCTTGCCATTAAAATCCCCGCCTTCTTTGATAAATTTACCAACTGGATAGATAAAGCCAAATACTGCATATTCTTCCAAAGCTATGTTTGATTCTGCGAGGTTCAAGTAATCAAAAATCATATCTGTTGAAAAATTTGTGTAATTCATAAATTGCACTATTGAGTTGTCAGTTGTAATGACTGAAGCTGATGATGGTAATACTGGAGAACGTGAGGACTCATATCCATTACTCGAATCAGAGCATGCAATCACAACAAAACTGCATAATACAATAAATACCAGCTTAGATCTTAAAAGATGAAAAATATGTCTACTCCCATTTAAATGTTTTCGCACAGATACCAAAGGCAATAATCATCCATATAAATGTATATCCTAATTGCGGCAAGGTATCTAATGTTGAATCACCATACAATACTGATAACCTAATTCCTTCAGCAACGTGCGTCAAAGGTAATAAATTACAGAAGTAATAAATGGATTTAGGTAAATAATCTATTGGGAAAAATACGCCG
>JBJKVL010000013.1:0-44798 GCA_045562675.1 Dehalococcoidia bacterium
ATACATCAGAAGATACATCAGAAGATACATCAGAAGATACATCAGAAGATACATCAGAAGATACATCAGAAGATACATCAGAAGATACATCAGAAGATACATCAGAAGATACATCAGAAGATACATCAGAAGACGAAGACGCATCAGAAGACGTACCAGAAGAACAAAAATAATTCCGACTAGATATTTTTAAAAACCATCGATCAGACAAGTGCACCATGTTAGCCTAAACGTAGGGGATTTGACATGACAGACAGGTTTGATAAATTTACCGAAAGAGCACGAAGAGTCCTTACTCTTGCACAAGAAGAAGCTCAAAGATTTAACCATAACTATATCGGCACCGAGCACCTATTATTAGGATTAATCAGTGAAAATGATGGTGTTGCTGGACAAGTTTTTGGTAATTTAAAAATTGATGTTAATAAGGTTCGTTCAGCTATTGAATTTATTATTGGTCGTGGAGAAAGACCAAACGCTAATGAAATTGGATTGACTCCAAGAGCAAAAAAAGTCATTGAGTTAGCTGTAGATGAAGCAAGGAGACTTGGTCATTCATACATAGGAACGGAACACCTATTATTAGGATTAGTGCGCGAAGGTGAGGGCATTGCCTCAGGTGTTTTAGAAAGCCTTGGAGTTAATTTAGACAATGTAAGATCTGAATTGTCTAAATTAATTGATCAAACATCCTCTTCAACTCCTAGAAACACTAATAAGAAAGTGAAAACTCCTACGCTCGATCAGTTGGGTATTGATCTGACCAAAGCTGCACAAAATAATGAGCTTGACCCAGTAGTCGGTAGAGAGTCAGAAATTGAGCGAGCAGTTCAAGTTTTATCAAGAAGAACTAAAAATAATCCAGTTTTAATTGGCGAACCAGGTGTTGGTAAGACTTCCATTGCAGAAGGATTAGCTCAAAAAATTGCTACAGGAGATATTCCAGAGAGCTTAGCTAATAAAAGAATGCTGACTTTAGATATAGCCCTACTAGTTGCTGGTACTAAATATAGAGGTGAGTTTGAAGAACGATTAAAAAAGGTTATAGAAGAAATCAGGAATGCAAAAAATTGTATTATTTTTATTGATGAATTACATATGTTAGTTGGTGCAGGTGCTGCTGAAGGAGCTGTTGATGCTGCAAATATTTTAAAACCAGCTCTTGCAAGAGGTGAAATACAGGCAATAGGCGCTACTACTCTTGAAGAATACCATAAACATATTGAGCGAGATTCTGCGTTTGAAAGAAGGTTCCAACCAATTCGTGTTGATGAACCAAACAATGATGAAACAGTTGAGATATTAAAAGGGGTCAGAAACAGATATGAAGAACATCATAATTTAACAATAACTGATGAATCTATCATTTCAGCTGTTGAGTTGTCTTCCAGGTATGTATCTGACAGATTTTTACCAGATAAAGCCATTGATTTAATTGACGAAGCATCTGCTAGAGTGAGAATACAAAGGTATTCTTTACCTCCATCAGCTACTGAAATTAACTCTGGCTTAGAGGCCATTGAAAGAGAAAAAGAACAAGCATTAGAAAATCAAGAATACGAATTAGCTCAAGAGCTTACTGAAAGAGAAATTAACTTAAAAAATAAATTGAATGATATTGATGATGAAAAAAAACAAGATACTACAAGTTCATCTGAGGTTCGAGAAAATGATGTGCGCGATGTAGTTTCAATGTGGACTGGTATTCCTTTATCAAAGATTGCTGCCGAAGAATCTGCTAGATTAAAAGAAATGGAAGAAAGTTTAAAAGAGCAAGTTATTGGGCAAGATGAACCTATTAAAATTGTTTCTAAGGCTGTGAGGAGAGCGCGTGCAGGCCTCAAAGATCCTCAGAGACCCATTGGAACATTTCTCTTCTTAGGTCCTACTGGAGTAGGTAAAACTTATCTTGCAAATAAACTTGGCGAATTTATGTTTGGTTCAAAAGATCATGTAATTCGAATTGACATGTCTGAATTTATGGAAAAACATAATGTTTCAAGATTAGTAGGTTCTCCTCCTGGTTATGTTGGTTATGATGAGGGTGGCCAGCTTACAGATCTGGTTAGAAGAAGATCCTATTGCTTAATTTTATTAGATGAGATAGAAAAAGCTCATCCAGATGTTTTCAATATGCTGCTTCAGATATTTGATGATGGGCATCTTACTGACTCAAAAGGTAGAAAAGTTGATTTTAGAAACACAATTATCATCATGACTTCGAATGTAGGCTCTGAATTAATTCAAAATGGAGGGAATGTTGGTTTTTCACTTGCTTCAGATCAGACTAGTTCAAGTGATGAAAGATATGATTGGATGAAAATTAAAGTCATGGATCAGGTTAAAAAAGTTTTTAAACCTGAATTTATCAATAGGCTTGATCATTCTTTAGTTTTTCATTCACTAAATTTGGAAAGCATAAAAAATATTGTGGATCTTCAACTTAATGATTTAAGACATAATCTTTCTGAAAAAGAAATTAATGTTGAGTTTACTGAATCATTGTTTACTTATCTTGCTGAAAAAGGATTTGATGAAACATATGGCGCAAGACCTTTACGTCGAGTTATTCAAAATGACATTGAGGATTTACTTTCTGACGAGCTTTTAGATGAAAGATTTAAGAGTGGAGATACCATCAAAGTAAATGTTAAAAATGATAAAGTCGTTTTTTCAAAAGTAACCTCAAAAAAATCATCAAGTATTCCTAAAAAATCTTCAGAAGAAGTAGCCGTTGAGCCTTCTTAATTAAAATTTTTGCAAACTACTTTTTATTTTATTTTTTCGATCAGTGCCGATGATAATCCCTAGCAATGCAAAATTAACTATTAAAGCGTTAGAACCATTACTGATAAATGGCAGAGTTGTTCCAGTAGTAGGGAGCAAGGACATGTTAACCATTATATGTAGAGTAGCCTGAATTACTATGATATAAGTAGCTAATATTGTGCTTAAGAATTGGAATCGAGTATCTGCATTAAGTGCAATTGATGTCCCTATCCATAATATAAAGAGGAAAGCAATAATAATAACTATAAGTATAATAAATCCAAGTTGTTCGATAATTACAGCAAGAGCAAAGTCACTATCTGCAGCTAAAACATTAAACAAGAATGAATTGACTGAATCAATAGATCCTGGCCCTATAAATCCACTACTATTTACTGCATTATTTACTAGATTTGGGATATACGATAAGCCAAGAGGGTCTATTTCAGGATTAGTAAAAGCACTGAATCGACCAAATTGATATTCAGCTACAAAGAATGTAACAACCATAGGCAAGAGAGCAAATATACTTAGTAACATTGTAAACAATGCTCTATAAGTGACACCACATAGAAAAATTGCTACTGTAAAATATGCAGAAAATAGTAGTGCAGTACTCGTATTTGGTTGTAGTTGTATAAGTATTATTGGCAATAAATAAATAACTAATAATAAGCCTATCAGTAAAATTTGTTTATCATAAAATTTTTTGAATAAAATTGCTGTTGTTAATAAAATAGGGAATTTTAATATTTCAGACGGCTGAATACTGAATTCATTTGTTATATATATTCTTCTTATTGATCCATATTCTTCTCTACCAAGTAAATCAATGCCCAAGGCCATTAATAAGAGAATATTGATTGAAAAAAATAAAAAAACCAGCACATCATTTTCAAGAAAATCATAAAAGTAAATTATAAGTACAGCAACTGATATACTTATAATTAGTGCAAAAAGCTGACCGTAATTTGAAAAAAATAAAAGTTCATTATTGGATAGTTTAGGACTATTAAAAGTATATTTAATAATTAATAAGAAAGATACAATTATTAATATAGCTAATTGTTTCATTATTTACCTAACGTAATTCGTAGACATAATTTTTAGAATTAAAATAGTATTCTAAAACCTCTTTTGCGATTGGCGCTGCATGAGTTGAACCTACACCATTTTTTAGAAATACAATAATTGCAATTTCAGGATCATCATAAGGAGCAAATCCACTAAACCAAGCATGTGTCTTGTATTCTGCTTTTCCTTCATCATCGTACGTTGGTAGACCATATTCCGCCGTCCCTGTTTTTCCGCCAATATTTATGTTCTCTGGCTTGCCAGTATTTGCCGTTCCATATGGTTCTGCTGCTAGCTTCATTGCCTCCATCATTATGCCTAAATTTCTTTTTGAAATATCAATTTTTCGTTTTGGGCTGCTAAGTTCAATCTTTTGATCGTTTTCACCGATTTGGCTAACAATTTTTGGATTAACAATATATCCTTCATTAGCAATCGCAGCTGTTGCTACTAACATTTGCAGTGGAGTTATTTTTAAGTAGCTTTGACCAATGCCAAGCTGATAAGTATCTCCAATTACCCAAGGCTCATTTAGATTGGATTCTTTCCATTCTCGGCTTGGCAGAATCCCTGTGATTTCTCCTGGTAAATCAATTCCTGTGATAGAACCGATACCAAACTTTTTTGCATATTGGTGTATTTTGTCTACTCCGAGTCCTTGAAAATACTCAGTTTCATCTTCATATCCACCAGCTAAATAGTAATAATATACATCTGATGATCTTGCTAAACCTTGAGCAAAATTCAATGGACCATGATTATCCCAATCATTTAATACATACTCAATTTCCGGATCGTATTGATTTTGAATTGTAATAAAACCCTTCGTATCAATGACCGTACTCTTCGTTGCAATACTTTCTTCAAGTGATGCAATACCAACGAAGGGTTTAAATATTGATCCTGGGGGAAAATTCTCCATAATATTTCTGTCAATAAGTGGCCTTGTAGGATCTGCCAATAAGGCATCAATTGAATTACTACTAGGCAGTCTAGAAAAAATTTGACCTGAATAATCTGGTAATGAAATATAAGTTAGAATATCTCCAGTATTAATATCCATTATTAGCACACTGCCTTCAGATGAGTTATCTTCTTTAATATTTAAGTCATCAATTGCCTGTTCTGAATAATTCTTTAATGAGTCATGAGCTATTTTTTGAAGATTATAGTCTATAGATAAATATAAATTATTACCATTCTTTGGTTCTTGAGTAAATTGCAATGAAGCAGAGGTTGAATTAGAGAGTTTTGTAATAATTTTTTTACCGTCTATTCCTCTGAGATGCTTTTCATATGTAAACTCAAGCCCACTTTTTCCAACTGTTTCATTTAAGCTATAACCAGCACTAATGTAGTCATCTTTTTCGGATTCGTCAATTAATCCTGTGCTTCCAATGATTCTAGAAAATAAAGAAGATTGGTCATATTGTCGCATGACATCTTGTATGATTTTTATCCCCTTGTATTTTGAAAATCTCGCATCAAATATAATTGCCTCTTCAATCGTCAGCTCATCTAACAATACAATAGGTCTTGATGGGTCATTTGATTCAATTCCGCTATAAAGCACTGATTCAATTTTAGAATATGGAATATTAGTAATATTTTCAATATATCTTATTATGCTGGCTGTATCTTTTGCATCATTTATATTTTTCGGAATAATAGATAATTTTAGACGAGGGATATTTTTTGTCAATGCAACACCATTCGCATCATATATATTACCTCTGTATGCAAGGATTGATTCAGGCATATTATTTTCATAATTTATTGTTATGCCATATGCACTTGAATCTGTTTTATAACTTGAATAGATCAAAATTGAGAAAAGTAAAAGTGATATCAATGTAGAAGTTATAAATATCCTCAAGTTAACTGATGCATTGGTTTTTTGTTTCAGGCATATCTTTGAATTCCACTTTTTTGAATAAGTTTTATGAATCAGCAATATCAAAATAATTGTTAAAAAAGTAATTGCCAACAATCAAATTGAATACTCTGCCCGTAAGTAAGTAGATCAATAAACGTGGTTGAACTTAGGTTATTTATATTGAGTAATAAATTATAAGTTGTTTCAGATAAAACAGTTATTAAGCATAAAAATATCAAACTATCCTTTTTTAATGATAACAATTCTATAATCATGAATAAAAATAATGGAATATTACAAATTAATAAAACCCATCCAATTTTTTCAATACTGATTGCCCCATATATTATTGAAAAAACAACAATGTAAAAAATAGCATTCTGCAAATTTGAACTAAGATACACTAATAAAATAGATGCAATAATTATATTAGGAGCATATGCGAATTCAATTAATGATATATGTATGCCTATTAAAACCGATGAAATTAGGAAGAAAAATATTATCTTTGGGATCAAGTAGCTTAGCTGTAGATATTGCATTCTAGTCCTTAATCACATTGACTTTATTGATATTTTTGATTTTCTCAAATGATTCAATTTTTATGGTCAGGAATAGTTCATTGTTTTTATTTACTTGATACACTCTGCCGATTGGTATTCCAGCTGGTACTACATTTCCTAAAGATGAAGTAAGTACATTATCACCAACAGTAATATTTTCTAATGCGTCAACATAATCCATAAAGATGTTGTCTCCATCACTAATTAATGCTCCTGATATTTTACTAGTTTGAAGAAAAACAGGAATCGTGGAAGTAATATCATCTATTAATATCACATTTGAATAATCCTCATAAACATCATTGATGATACCAATTAATGATCCTGATTGACTCACAACAACAAGGTCCGATTCAATGCCATCTTTGTTGCCTCGATTTAATTGGATTATACTTCTTCCTAATGCTGGATCTTTGAGTGATATATCGGCTGCAATTATTTCTTTTGTTGCAAATGTATCTGTATTTATTTTAGAAAAAGATTCTAAAAGAGAAATTTTTTCTTGAAGAGCGATGTTTAATACTTCAAGTTCTGTGTTTTGGCTACTGAGTTGCAGGTTTCGTTTTTTCAATTTATCAACACTATCATAATCATAAAAAACATTAATTGTTTTTGTAAAAAAATTATTTATTGGCCCAATAACTTTTGTAGATTGTGTATTGATTTCACCTTCTAATTTTGTAAAGAAGGAATTGTTAGAAGACAATAAGAAAAAGAATGCTATGAGAAATGTTACAATTATCAGGTAGAGATTCTTATTATTCATTTTTGCCACTAATTAATTGATATTTTTTTTGATACTTCTTTTAACTGCATGGATGCTTCAAGAATTTTTAAAATATTTTTATTTTCTATAATTGTTGCTATCCCTCGAATAACAGATCTTTTTGGTTCTGGACTGACCTTAACTGGAAAATTTGTTGCATTAGCTATTCGTTTGTCTATTCCGTCTAATAGTGCTCCACCACCAGTTACATTTATGCCTGATTTCATTACATCAGTTATTAATTCTGATGGAGTTTGTTCAATAATATTTTTTATACCGTTAATGATTTCTTCTATTGGTGAGTTTAATGCTTCACGCATTTCAATAGTTGAAACACTTACTTCTTTAGGTAGGCCAGAAATAATGTCTTGTCCTTTTATTTGAAAATCTTTTTCTTCATCGAGAGGCCATGCTGAACCATAAAGTATTTTAATTTCTTCAGAGGAAATTTCACCAAGAGAAATATTATAAACTTGCCTGACATATTCTTTAATCGCTTCATCCATTGCGTCTCCAGCATATCGAATAGAGGTACCAGCAATGATTGTTCCCAATGCTAATACGGCAGTTTCAGTCGTACCTCCTCCAATATCGACAATCATTTTTCCGCTAGCAGAACTAATATCAACCTCTGAACCAATAGCGGCAGCTATAGATTCCTCAATAAGGTAAGCATTTCGTGCACCTGCAGATAGAGCTGCTTCCCTAACTGCTCTTTTTTGGACTTCAGTTGCAGATGTTGGTATGCCAATGACAAGCCTCGGTTGAGCTATTTTATAATTGATTAAACCCTCATCACTTAATTCTAAGAAGTATTTAATCATTTCTTCCGCTATTTCGTAATTAGAAATTACTCCGTCTCGAAGGGGTCTAATTGCAGAAATATTTCGTGGTGTTCGACCTACCATATTTTTTGCTTTGTTACCAATGGCTAGTGTTTGTCTAGACATCTTATCAATAGCTACAACGGAAGGTTCTTCAGTGATAATACCCTTGCCTTTTAAATATATGAGTGTATTTGAGGTTCCTAGATCAATACCTACAGCACGAGAAGTCATATTGCTTAATTGATCATAGTATTCTTTTATTTTTTCAATCATAATTTACCTATAATTAATTTTATCTAGTTCACTAATTAATTCCTCTTCATTCATAATAAGAATGTTATTTTTTTTTGCTTTATCTAATTTACTACCTGGATTAGCACCAACAATAAGCAGCTCTGTTTTTTTTGTAATTGAATTATTTATGTGACCACCTAGTTCTTCTAAAATATTCAAAATTTTTGTTCGACTTCCACTTTCTAGGCTTCCTGTTAAAACAATATTTTTATTAGTAAATAGACTAGTTATCGTTTCGTTATTTTTTTTCTCTATCTGCTCATTCATATTTAACCCATGTTTTTTCAGAGTTAATACTAGGTTTTTGTTTTCTTGATTTTTAAAATATTTAATTAATGCATTGCTAACTTTAGGCCCTATCCCTTCAATTTTTTCTAACTCTTCATAAGTAGCATTAATTAAATTTTCTATACTAAGAAATTTAGAGGTCAAAATCATTGCAAGCTCTGATCCAATATGTTTGATTCCAAGAGAAGTTAAAACTTTTGAAAATGGTAATTTTTTACTATTTTCAATTTCGATTAAAAGATTACTGACCAATTTTTGGCCCATTTTTTCTAATTCAGCAATTTCTTTTTTGAAACGATGTAAATTATATATATCTTCAATACCATGTATCATCTTTCCAGCGATCAACTTTTCAATAATTTGACTACCTAAGCCTTTAATATTCATGCAATCTTTTGATACAAAATAAATAATTTGCTTTGTTAAACGAATGTGGCATTTGTCATTAATACAGTATGCTTCTGACGTTTCTTGATTTTTTTGCACTGTATTTTTGCAAAAGGGACATTTAGAAGGAATTTTGTATTTTTTGAATTGATTACTAGTTTTTGATGCACCAATTATTTTTGGTATCACATCACCTGAACGCTCAACAATCACTTTTCCGCCAATTTCAATATTATGATCATTTATATAATTTTCGTTATGAAGCGTTGCATGTTGTACTGTAACACCTCCTAGAATGATAGGTTCAAGTGTAGCTACCGGAGTCAATAATCCAGTCCTTCCAACAGTGACGTCAATTTCATTTAGAATAGTCATTTTCTGTTCTGCTTTAAATTTATAAGCGGTTGCCCATTTTGGGCTTCTGGCTCTTTCTCCAAGTCTCTTTTGATCTTCTAATTTATTAAATTTGAGCACTACTCCATCTATTTCATAATTTAAATTATTTCTTTCTGATTCTAGATATTTACAATAGCCTATGATTTCATCAATATTTAATAATTTTTTTGTCAACTTATTAATGGGGAAGCCCAAGGAATCTAGATATTCAAGGTTGTCAAAATGAGTGAGATTAATATTTTTATTATTAACCTTTGCCATTTGATAAATAAAAACTTGAAGTTTTCTTTTTGCAGTAATAGATGAATCAAGTTGCCTGATTGAACCAGCAGCAAGATTTCTTGGGTTCATATATGGTTCGAGATTCTTTTTTATTCGATCTTCATTAATACGATTAAATGCATCTTTATTTATATATACTTCTCCTCGAATTTCAATTTCATCTTGATAGTCAATTAAAAGAGGTAGGCTTCGTATTGTTCTGATATTTGCAGTGACATCTTCTCCTATCAATCCATCTCCTCTAGTAGCTGCTTGAACAAGCCTGCCCTTATTGTATGAAAGTGTGATTGCGAGTCCATCAATTTTTGGCTCACAAATTATTTGTGCTTCTTTAGCACCTACTTCTTTAATAGATTTATTGAGCCAATCTTTTAATTCTGTTTCATTAAAAACATTGGATAATGACAACATTTTTACAGTATGATTTACTTGTTCAAATGCTTCAAGCGGCTGCCCTCCTACTCTTTGAGTAGGAGAATTCAATTCCATAAATTGAGGGTAAAGCGTTTCTAGATCAATGAGATCGAGAAATAATTTATCGTATTCTTTGTCATTTATTAATGGGTCATCTAATACATAATAATGATGGTCAAACTTGTTAATTTGATCGATTAATGCAGTTATTTCTTTTTTTATTTGTATATTATTTTTTTTCACTATATTCTCTTTTTACTAACTGTTTTATTGTAAAGCAAAAGTCGATTACAATGATATAGTTACATTCATTTCTAAAAAGAAAGTTCTCATCTTGAAAATTACAATTATTGATTATGGTGCAGGTAACATTAGAAATGTATTTAGGGCTATAGATCAATTAGGTGTCAAGCCAATTATTAGCTCTGATCCAAAAGATATTTTATCTAGTGACGGAGTTATCTTGCCAGGAGTTGGTGCCGCACAGGATACTATGAATCATTTAAGTGAAAAAAATCTTATTGAGCCAATAAAACAATATATTAATGCAAATAATTATTTTTTAGGTGTTTGCATGGGACTGCAGGCGCTTTTTGATTATTCTTTAGAAGGAGGGCGGCAACAATGCCTAGGAATCATACCAGGTAAAATAGTTAGATTTCCTGATGATTTAGTCGTACCACATATGGGCTGGAATCAAGTTAAGGTTGTCAAAAAGCATAAATTAATTGATGGCATCAGCGATAAGGAATATTTTTATTTTGTTCATTCATTTTACCCTGAACCTTCTAGTAATCAGGTTGTTATAGCCACTTCCCACTATGGAAGCAATTTCCCATCTATTGTCGCCCAAAATAACGTTTATGCAACACAATTTCATCCAGAAAAATCAGGCGACATTGGTTTGCGTATTTATCAAAATTTTATCAATATTGTAAAGAATGGAATAAAAACATGAATCTAATTCCAGCTATAGATATTTTAAATGGAAAATGTGTTCGATTGAAACAAGGAGACTATGATCAACAAACAATATTCTCAGATGATCCGGTAGAATTTGCAGTAAAATGGTCTGATGCAGGTGCAGATTGGATTCATATTATTGATTTAGATGGAGCAAGAGATGGCAAATTAATTAATAATGAAGCAATAACTAACATCGTAAATGTTACCAATTGTTCTATACAGACAGGTGGTGGCATAAGAACATATGATGATTTTAAGCAAAGGATTGAAATGGGAGTGAATCGAGTAATTGTAAGTACTGCTGCTATCAATGATAAGGATTTATTAAATTCGCTTGTTTCTACTTTTTCTGAAGAATTAATTGTTTCTATTGATGCAAGAAATGGGCTTGTTCAAATTAATGGATGGAAAGAACAAACTAACTTAGATGCTTTCGACTACATTCAAGAGCTGGCTTCTCAAGGAGTTAAAAGAATCATTTATACAGATATTGAAAGAGATGGCACTAATGAAGGTGTTAATTTTAATAATATAGAAAAAATCGTCAATAACTCACACATTCCTATTATTGCTGCAGGTGGCATTAGTAGCATTGAAGATTTACGCACCTTACAATCCAGTGGTGTTGAAGGAGCAATCATTGGCCGTGCATTATTTGATGGCGTGATTGATCTTGAAGAGGCAATTAATTTAGTTAGATAAGGGAAAAATATGCTAACAAAAAGAATAATTGCTTGCTTTGATGTGAAAGATGGCAGAGTCGTTAAGGGCATATCATTTAAAGATTTAGTAGATGCAGGAGATCCAATAGAACTTTCAAAATATTATTGTGATGAAGGCGCGGATGAGATTGTTTTTCTGGACATTACTGCATCAACGGAGAACAGGGATAGTGTTTTTGAATTAATATCTAAGACTGCGGATCACATAAATATTCCTTTAACAGTAGGGGGTGGTATAAAAAGTGAAGATGATATCTATCGCATGTTAAGGTCAGGAGCTGATAAAGTTTCTATTAACACTGCTGCAATTGAAAACCCGAATTTAATTACTAAAAGTGCAAAAAAATTTGGAAGTCAATGCATTGTTGTTGCAATTGATGCAAAGAGGAATGGTAATGATTGGCAGGTATATTCTCATGGAGGCAACAAACCTACAAATCTATCTGCAGCAAATTGGGCAGAAGAAGTAGTCAAACTTGGTGCAGGAGAGCTTCTGATTACTTCAATGGATGCTGATGGAAGGAAATCTGGGTACGATCTTGATCTTTTAAGTTCAATTAAAAAAAGAGTCAATGTCCCTGTTATTGCTTCTGGTGGTGGCGGGGAGCCTAAGCACCTTTTTGATGCAATCTCTCTTGCAAATGTAGATGCAGTTTTGTTAGCATCAATTTTACATTTTGGTAATTACAGAATTATGGATTTAAAAGAATATTTAAATAAAAAAAAGATAAGTATAAGAATTTAATAAATTGTGAGGATAATTCATGCAAATAAAAATAGATGATATTAAATTTGACGAAAAAGGCTTAATTCCTGCTATCGTTCAAGATCATTTGTCAAATGAAATTTTAATGGTCGCATATATGAATAAAGAAAGTGTGAGACAAACACTAGAAATCAAAGAAGCAGTTTTTTGGTCACGTAGCAGGCAAGAAATTTGGCATAAAGGGGCAACATCTGGTGATTATTTAAAAGTTAAAGATTTGATCTTAGATTGTGATCACGATGCAATATTATTGTCTGTAGAAATGGTTGGCCAATCTGCATGTCATAATGGAACTACATCTTGTTTTATTGAGCCAGATAATCACCAAATGAGATCATTTTTGATGCAGTAATGTGTCTAGTTCCGAATAGTTATTTAGTTTATATACACCTGTGTTCATTTTTGATTGAAGTATCTTAATTGCTGCAATAGCTGATTGAAGATGTTGATCGTCTGGGTGTAAGGTTGTTAATTTCTGTAATAATAATAATGGTTTAAAAATATTATTTTGAAATTTATCATTAACCCGACTAATAATGATCAAGCACTCATTAGCTATGCCTGACAGAAGAGGTAAAGCTAATATTTTAATAATTAGCTCTGTTTCAATACTGTAATTTGTTTGAGGCAGCATCAAAAATGTAGCAAAGTAAATAATTGCAAGTATCAAATAATAATTTGTCCCACACCTTAAATTATTTTTTGAATCACGTCTTATTGCTGGAACAGTCAATTGTTTTATTATTTTCAAATGCATTGATTGCCATGTGTTCTGCAGCATGATTTTTTAACAATTGGATCAATATTAGGAAAGTATTTAATTGATATTAAGAAAAATAAATAGCCAATAATTCTTATTAATCCCTCTAGTAGATTCCATGAAAAAATTATTTTTAATAAATTGAGTCAAAATAGTGCACTAGTGATGGTAAAACGGTAAAGATTAATAAAAAAAGAACTGTTATATAGTGTGCCATGCAGGCCGTTCTTGATTATTTGTACGGTCTATAAGCATTGCATCAATTAATTTGAAAAAACCTCTGATAATAACTATTTTATTAATAAAATTGACGATTCTGTTTCTTTGAATATTGACTATGCTTATATGTATGCTATCGTCACTTAATCTTGTTACTGATACTTTTTTTACATTATTGAATACAGTAATACTACTGTGTTCTGCTTGGCCACCAAGGTATTGTTTTTGCATTATTATCCTAGTAGATCAATCATACTATATTGTGTACAGAGGAGGACATAAAACTATTGATTAAGGGCTATTTTGCTTCCTCAGCAGGAGCTTCATCAGCAGGAGCTTCCTCAGCAGGAGCTTCATCAGCAGGAGCTTCCTCAGCAGGAGCTTCATCAGCAGGAGCTTCCTCAGCAGGAGCTTCCTCAGCAGGAGCTTCCTCAGCAGGAGCTTCATCAGGAGCTTCCAGCAGGAGCTTCATCAGCAGGAGCTTCCTCAGCAGGAGCTTCCTCAGCAGGAGCTTCCTCAGCAGGAGCTTCCTCAGCAGGAGCTTCCTCAGCAGGAGCTTCATCGGCGATTTGTTTATCATATCGCTTTCTAAATCTTTCAACACGACCAGCGGTATCAACCAATTTTTGCTCACCAGTATAAAATGGATGACACTTAGAACAAATTTCTAATTTTAATTCTTCAATAGTAGAACCTGTCTCCCATTCATTACCGCATCCACTACAGCTTACTTTTGTAATATGATAAGAGGGATGTATGTCATTTTTCATAATATTCTTTCAATTTATTCAGCAATAACAGAAACTTTTTTCTTTCTATTTTTTGAGTAGATAGAAAATTTTACTTGTCCATCTATTTTAGCCCAGAGCGTATGATCTCTGCCCATTCCTACATTCTCACCTGCATGAACTCTTTGGCCTCGTTGCCTAACAATAATTGAGCCTGCTGAGACAATTTCACCATCAAACTTTTTAACACCCAAACGCTTAGAATTTGAGTCTCTTCCATTTCTACTTGAGCCGCCAGATTTTTTATGAGCCATGTAATTACCTAACTACTTTTTTTTGTGTTTTTATTTGCTGCAGTAACAATTTTATTAATTGTAATTACAGTTTTGTGTTGCCTATGTCCTCTTTTAGTTCCGCTTCTAGTTTTGTTCTTATATCTGTATGCTAATACTTTTTTGTCTCTTGTATGTTCTTCAATAGTAGCTTTAATTTGAGCTCCTGCAATATTGGGGTTACCAATAGTAGTTTTGTTATCTTTTTTAATTAATAAAACATTATCAAAAACTACTGAATCTCCAGGCTCCTTATTAAGATGATCAATGTTAATTTTTTGACCTTCTGTTGCAAAGTATTGCCTAGTACCGATTTGCATTATTGCATACATATTTTCCTCTATTTCAATTAAATAATTGAATATATATCTTCTAATATTTCATTTCTTGTGACAAGCTTCTTTTTATATGATCACAATAAATATTTCATTTATTCGATTGTTGGGCCAGATGGGTTTAACTTGATGCTACCTGAACCTTCTTCATTATTATTAATTGCATCCAATTCTTTAATATCTTCATTTTCATTTTCATCTTGTACAAGATGGTCTTTAACTTCAATTTCATCAGATGTAGAATTCAGTAAGTTTTCTAAAGCTTCGGCTTCAATCGTTTCAACTTCGATTAAAGTTTCAGCTAATAATTCTAACTTATCTTTATGCTTAGCAATAACTGATTCACATTGTAGCTTCGCTTCATCAACTAATATTCTTATTTCCTCATCTATGTCTTCAGCAGTTTTTTCTGAATAATCCCTTTGTTCAGCAATATCTCTGCCAAGAAAGACCATAGATTCTCTTCGGCCGAATGTCCTTGTTCCCAATTTATCACTCATGCCCCATTTTGTTACCATCTCTTTTGCTATTTGCGTTACTTTGCTAATATCATCATGTGCGCCCGTTGTTGGAATACCAAAAAATACCTCTTCTGAAACATATCCACCTAGAGCTTGAGCCATCATTGCTTTATAGTAAGCTTTGTCATGCAATCTTCTGTCATCTTTTGGAAGAGAGCGTGTATATCCTCCAGCCATACCTCTAGGGACAATTGTTACTTTAAAGACAGGGTCTGCTTCTTCTTGAAAATGACCTACAATAGCATGTCCTGCCTCATGATAAGCTACAACCTTCTTTTCTTCTTGGGTCATAACTCTAGATTTTTTCTCAGGCCCAGCAATTAATCTATCCACTGATTCATTTAATTCATCCATAGAAATTTTCTTTTTTGCTTTTCTTGCAGTTAAAATTGCAGCTTCATTTAGTAAGTTTGCTAAATCTGCACCAGAGAAACCTGGTGTTTGCTTAGCAACAGTTTCTAATGAGACCTCCTTTTTAAATGGCTTACCTTTTGCATGTACGTCTAGTACTGCTTTTCTACCAATGAGATCTGGTAGGTCAAGTGTTACTTGTCTATCAAATCTTCCAGGCCTTAATAGCGCAGGGTCAAGGACATCAGGTCTGTTTGTTGCAGCGATAACAATCAAATTTGAGTTAGAATCAAAGCCATCCATTTCAACGAGGATTTGATTAAGTGTTTGCTCTCTTTCGTCATGCGAGCCACCTAATCCAGCGCCACGTTGTCGCCCAACTGCATCTATTTCATCTACAAATACAATTGCAGGAGCATTTCGTTTTGCTTGATCGAACAGATCTCTTACTCTACTAGCGCCGACTCCTACAAACATCTCAACAAATTCTGAACCAGATATTGAAAAGAAAGGAACTTCTGCTTCACCTGATACAGCTTTTGCTAAAAGTGTTTTTCCTGTTCCAGGGGAGCCAATTAACAGTACTCCACGAGGTATTTTTGCGCCAATAGCAAGAAATTTTTGTGGATGCTTTAAAAAATCTACTACTTCTTCTAGCTCTAATTTTGCTTCATCTTGACCGGCGACATCATCAAATTTGACTGTTGGCTTTTCACCAGTTTGCATTCTTGCTTTACTTTTACCAAAAGACATTGCTTGTGAATTAGTTCCTTGAGCTTGTTTCATCATGAATAATAAAATTCCACCAAATATTAATAACGGAAGAAAGTTAATTATTAATCCAAAAAAACTACCAAAACCACTAGGTCCTTTAACTATTACTTCAACAGCATTTGTTGCAGTACCAACAGGAATAGAGTTATCACGTAAAATTTCTTCAACTGAGGATGCAGATTCTTTTCTTGAGCGCACAACTTCATTGCTACCATTAAGTTTGATTAACAGAATATCTTCTTCAACTTGAATGCTTTGAACATTACCCGCTTTTGCTTGTTCAATCACAGCAGAAAGCGATACTTCTCTTGAACCAGCATCAGGTCTAAATATTGCCCCTATGGACAGAATGATTGCAATTAAAATGATTCCATAAATTAAAAAATTACGCATTTCAAACCCCACAATTATCAATTAGAATTTTCTGATAATTATTCTAACAGCTAACTAAGTTAATGTATAGTTTTACTTAGGTGCTAAAGTTAAAATTATTTTGTATTAGGAATAGAAATATTAAAACATTTGAATTAGAAAATTCTTTCGCTGATGATACTCAATTGATTGCAGGCATCGATGAGGTTGGAAGAGGAGCACTTGCAGGCCCAGTTGTTGTAGGAATAGTGATCTTTCAAAAAAGAAATTTTTCTTGGGTTGATCAAATTAATGATTCCAAGCTATTGTCCAAGCCTATTAGGGAAAAACTATCAATGCTTATTAGGGAAAATACTATTTGGTCTATTGGCTCTGTATCTAATCATGTCATAGATCAAATTGGGATAGAATCATCTATATCGTTTGCTGCACAACTTGCAGTTGAACAATTAGAAAATCAGCCATCAATTTTATTAGTAGATGGAAATATTAAATTACCAAATGTAAAAATTAAATATGAAAATATAATTAAAGGAGATCAGAAATCAGTTTCTATTGCTGCAGCAAGCATAATCGCTAAGGTGCATCGGGATGCATGCTTGCTGCAGTTAGATAACATTTTCCCTCTCTATGGCTTTGCATCAAATGCTGGCTATGGAACCAAGAAACATATTCATGCTTTAAAATCAATTGGACCAGCAACAATTCATAGAAATAGCTTTAAGCCAGTAAAAGACCTAGTATAATTGAATTATTGTTTTTAGTTATTGTAAATAGGAAATGTTATGCCACTGCAGAAGTTTGAATGTAAATTGTGCGATACTATTTTTGAAAAATTAATTAGAGACAGCAAACAAAAAATAGTTTGCCCAGATTGCAATAAATCTAAATTAAAAAAATTGCTTCCTGATACCTATATCCCTTTAGATGAAAATCAAAGACGAACATATTTAAAAAAAGCTGGTGAAGCTCAAGGGATCGGTAGAGAAGTTGATAAAACTTGGGATCCTAAAAAATATCAAGATCACTATTGATTATAATGTATTTTCATCAATACTAGTTTTAACTGAGGTTTGGAATAATTTATTTGATTTAAGGAGTTAATTATGGGCTGGGAATTATATTTTACTGCAGCAGTTGCTGTGGTGGCTGTAATTTTTGCTGCTATTCTTTCCAGAAGAATCTCTTCTGCGGACACAGGCAATAAAGAAATGCAAGATATTGCTGCAGCAATTCAAGATGGTGCGGCTTCCTTTTTACGTAGAGAGTACAAAATACTATCTATTTTTGTTTTAATTGTTGCTGCAATATTATTTATATTTATAGATTTAGATGTTGCAGATAAATATGCAGGCAGTTATAGCCTTGCGAGGCTTGAGTTCTTGCCAGCCTTTACAATGAGCTATGTTTTAGGTGCTGCATGTTCTGCACTAACTGGTTACATTGGTATGAATGTAGCAGTGCGAGCTAACGTTAGAACGGCTGCACAAGCTAAAGAGGGGTTAAACAAAGCATTAAATTTAGCTTTTTCCTCAGGGACTGTCATGGGCATGTCTGTTGTCGGCATATCTCTGTTAGGAATTATTTTAGTGTATGGAACATTTCGTTCAGTTGAAGTTTTAGCAGCTTTTGCTTTCGGTGCTTCTTCAATAGCATTATTTGCAAGAGTTGGTGGAGGTATATTTACAAAGGCTGCTGATGTTGGAGCCGATCTTGTCGGTAAAGTTGAAGCAGGTATTCCGGAAGACGATCCAAGAAACCCTGCAACAATTGCTGACAATGTAGGTGATAATGTAGGTGACGTTGCAGGTATGGGAGCAGATTTGTTTGAATCATATTCTGGCTCAATTATTGCAGCAATGTCTCTTGTGATTGTTGCTACATTAGCTTGGGAGGGTCGACCTGATTATAGAATCTTAGGTTATTATCCGCTATTGATAATGGCAATCGGTGTTATTTCTTCCATTATTGGAACTTTTTTAGTGAGAACAAAAGAAGACGCTGATATGGGAACATTGCTTTGGGCACTTAGAAAAGGTATTTTTGGCTCAGGTCTTTTTGTAGTAATTGGCGCTTGGATTTTGACTAGCCAACTTAATCTGGATATGAACTTATTATGGGTTGTTGTTGTTGGCTTGGTCGCAGGTAATATTATTGGCCTAGCGACTGAATATTATACAGCGTATGAATATAAACCTACTCAGAATCTTTCAGCTCAAGCTGAAGCAGGAGCTGGTCCAATAATTATTGGTGGATTGTCAGTTGGCATGCTTTCAACAGTTGTGCCGGTTTTGACCTTATGTGCTGCTATTGCATTAACTTATAACTTAGCAGGCTTATATGGTATTGCGCTTGCTGCAGTGGGCATGCTTTCTACTCTAGGTATAACCTTAGCATCTGATGCGTATGGTCCTGTTGCAGACAATGCTGGTGGTATTGCTGAGCAAGCAGGTTTGCCAGCAGAAGTCAGAGAGCGCACAGATGCTCTTGATTCACTGGGCAACACAACAGCTGCTACTGGTAAAGGTTTTGCGATTGGCTCTGCAGTTTTGACTGCACTGGCCTTAATGGCAACATACACCCAAACAACTGGTATCACTTCAGTTGATCTACTAAATTATAAAGTTTTAATTGGTCTTTTAATTGGATCGCTTATGCCTTTCGTATTCAGTGCATTAACAATGGGTGCTGTTGGTAAAGCTGCAATGGAAATGGTTGAAGAAGTAAGAAGACAATTCAGAGAAATGCCAGGCATAATGAAGGGTACTGAAAAACCAGATTCTAATAAAGCTGTTGATATTGCAACAACTGGAGCAATTAAAGAGATGATGATTCCAGGTGTGATTGCTATAGCAACTCCAATCATTGTGGGTATTGTTTTAGAAGCAGAAGCATTAGGAGGTTTACTTATAGGCTCCATTGGTTCTGGAGCTTTACTAGCATTGATGATGGCAAATGCTGGAGGTGCATGGGATAACGCTAAGAAATTCATTGAACTTGGCAACAGTGGTGGCAAAGGCTCTGATGCTCACAAAGCAGCAGTAGTAGGAGATACAGTTGGGGATCCTTTTAAAGATACTTCTGGACCTTCAATCAATATATTACTTAAATTGATGGCAATTGTTGCAGTTGTCTTTGGTCCTTTGTTTCTCAGCTAAATAATTTATAAATAAGGGTTGTAACCTTGAATGATAAACAAGTAACTTTCGATGATTTAGTATCATTATCAAAAAGAAGAGGGATAGCTTTTCCCTCTTCTGATATATATGGTGGCATTCAATCAACATGGGATTATGGGTATCTTGGCACAGAGATGAAAAGAAACATTAGGGAGCTATGGTGGAAGAATGTTGTTCAAAAAAGAGATAATGTTTTTGGTATCGAAGCCGCAATCATTACTAATCCAAGTGTTTGGGAAGCGTCAGGCCATGTCTCCAATTTTACTGATCCATTAGTTGATTGCCTAGAATGTAACGGTAGATTTAGAGCAGACCATATTATTGATGATGAATGTCCTGAATGTGGGGTGAAGACAAAATTTACTGATGAAAGAAATTTTAATTTATTATTTAAAACATATGTTGGGCCAGTAGAAGATGATGCAAATATTGCATATCTTCGCCCTGAAACAGCTCAAGGTATGTTTGTAAATTTTACTAATTATCAAAATACAATTCGCAGGAAAATACCATTTGGAATTGCACAAATTGGTAAGTCATTCAGAAATGAGATTACTCCTGGACAATTTATCTTTCGCACAAGAGAATTTGAACAAATGGAAATGGAGTTTTTTTGTGCTCCTGAAGAATCCAAAGAATTTCATGAGTATTGGAAAAAAGAAAGAATGGATTGGTACATTAACGAATTACAAATTCCTAAATCAAAGCTTCGTTTGCGCGATCACGAAAAAGACGAACTAGCTCATTATTCTGATGCAACTGCTGATATTGAATTTAATTTTCCCTGGGGTTGGGGTGAATTGGAAGGTATTGCTCATCGGGGTGATTTTGATTTATCTGCGCATGCAACAGGGTCCGGCAAAAAAATTACTGCTTTGAATATTGAAGACAATGAACATTTCATACCTCACGTTATTGAACCTGCGGTAGGTGTTGACAGAATACTTTTTGCAATATTATGTGCTTCATATGATGAAGAGCAATTAGAGAATGGAGAGAGCAGAATTCTCCTTAGGCTTCCAGAATCTATCGCTCCGATCCAGATTGCTGTTTTGCCTTTATCAAAAAAGGATGAGCTCACTTCAATTGCAAAGAATATTGTAGAAGATTTGCGTGAAAAATTTAGAGTTGAATATGATGAAACGCAATCAATCGGAAAAAGATATCGCAGGCAAGATGAGATCGGCACTCCGTATTGTGTAACATGCGACTTTGATTCACTAGATGATCAAGCTGTGACTGTACGATTTAGAGATTCAATGGAGCAAGAGCGTATAAAAATTAGTGAACTGAGAAATTATTTTAGTATGAAAATGAATGTTTAATTTATGGCATTAAGTAAAAAACCTCTAAAGATTTTTCATACTTCTGATATTCACTTAGGTGCATATGATAAAAAAAGTGGTAGATTTTCTGATGAAAATAAGATCAAGCAAGAAAAAAATTTTATTCGTCTTATTGATATAGGTATCGCAAGCAAAGCAGATGTTTTTTTGATTCCTGGAGATTTATTTGATAATGCACGTGTTGATCAAGAAACCTTAGAATTATTTGCTGAACAAATTAATCGAATAGATATTCCTACTATTGTTGCGCCAGGCAACCATGATCATGTTGGCCCTGATTCTGTTTTTGATCGTATTAATTTAAATGATATTGCAAAAAACCTATTTATTTTACGTGATGTTGAAGGAAGCTCATTCATATTTGATGATCTTGGATTAAAAATATGGGGGAAAGCTCATACTGAGCAGGTCCCAGACTTCAGGCCATTTTCTAACCCGCCAAAGCGAGATTATGATGGCTGGTATGTTTGTATGGGACATGGTCATTATATTCATCCTAATGCAGTACAGCGGCATTCGTTTCATATCTCAGCACAAGAATTAATTGACTTGCATTGTGATTATGTAGCATTAGGCCATTGGGAACAGTATACGATTGTTGAATCAGGCACAAATACATTAGCAGCTTACTCAGGAGCTCCAGAAAGCCTTGCGCATGAATCAGGTATAGGAGGCATGGTTTTGTTAGTTGATTTAATTCCTGATGCTGAAAAAAAACTTACAGCCTTGTCTATCAGCGACCAAACAGTGTTAGCTCATGAAGATATACCATTTTTAATAGCAGATCCTAGCTATGTAGCACCAGGCAGTTGAGATTAACTAGGTATTTTTGCTCTTGCTGCATCTTTATCTTGAAACCATAGTGCATCAATTTCAGTGAATACCGACTGATCATCTGGGACTTCTTCTTCAGCAAAGATCGCGTCTACTGGGCATGCTGGCTCACAAGCACCACAGTCGATGCATTCTTCAGGATCAATAAAGAGTTTTGTATCAATATCTTCGTCGAAATGAATGCAATCAACTGGACAAACATCAACACATGCTTTATCCATTACTGTTAAACAAGGGGAAGTAATTACATAAGTCATAAATTTCCTTAAATTAAATCATCTATAGTTTAGTGATTTTTTTTTCTAGAAGCTATAATTAGTAAAAATAACCTTTTTTTGTAGGATTTGCTAAGAAAAAGATTAGTAATTGCTTACAATAAAGATTAGTAATTGCTTATTTTTTTATTAAATTAATAATTTTTTTAAAAATATTCATTTTTTTAATTGGTTGCTCCTCATGATCATCATCATTATTACTTTCGTAGATTAAAGTTAATTTATCTAATAGGACTCTTAAATCTGGTAAAATATCCAATGCTAAAGAATTTTGATTTTTGACTTGTGGATAATTATCTTCAAGCATAAATTGGAATTCTTTTATCATAGATTGACCGCTCAAGGAATATGATTTGAATTCATTTGTTATGCCCTTGCTATAATGTAATAGGTCTGCAAGATTCTGAATAGATAGCTCAATGCTGTTTAGTTGATTGCCTTGGATGCTATCAATCCTATCTTTTAATTCTGATAAGTTATTAAGTTTTTTGTTAATACTGCTTGTTCGGTTTATGTCAGGAAAAGACCGTGCATACGTAATTACTAAAGAGATCATAATGCGCTCATCAGCATTGGCTGGCAAATTGATAGTTGTATCTTTTTTCATCGTAATATTAATTCTACTAAATTAATTCCTTTAAATAATGCCCTGTTATAGATTTTTTAGATTTGGCAATTTTTTCAGGTTGCCCTTCAGCAATCAGGTGTCCGCCTTTAGCTCCACCAACTGGCCCAAGATCGATAACCCAGTCTGCATTTTTAATGACATCTAAGTGATGTTCAATTATTAGCACAGTATTGCCTTGATTAACTAATTCTTGTAACACCTTCAGTAACGCATTGATGTCTTCCAGTGCTAATCCAGTAGTTGGCTCATCTAACAGATAGAGCGTGTGCCCTTTAGCATTTTTTGATAATTCTGTAGCAAGCTTAATTCTTTGAGCCTCACCCCCTGACACTGTTGTAGCTGGTTGACCAAGCCTCATATAACCAAGCCCGACATCATTTAATGTTTGTAATTTTTTTTTCACACGCGGAAATGCTTCAAAAAAATCTAATGCTTCAGTAACAGTCATTGCGAGAACGTCAGCAATATTATTGCCATTTAATTCTATTTCTAGCGCTTCTTCATTATATCTTTTGCCTTTACAAATTTCGCATGGAATTGAGATATCAGGTAAAAATTGCATTTCAATTAACACATATCCATCCCCACTACATGACTCACATCGTCCACCTTTGACATTGAATGAGAATCGACCTGGCTTATAGCCACGTAAGTTTGCTTCTGGCAATGACGCAAACATTTCTCTAATTGCAGTAAACATTCCAGTATAAGTCGCAGGATTTGAACGAGGTGTTCTACCAATAGGGCTTTGATCAATTCTAATGACTTTATTAATATTTTCAGCACCTAAAATTTTAGCATGCTTTCCTATCGTATCATTAGTTTTATAAAATTTTTGCCATAGCGCTTTAGCTAAAATTTCATTAATCAATGTAGACTTGCCAGATCCGGACACACCGGTCACACATACAAAACTTCCAAGAGGGATTTCAACATTAATGTTTTTCAAATTATTCTCTTGAGCACCTTGGACAACAACTTTCTTTCCATTGCCTGATCTGCGTTGTTCAGGAATAGGTATGCTTCGCTTTCCAGAAAGATATTGCCCTGTAATTGATCTTTTCTTTTTTGCGATTTGTTCTGGTTTCCCAAATGCTACAATTTCACCACCATGTTCACCAGCTTTTGGTCCTAAATCAATAATGTAATCAGCAGTCCTAATCATTGCTTCATCGTGTTCTACGACTACAACAGTATTACCTAAATCTCTTAATTGCTTTAAGGTTTTGATTAATTTTTCACTATCAGCTGAGTGCAGACCAATAGATGGTTCATCACAAACATATAAAACACCAGTTAATGCTGAACCTATCTGCGTTGCTAACCGAATTCTTTGACTTTCACCTCCCGCAAGAGAAGCAGATTCTCTATTCAATGTCAAATAATCTAGACCAACATTATTTAAAAAAGATAATCTATGCTCCAGCTCAATGAATATTTGCTTTGAAATTTCTTTTTGTGTCTTAGTCAATACTCCTTCAGTTTGTAAATGTTTAATCCATGCAATTGCATCAGTGACAGACATCTTGCTGATTGCACCAATATTTTTATCGCTAATTCTAATACTTAATGCTTCTTGCTTAAGCCTATCTCCATTACAGCTATTGCATTCTTTACCAATCATAAATTTTTCTAATAAAACTCTGTCACCTTCTGCTTCTTTATATCTTCTTTCTAAATGAGATATTATCCCTTCCCAAATAAAAGAGTAACTTCGCGTACTGCCTCCACGTCTTCTATAGTTGATGTCAACTCGGGTATTTGATTCTCCATATAGCAATATTTCAAAATTCTTTTTTGACAATTTTTTTATAGGCTCATTAACTGAAAAACCAAATGCATTCCCTGCAGCTGAGATTCGTTGCTGCATATATCCACGTGTTCTTTTAATGCCCCTAATACCTTTGATACCTCCTTCTGCGATAGAAAGATTATCGTCAGGAATTAATAAGTCTGGCTCTAGAATCATTTGCTTACCTAATCCTGAACAGGTGTTACATGCGCCATGCGGACTATTAAATGAGAAATTTCGTGGTTCAATTTGTGGTACAGAATAGAGCGACTCTAGACATTGACTGCAGGCGTAATTTTCACTATAAAAAGTTTCTGAACCATCTGAACGAAGATAAATCATTGTGCCTTGGCCCAGCTTTAATGCTTGCTCTAACGAATCAGATATTCTAATGATCGCTTCTTTATCACTCGTTTTTTTAGTCGGGAGCTGGATTCTGTCTACTACAATCTCAATGTCGTGCCATTTATAACGATCTAAAATAATTTCTTCATCAATTTCTCTGATTTCTTTATTAACGCGAACACGAATAAATCCAGATTTTTTAATATCTAAAAGTAGTTGTTTATGCTCTCCTCGTTTATGTGTGATGAGCGGGGCAAGAATGCTACCCTTTGTGCCAGCTTGCATTTGAATCAACTGTTCTAAAATTTCTTGCTTGCTAAGTTTTTCTATTGGCACGTTGCAATTAGGGCAAAATGCAGTCCCAATTCTTGCAAATAGCAATCTTAAGTAATCATATATTTCGGTGACAGTTGCAACTGTAGATCGCGGATTTTTAGACACGCCTTTTTGATCAATTGATATTGCAGGAGATAAGCCTTCTATGCTTTCAACGTTAGGTTTTTCCATTAAACCTAAAAATTGACGTGCGTAAGCAGACAGTGATTCTACATACCTTCTTTGTCCTTCTGCATAGATTGTATCAAATGCAAGTGAAGACTTACCTGAACCGGATAGACCGGTGATCACAGATAGTGCGTTATGAGGAATGGTTACATCAATATTTTTTAAATTATGTTCTTTAGCACCTTTAATAATGATTTTTTTTTGCAACATGCTATTAATTTATTCTCCAGCAGAATAATATAATTCAAGTTGTATGCCCGCAATGGCGGATTCAATAAGTTTCGAAACTATATTTTATAAATATTATGAAAGGATCTTATGCAAGCATTATCAGGCATGAGAGTGTTAGAAATTTCGCAATATGAAGCAGGTCCTACTTGTTGTCAGCTGTTAGCATGGCTTGGAGCAGAAGTTATCAAAATTGAACAGCCTGGTGGTGAGCCAGGTAGACATGTACTTGGTGATGGCTCTTATAACGAGCAGTATTTTTTTAATTATAATAGTAATAAAAAAAATATTGTTATAGATTATAAAAATCCACAGGGTACAGAAGTTATAAATCAATTAATAGCAGAATCAGATATCTTAGTTGAAAATCTAGGACCTGGAGTGATGGAAAATTACGGACTTGGATATGATAACGCTTTAAAGCATAACGAATCAATAATTTATGCAAGCATTAAAGGTTTTGGTTTGTCTGGTCCACTTGCTAATTTCAAGTCATTTGATCCACTAGCTCAATCTGCCGCAGCTTTGTTTTCTTTGACTGGAGAAATTGATGGTAAGCCAATGAGGACTGGAGGCACTTTTGCAGATACATCAGCTGGCATGATTACTGCTTTAGCTGTAACAGCTGCTTATGTTCAAAAAGTTAAAAATAAAATTGGGCAACATGTCGAAATATCTATGCAAGAAGCAGCTTTGCAGTTTATAAAAACTGTAGGAGTATTAGATGGGCAATGGGGAACAGGAGTAACTGGTAGACGTGGATACGGTGCTGGTGCACCCAGCGATATGTTCCAGTGTGATCCTGGTGGACCAAATGATTATATCTATATGCTTATTGGTACCTCAAGGATGTGGGATTTACTTTGTACAACTATGGATAGATTAGATTTGTTAAACGATCAACGTTTTCTTACAAACGATTTACGAAAGGAACATACTGCTGAATTGCATCTTGAGATTGAAAAATGGACTATGCAAAGATCAAAATTTGATGCTATGAATACTCTTGGCAACGCAGGAATTCCATGTTGTGCTATTTATGACACCCTTGATGTATTTAATGATGAACATTTGAATCAACGTAATTTTATTCAAAAATTAGAACGCGACGGCAAAGAATATCCAATTCTAGGCCAACCTTTTAAAATGTCACAATCTAGCGTAGAAATTGAGCTCGCATCATCGCTTGGAGAGCAAACGAAAGAAGTTCTACGTGATATACTAAATTTTGAAGAATCCAAAATAAATGATTTATATGAATCAAAGGCAATAGAATAAAATTTGATAGGAGAAAATGATGGCTATGATTTCTGGAGCAAAGGCAATTGCCATATGTTTAAAAAAACAAAATGTGAAATATGTTTTTGGAATTGTAGGAGTGCCTGTCACAGCTATTGCTGAAGAATTACAAAATGAAGGTGTGCGTTTTATAGCGATGCGCAATGAACAAGCAGCATCATATGCTGCGCAAGCAGCCTCTTATTTACTAGGCTCTCCTCAAGGATGCTTAGTGGTATCTGGACCCGGTGTAACGAATGCTATTTCAGGCCTTGCAAATGCACAAATAAATAAGTGGCCTATGTTTCTTATTGGTGGTGCATCGCCATCGTTTCAAAGTAAAATGGGCGCGTTTCAAGAAGAGAAGCAGCTTGAATCTGTTGCACCGTTTGTTAAATTTTATGCAAATATTGACAGCGTGGATAGGATTCCCTTTTTTGTTGAAAAAGCTATTCGCACTTCTTTGTATGGAGAACCTGGGCCAACATATTTAGATATTGCATCAGACATTATTGACGGAGAAGTTGATGAGGAAATTATAAAAAACATGCCTGCATTAGCTCCTGTACCAAAATCTCAAGCTTCCGTTCAAAGCATTGAGCATGCTGTTAAAGTTTTACAAGATGCAAAAAAACCTCTAGTAATTGTTGGTAAAGGGATGGCATGGGCGCGAGCAGAAAAAAGCTTGCGTAAATTAATTGATATATTGCAGATGCCATTTTTACCAACACCTATGGGCAAGGGTGTTGTTGATGATATGCATGAATTGAATGTTAGTCCAGCGAGAACTCTTGCTTTACGAGAAGCAGATGTCATATTACTCATGGGCGCACGATTAAATTGGATGTTGCATTTTGGGAAGCCACCAAGATTTAAAGATGACGTAAAAATTATTCAACTTGATATATCAGCTGAAGATATAGGTGATAACATCCCAACCGAAGTTGCCTTGCTTGGAGATGGCGTTAATATCATTACGCAGCTTATAGATCATATAAATGAAGAAAAAGTAGTATTCAAGAAACAAGATGGTTGGTTCAAAGCATTAGATGAAAAAATTGCATCTAACAAATCTCAGATTGAGGATATGCTTACAGATTCATCTGAAAAAATGAATTACTATCATGCATTTAAAGTTATCAAAGATTTAATACCTGACGATGCAATTGTAGTGAGTGAGGGTGCTAATACAATGGATATCGGCAGAACACAGATGCATCACTCTGAGCCACGAAAAAGATTGGATGCTGGCACACATGGAACAATGGGCGTAGGACTTGGTTTTGCAATTGCTGCAGCATTAGCTGAACCAAACAAACGAGTTATTGCTGTTGAAGGTGATTCGGCATTTGGATTTTCTGGTATGGAAGTTGATACTGCCTGCAGATATGATTTACCTATCATTTTTATTATTTTTAATAATGGCGGTATTGGCAGTGGGTTTGATAATAAAAGAGATAAAAAAGGTGAAGAAAATGTTAGTGCACTTTCCCATACTGCTCATTACGAAACTATGGCAGAAGCTTTTGGTGGAGAAGGATATTTCGTTGAAAATGCTGATCAGTTTAGAGAGGCACTTGCGGAAGCTTTATCCAAAAATAATACAACAGTGATCAATGTGGCTATTGATCCTATGGCTGATAGAAAGAAGCAGGAATTTGCCTGGAACAGAAGAGATAAAATGGACTAATGTTATCGCAGAAGGAGCTTAGAGATGACAAATAAAAATGCAGATATTGTAAGAGAAAAATTAGCAAAAAAAGAATTCATTGCTATGCCAGGTATTTTTGACATGATTTCTGCAAAAATTGCGGATCAATTTGATTTTGAATGCTTATATATGACTGGCTATGGAGCAGTATCTTCCTTGTTAGGTTTACCTGATGCCGGATTAGCAACTTACACTGATATGGTTGGTAGAGTTAAGCAAATTACAATGGTCACTTCAACCCCTTTAATTGCAGATGCTGACACAGGATATGGTGGATTATTAAATGTTGAGCATACTGTTCGAGGGTATGAAGATGCAGGAGCCATGGGATTGCAATTAGAAGATCAAGAATTTCCTAAAAAATGTGGTCATGTTGATGCAAAAAGACCAATCATTACTCTAGAGGATGCAGTTAATAAAATAAAAGTAGCAGACGCAAGTCGTTCTTCTACAGATTTTTTAATTGTGGCTAGAACCGATGCTTATTCAGATTATGGTTTTGCAGAAGCATTAAAACGAGCTGAAGCATATGATAAGGCTGGTGCTGACATATTATTTGTTGAGGGCCCTGAGTCCATAGAAGAAATGAAAGAAATAACAAGGAGTTTTGATAAGCCTATTTTAGTCAATATGGCTGATGGGGGTAGAACACCTATTCTTTCTGCAAATGAATTACAAGATATAGGCTTTGCAGCAGCAATTTTTCCTGCGACTGGATTTCTTGCTGCAGGTGAGGCGTTACGTCAATCATATGAATATCTGTATAACAATAAAAGTAGCAAGGATTTACATGTACCAATGCATGATTTTAAGTCATTTAGTGATTTAATGGGCTTTGATCATGTTGCTGCATTTGAAAAAAAATGGGCAGATATTTAGTGTTCTTCAAACAGGACACCAAGTCCATTAATTTGATCTGTAATGCCAAGACCACGTAATGTATACCAAGCATTTGCAACATTAATAGGTATGACTGGTATACCAAGCTGTTTTTCAAACGTCGGGAATATATCTACAGTTGATAAATTTGTGCCTACTTGTACAACAGCATCAGTTTTTGAAGGATCAATTGATGATAATGCTTCAAATACATCACCGCGTGGCGTATGAGCAATTGATGTTGCTGTATCGCATCTTAAACCAATGATATCTACAATGTTATATCCTACATCCTTAAAGAACATATCAACGTTTTCATCACCTACTGGTTGATATGGTGTAATAACTGTAATATTTTGCGCCCCCAATTTTTTTAATGCAGCGTCACATGCTTCTGCGCCTGTAAATAATGGCAAATCTCCAATTTGATCTTTAGTATTTTTAATAAATTCTTCATTTCCCTCTATGCCACCCCAAAATGTTTCTGCGCTCATACCCATCATGATTGCAGTTGGCTCGCAGGTTAAAATGTCTCTGACGGAGACAGGAATTTCTTGTCTAATTAATTCTAAGAAATGTATAAATGCATCGTCTGATTGTAAGTTCGGGGCTTCAACAAAAAATCTTCCCGGATGCCATGTGACTCCTGGTAGATTAATTTTTTGAAGGTCATATTCTACAGCCGTATTTGTTGATGGAATAATGACACCAATTCTAGCTCTGCTACCTATGTAATTTTCCATTGCTAAACCAGTAAAGGGACTAACCATAATGACCTCCTAGCCGGAAATTTATTATAACATAGTTGTCTTTTATTTGTTTATCTTAGTGATGTATTGTATAACGTCATTACTATTGACTATGTCTCCATACTTGCTGTTTATTTCGAAGAGACTTAATTCATGTGATTCAGCACTTCGATCTCCAACACAATCTTCAACTACCATAGGCCTGATATTATAACTAATACAATCTACTACACTAGCACGAACGCATCCTGATGTAGTGCATCCCGTAATAATCAATGTATCAATATTTAGTTCATTGAGTAGTTGTTGTAAATTAGTATTAAAAAATGCAGAAGCTTGTTTTTTTTGAATAACTATTTCATTGCCTAGTGGTGTTAATTCTTGAACAATTTCACTTTGTTTTGAATCTAGGGTTTGATCAAGCAATGCTGGAGCTTTTTGTGCGAATAATAGACTTGCATCTATTTCACGATCTAAAATTACTTTGGTATAGAAAACAGGCAGTTGTTTATTTCGAAACAAATCTAGGACGACTTTCGTATTTTGAATTGCATCAGTGATATTGCCTCCTCCAAGAATGGCTGGGTCAGCAAAACTGTTTGTAAAGTCGACAATAAGTAACGCTGGATTAAGTCCGTAGCCTATTTGATTGCCAAAATTTTGTTTTTGATAAATTTCACGGTTCATAATGTTATTTCTGTTGCTCGTTTTAATGCATTAAACATTGACGATTCAAGTAAGTATTCTTTTGTTTTATCTTTATCATTAATAATGCTGAGCCACTCAGCATTTCGCTGCTCTTGATCCGATTGTTTATTAGCCATCAACATCTTCCTATTACGCTCTGTGCTTTTCTGGACGTACTCTATTGCAATGGTTTTTCTTTGTTTTTCATAAAGATTAAAAAGATCATCTTCATTCTGTGCTGTACGATGTAAAATTTTGTCAACTAAGTTCCAGGCATCATGAATACCACCATTCATTCCCATACCACCTAACGGGTTGTTAATATGAGCGGAATCTCCAGCGAGAAAAATATTACCTACTCGATAACTTGCTGCAACTCTTTGATGCACTCGATATATTGACTTATGCATTATTTCATACTCTTGTTCTCTTGACAGAAGTTGTTGCAATTGCGTGTTAGCAGCAACATCGGACATTAATTCTTCATCAGATCTATCTTGATACATAGGGAATAATACTCGCCAATAATTTTTATTTCGCAGTAATACTAACCATTCTGATGGATCGCTCACATAATTAATTTCACTTAAATTTTCCATATGGTCTTCAAAGAGGAATGGCGTTGTAATAACCCAAAATTTTTCTGGAATTGTAAATCCTTCAAATTCAATTGCAAGTGATTTTCGAACAGCACTATCTGCGCCATCTGCTGCTATCAAAATATTACCATGAAGAGTCTGTTCGCCATCTGGTCCCCATGTGAGTACTTTAATGCCATCAGCATCTTCTCGAGCTCCAATAACTTGGCTCTCAAAGAAAACTTCTGCATTGGGCATATTTTGTAATTTTGCATAAATTTTTTCAACCAGTTGCCATTGCTCTATTTGTACTCGAAAAGGGAAAGGGGTAACATCATCAAGTACCGACAGGTCAAAAATAGCTATTGGACCCTTATTTCTGTCTCGAAATTGCCAATAAGGAGCAACCAATCCATCAGCGATTAATTCATCTGTAAGACCTAGTTCATCTAACATTTCTAAAGTCGGTGGATGAAATGTTGATGCGCGTAAATCTTTGGGAAAAACTTTCCCAGCCTCTAATACTGTTACTTTGATACCATTTTTTGCTAACTTCAGTGCAGCAACCATGCCAACAGGTCCTGCGCCTGCAATTATAATGTTATCGTTTTTCATATGTATCTCATTCTACAGTATTTATTTTTTTGTCTTACTATATTAGCTTAATTACACGCAGTTTATTACTACAAGCATGTATAATAAATAAAAATAAAGGGGTAATAATGAGTTATGTTTATTCACCAATTGCGGATCGCGGTCCTTTAAAATTTCCTAATGGTAAGTCTTTAGCGCTTATTATTACGTTCAATCTTGAGCACTGGGATATGACAAAAGATACTGATGAACCATATTATGCAGGTGGACCACCCGTTATCCCTGATTCTTTACCAGGACGAGTGTTGGATGTTCCAAATTTTAGCTGGCGAGAATATGGTCAACGAGTTGGCATATGGCGAATGATTGATGTTATGGATGAGTTAAACGCTCATGCTAGTTGCACTATGAATGCTAAGACTGGGATTGAACGTAAGCAGATGATTGATGCCGCAAACAGCAGAGGCTGGGAGTTGGTAGCTCATAATTATGAGCAAGGAGATTTGCTACCCAATTATTTCGATGACAAGAAGTCTGAACAGCAACTTATACAAGAAACACTTAAAGTATATGAGGAAGTTGTTGGACGCCCTGCTAAAGGGTGGCTCTCATCATCTTTACGAAGCACAGAAAATACACCTGATATCCTTGCAGAAGAAGGGTTATTATTTCTTACTGATTATATGAATGATGACCAGCCCTATTTAATGAAAACAGCAACCAATCCACTAGTCAGTATTCCTTATTCAGTGGAAATGAATGATTTTACGTTATTTCATAGACGTGGGATGACAACTTCTCAAGTTTTAGAATCTTATAAAGAGCAATTTGATGTTTTACTTGCGGAAGGGCAAACATCAGGTCGCATGATGAATCTTGGGTTGCATCCACATATTTCAGGTCATCCGTATCGGATTCGAGCTTTACGAGAATTTGTAAAATATGCACAAGCTGCTGAAGGAGTATGGTGGACAACTAGAGAAGAACTCGCTGAATGGTATATTAACGTTGCAGGTGATCATTTTGATCATCAAGTATGATAGAAGAAATAAATGACAGTAGAATTTTTTTCTGATCCTGAGCAAGCTGTATCAATAATTAGCAACCATTCATCAGTGATGGTAGGAGGATTTGTATCTGCAGGCTCACCAAGTAATCTTATTATGGCTTTACATAATGCTGGACCGACAAAATTGACTGTAATGGCTAATAATGTTGGTTTGGGGGATAAATTAGATATGCTTTGTGCTAATAAACAAGTTGCAAAAGTTATTGCTACATTCGCAATTCGTGCATCTGGTGGTCGCAAAAGCCATTTTGAAGAACAGTACCATAAAGGGGAAGTTGAGCTAGAACTAGTTCCACAAGGCTCTTTTGCAGAACGAATTAGAGCAGGTGGCGCGGGTATTGGCGGATTTTTAACTCCCACTGGCATTGGTACAATGGTCAGTGATAACAAAGAGATTATTAATGTTGACGGCACTGATTTTCTTCTGGAAAGACCACTACAGGCAGACTTTGCTTTGATAAAAGCACATAAGGCAGATAAAAATGGCAATTTAATATATCGAGGTGCTAGTAAGAATTTTAATGAAGTGATGGCTACGGCAGCTAAATGTGTCATAGCAGAAGTCGAAGAAATTGTCGAAATAGGTTCGTTTGAACCCTCCAATGTCGATACGCCAGGAATATTTATAGATCGGGTTGTACAATGTGACCCTATAGAAATACGGTGGTCATGATATGCCTGATGGTTTAACAAGAGAACTTATTGCAATGCGCGCAGCGAAAGAACTGAAGGACGGCATGTTTGTCAATTTAGGAATTGGTTTACCAACTTTAGTATCTAATTTTATTGAGGATCTTGACATTACTCTGCAAGCTGAAAATGGCATATTGGGGTATGGTAATATTCTTGAAGAAGATTTTGATCCAGATTTTATTAATGCTGGCGGTCAGCCAGTTGATATTTTGCCAGGAGCTGCTTTTTTTAATAGCGCACAATCGTTTGGCATGATACGTGGAGGACATATTGATGTAGCTATTTTAGGAGGTTTGCAGGTTGCACAAAATGGAGATTTAGCAAATTGGTTTGTTCCTGAACGTGGCGGCGGTAGTATTGGCGGAGCAATGGATTTAGCGGTAGGTGCAAAAAAATTAATCATTACGATGGCACATACAACAAAAAATGGCGAATCAAGAATTTTAAAAGAATGCAGTTACCCTCTTACAGCTCAAAAATGCGTAGATCTTATTGTTACAGATCTAGCTGTTATTAAATGTGAAAAAGATAAATTAAACTTATTAGAAACCGCACCAGGTGTGACAGTTGAAGAAATAGTCTCTTTAACTGAAGCAAATTTAACTATTGATACAAATATCAAAGAAATGAGTCTTTAATTATGAATACAAAACTTGAACAACCTGTTTTATTAGAAAGTGTGCGAACACCAATTGGTTCATTTGGTGGTTCATTGAGCACAATACCAGCATCTGATTTAGCAGCACTAGTATTAAAAGAGGCAGCAAAGCGTTCCTCTGTTGATATTGCAGATATCGAACAAGTTATATTAGGTTGCGTAGGGCAAGTTGCTGAGGATGGCTATATTGCTCGTCACGCAGCCATTAAAGCAGGACTTGCAACTGGTTCAACAGCTTATGCAGTGAATAGAATTTGTGGGTCAGGCCTTGAAGCAATTAATACTGCTGCAAGATGGATAGAGCTCGGCGAAGCCCAATATATCCTTGCTGGTGGTGTTGAAAACATGAGCTTGATGCCATATTACATACGGAAGGGAAGATATGGATATAAATATGGTGATGGTGCACTTGAAGACGGCACATTAGATTTATTAACTGATCCTTTTGAAGGTTATCCAATGGGTATGACTGCGGAAAATGTTGTGGAAAAATATGCTATCACAAGAGAGCAGCAGGATGAATTTGCTTTCTATTCCCATGAACGAGCAATTAGTGCACAAAAAAATAAATATTTTGATAATGAAATTATTCCTGTCGAAGTGCCAGGCAAACAAAAATTCATTTTTTCTTCCGATGAGCATGTACGCCAAACAAGCATTGAAAAGCTTAGCTCGTTGAGACCAGCTTTTAAAGAAAACGGTTCTGTTACTGCTGGTAATGCATCAGGAATTAATGATGGTGCAGCAGCTGTTGTTTTAACAACTGAAAGCAATGCACAAAAAATGAAGACCCCAAGATATTTTCGTTTGATTAGCAGGGCTGTCTGTGGCGTGGAGCATTCAATTATGGGAACTGGTCCGATTCCTGCAATAAGTCAGGCTTTAGAACAAGTTAACAAATCAGTTGATGATATGGACGTGATAGAATTAAATGAAGCTTTTGCTGCTATTGCGCTTGCTTGCGCATCAGATTTAAAAATTGATCTTAAACGCATGAATCCAAATGGTGGCGCAATAGCACTTGGTCATCCAATCGGTGCAACTGGCGTCATATTAACTACAAAAATGATGCATGAATTAGATCGCATAAACGGCAAGTATGGACTTGTATCTCTTTGTATTGGAGGAGGGCAAGGTATTGCTACTATATTTGAACGCGTTGTAAAGGATTAAATATGTCTATTAGTCAAGAATTAGCTAAATTTACACATGATCTTGAATACAATGACTTGCAAGTTGATGTAGTTGATAAAGTAAAGGCAATTATTCTACACGGACTTTTTATTGGTCTATCTAGCGTAAATGAAGATGATGCACAGTTAGCTGCAAAACTTGCTATTTCTTTAAGTGATAATCAAATAGGCAGCGCACATATTCTTGCTACTGGCAATCAGACAGGTCGCTTAAATGCAGCCTATGCAAATTCTATTTTAATACATTTACGTGGGCAGGATGATTCCTACCGGATGTTGACACATCCAGGCTGCACCATCATTCCCGCAGTACTAGCAGAATCAGAAGGACGATCTATCAATGGGAAAGAATTCTTGACAGCTGTTGCTGCTGCATATGAGGTGCATTGCCGTCTCAGTCGTGATACAGTACCTTCTGCTCAAAATCAAGGATTTCGCTCTTCAGCCCTTTTTGGTATTTTTGGTCCAGCAATAGCAAGTGCAAAAATACAGTCTTTATCATCAGATCAGATTGCTAATACATTAGCTCTTGCAGTAAGTTTTGCTTCTGGCAATCTTCAAACCAGTCACGAAGGCACTAAAGAGATGACTTTTCAGGAAGGAATTGCAACACAGAATGGCATGATGGCATCTCGTATTGCGGACCTTGATGTCAATGGAGCAGTGGAGTGCTTTGAAGGGCCAGCTGGATTTTTACGAATTTTTACGGGCATTGAAAATGATAAATTGAATGGTAGTTTTGATAATCAGACTAAATTTGACTTGGCTACTATTACAGAAAAATTGGGTACGGAATGGCGATTACATGATGTCACAATGAAAATTTATTCTGGAGCAGGATTTGTCCAACCAGTCATTGATGGTTGTGCGGCACTTGCAATTGAACATGATATAGACCCTGCATCAATTAAAAATATACATATTGAAATGAATGAATGGGAAACAGTCTATCCATCACCTAAATACCCTAGACCAGGATGGGGCGGAACAGATGAATGGAAAAATGCTCATTTTGCTGCATCAGCAATTGTTAATAAAGGCTATGAATCGACTGGTAGACGACTTTCATATGGAGACAGATCAACATTTGAAGAATTACCTGAAGTACAACGTCTAACTAAGCTAGTCACTGTAGAAAAAAGTGATAGGCCGCAGTATGGTCCTAAAATTTCAATTTCCTTGAATGATGGTAACAAGCACGCCATTTCAATGACTGGTGATGAATTTAAGTGGGATTTTACTACAGAAAAAAAACGTATTCAAGCAGTTTATTCTGCTTTACCTTTTGACACGAAAATTGCTGATGAAATCACTAATCAAATAGAAAATATAAACACTCTTGATAATATTGATAGATTGATTGAATTATTAATTAGCAGGTAATTATTCAATCACCTTGTCTTTTTTTAACTGATCTATCTCTTCCCATGTATAACCAGCCTGCTCAAGATATATTTCTGTAAAATCTCCTAATTCAGGAGGTGGACCAGCGAGTTCAGTTGGTTTTCCACCAAATTGAATTGGACATCCGACTGTTGTGACCTCGCCATAAAATGGATGATTTAATGTAGTTATATATCCGTTATCCTTTGCATGCTCATCATTCAATATGTCATCGTAATCTTGTACCCGCGCATAAATAACATCTTGCTCATCAAATATCTTACTAATATCTTTATATATATATTTTGCAAATTCAATTTCTAGTTGTGCATTAATTTCATCAAGACCTGCTCGTCTTGTTTCGTCATCAGGAAATTTATCTGAGAGCTCTGGGATGCCAAGGGCATGACAGAGTCGTTTAAACCGAAACATATCTACTGATCCAATGACAAAATAATCATCTTTGCATTCAAAGACTCGCCAAATTCCATTTTTGCTTGCTACAGGATGCCCAGTTCCACCTCGACCACTCTTAATACCCGTCATTGCGTAAGTTGTTAACTCCCACGTCTGTAAAGCAAGTTGACCTGCATAGAGTGACACATCTACTTGTTCACCTTTGCCTGTTTTTTCTTTTTTTACTAATGCTGCTAAAATTCCTGAGCATAATAAAATTGCTCCTGTTTGATCTGCTATGGATGCTGCAGCTGGAGTAGGGGGATGACCTTCAAACCCAGTCTTGCCCATGATTCCCCCCATTGCTTGCCCCATAATGTCAACTCCTGGCTTGCCTGCATATTTACCTAGAGGACCAAAGCCTGTTGCATTTGCGTATACGATGCCGGGGTTTATCTTCTTTAGTGATTCATAGTCAAGGTCAAATTTATCCATGACTCCTGAACGAAAGTTATTTACTACTATATCAACTGTTTTAACTAATCGATGAATGATTTCTTTGCCACCAGGTTTTTTTAAATCAATCACAACACTACGTTTGCCTCTATTATGGGCAACAAAATAACCTAGAGGGTATGCACCAGGTTCACCTGGAGGGAAAATATGCCTACCACGTTCGCCGCCAGGTGCTTCTATTTTAATAATCTCAGCGCCCATGTCTGCCAATAACGTAGTACCGTATGGACCTTGTTGTGCCCAGGTAAAATCTAAAACCCTTACACCTTCTAATGGTTTTGACATTCATTGCTCCTTAATTTTTGCTTGATAAAAGTCCTGGTCCAAGAATTTTTCTTGGACCAGGATAAAAAATATGTTAAAGCCTCTATCAAAGATTATTTATAAACCTAGATAGAGGCGACACATTACACTAGATAACATGGATCACCTCCCTTTGTTGAATAATTTTTTGATATTTCTACAATAGCAATACATAAGTTTTTTTGCAACTAGACTTTTTTGATAACATGAATGAGGTAAAATCTATTTATGACAAATCAATTAAAAATAATTCTTGGATTTGTTTTAACTGTGATTGGAACCTTGTTTGTGGCTGGGTTCTTGCTGAATTTTTTCTTTTCCGACAATACTATCAATACTAATGGAGGATTCATAAGTATAAATCCGTTTCTAGATGAACAACCAGAGTATCAAGCCTGCCTTGCTGAGGAAATTAACGCAAAAAGACTTGTAGAGCTTAAGGATAATCAAAAGCCTACAAATGATGAATACGATATTGTTGATAAATGTTATTTATTGGTCAGTATTTCTCCTGCGATGAATCCTAATTTGTTAGGAGAAAATCCCTTTGCCTCAGAAGATTCTGAGCTACAATCATGTTTGCAAGACAAGATAGATCCTGAAAGATTACAGCAATTGAGCGAAGGGAAACCACCAAAAGAATCTGAAATTACTATTTTGAATGAATGCTTTGGGCAGAGAATTCCTGGGGTGATTCCTGATAGTGATTTAGCTGTAGCAAAAGATAATGCAAAACCAACTAAGAATCCTGCTCCACCGCCACGAGAGGTGTTTGAATCGGAAGAGCTTTCAGTCCTTTGTAAGGATAATACCACGACGCCTAATACGCGTAGGTCCAATCGTACTGCCTATCAATTACTTCGTGTACAAGAGGTTTGGGATAATGGGTGTACAGGCGAAGGGTCGGTTATTGCAATCATTGATGGTGGCTTTGATTCAAATCACCCAGACTTTGTTGGGAAAGTAATATTTGAAGCATGCATAGGCTTTAGTAGAGAGTTAGTTAAGCTAAATAAAGCTTATGCTAATCAATGTGATGGTGAGAATGAGTCGATTGGACCGGGTACTGCAGCGGGAAGCACAGATCATGGCACAATGGTCGCTGGTACGATCACGCATCTTGCTCCAGGCGCACAATTAATTTTTTTAAAAGCTGGTGGTAGTTCTGGTGGTTTTATTGGTGAAACTGCCGGTGCCTATGAATGGTTGGCTGAGAATGGCCCTGAATATGGCGTTGATGCTGTCGTGATGTCATTTGGCATGCAAATCTTTCAAAGAGATGCTCTTCGTAGTGGTAAAAAATGTTTCAAAGACAACATCCGTAATGATGCTTTTTTCAAAATGCGTGATGTTGGTATTGTGCCAATCTTTGCATCTGGCAACGATGGCAACGTCGATTTAATGGGGTTCCCAGCTTGTAAAACAGAAACTGTCAGTGTAGGTGCAGTAAATAGGTATGGCGTGATTAATAATTATTCAAATATTACTGCCGAACTCTCTCTTCTTGCTCCATCTGATCTAGAAGTTGCGAGTGATAGTGGTGAGTATAGACAGGGAAGCGGTACATCAAATGCAGCACCAGTTATTGGTGCATTAATAGCTATCGGTCGACAGATTAGGCCTGATGCTACGGTCGAAGAATTAATCAAAGTTAGCCGTGATTCCGCGAGGCGTATAGACGATGTTAAAAATACAGATCTGCGATTAGTTGATTTTCTCAATTTTAGCCAACAACTGGCAGGACAACCTATGACAGCTAAAACTGCTTCTACTTTTAATATAACTGGTGTCATCGATGGTTATGTTGGTCAAACGATATCACAAAGTATGTGGGATGGGGCATCAAATTTGAAGGCTCTAGGTGATATATCAGATCGTGTTACACGAGCGCCTGAGAGGATCGACGGTAAGTTTGATGGCACATGCACTGATACAGATGAGTTTATGAAGGTCAAGTTAAATAAGACTGGTACATGTATCTATGCTTTGGGGGCTGAGCGAAAAGGAGGCAGCATCTATGGCTTAGTTGAATCGGTTGTCCAAGTCAACATTAAAAAAGCTACTTTGGATCTAGCTGATGCTAATATTATGATTAATAGAGGTGAAAAGTTTCCCATTGATCAGTTATTCAGCATCACAAGAGATTCAGACGCGCCATTAAGCGGGTCTGCACTAGATACCACTTTTCCATACGTAGAAGAATGTACGCAAAATAATCGAGATGTCCTTGCAGGATATGTGGCATTTCCTCTAGTTACTGAGCCATTGATGGATGCTGGCTCATGTTTAATCATTGCTTCTCGCTATGTTATTGATGAGCCAAAGTCTGGACATAAATTATATTTTATTGAATTAATTATTAAATGAAGTTAATTATTCCTATACTACTCATGTGCAATATGTTGTTTGTTGGATGTAATCCTTCAGAAGATATGTCTCATCTTATGGATGTTGTCTATTTGCCAACGCATTATGAACAGAATTCTGACATATGTGATCCTACGCATGTTGATCCGCAGATTGGCTTGTGGTCGCGTAATGGCGCACAGCATATTGTTGATGAAAGCCTGACTGTATTTGATCCGGAAGTTATCTTTGGTGATGAAACTACTACGATGTATCGTACATTCTCACAAGGCAGTCAAGATATAACAAAATCTATTGCGGTAATGGATCCTGCCAAATTCAATAACATTGTCATTATATCATTGATCACGGTTATATTTGTTTTTGTGACTGTGCATGCATTTGTAGGTTTTAGTGCGCTTGCTACGTTACTTTTTGTTACTGCAGCTGCATCAATTAGCGGTGTTATTTTAATCATTTTTGGGCATAGCAATCTCGTTATAGAAACACACTTAGAGCCTGGCCTAGTCACAAATTCACCTGAAAATCCGGCATTTTATACAAATCGTGCAAAGTTCTACGACACAGGAAAGAATGGTGATGTTGAGCGTGGAGATGGGGTTTACACAAAAACATGCATCAAATCAATTTATGATTTTGAAAGTTATGATAACAACCTGACAATTTATGATGATTTGTCCTTACGAGTATTAAATCCAGATTTACGTGATCAGCTACCCATTCAATTTATATCAGAATCAATAGCAATGACGGAATATGGCATCTTCGTTGCTTTAGGTCCTGATTATATGGATGTTTATAAAGACTCATGGTTGATTAGTAGTCCAGAGAATTGTATTGGCTGTCATACTGCTTTTGAATTAGTTGGCGATCAGTTTGATTTCTTTGTTATTACTCCAAGAACTGGTGCTCCTGATTATGCATATTATATACGTGTTCATGATGGGGTAGGTGGCATTGGTATCCCAGAAGAATGGGCAAGCCATGATTATGTATTCCCTGATGGAGGAAAACATCAACGTCTTCAAGGAATGATATATATCAATGATGCAATGAACTGGGATCCCTTGAATCATGAATTAGGTCATTGGGTCGGTTTAGGGCCTCAATCCTTAGATTATCCTTCATCAGAAATCGCATGGAATTTTCCTGATGGCAGTCATTTACATAGTAATTCTACTGCAGAATCATTATTGTCTGAACCTGTATGGAATACAAATAAATATTCTTATGTAACCGGCACAGGAAAAGAAGAGCCAGTGTTAATCAACGATATGAAGGACAATATTTCGTTTGCTCGATTAGGTGGCAATCCAGAAGGAGGCTTTTACCTAGAACCTCGTGACCCACAAAATGTTGTTTATGACGATATATTCTTGTATATGATGGGCCTTTTGCCAGCAAATGAAGTTAATAAAACATATTGGCAAGTCAAAAATATACAGTTGAATGAGGAAACTAAATGTAGCTTTGACAATAGAAAGTTTTTTCAAGAAATTTGCGATGGCCCACAAATCCCTGTCTTAGTTGATGAGGCCATTGCTTTTGACATCGATTCTTTTATTGAAAAATTTGGTAATAGAATTAATAATGGAACAGCAATAACAGATACTTTTAACATCGGATTTGTGCATGTATCTCCGCGACCGTTCAATGAAGCAGAAATTATTTTTCGTAGTTTTGCAATTCGTGATTGGAAGCGAACAGACGATGTGAGTAAAACGGAAGTAATAAATAATTATACATGGCAACATGTAACACAAGGTACTGGCAAAATAAGAACTAATTTTATTGGTGATTTACGTCAAGATGTAGCAGAATATGAAAAATGGTTAAACTATACTTATAATAGTGGCAAGTTAACAAGAAAAGAGTAAGTTATGTCACCAGATGATGCATTGCAAAAATTATTAGATGGTAATAAGCGATTTGTTGCTCAAAATACTCAGGACAGAAATTTTGCTGAAGAAATTGCATCGACTGCAGATGGGGTTGATGGATATGCAGTAGTGATTAGCTGCATGGATGCACGAGTTAATGCTGAACAAATTTTTGATACTAAGATAGGAGATATCTTTGTTCTGCGAGTCGGCGGTGGCGTGATCAATCAAGACATTGTCGACAGTATTGAAATAGCTATCAACATGACACAAGTGAAATTAGTGATCATGCTTGGTCATACAAAATGTGGCGCTATTGTAAATGCGACAAAAAACAAAGGTCAGGAAGTCTCGCAACTAATCGCCAAAGTCTTACCTGCCCTTGATGCTGTGCCGACATCATTAGGTGAACCTTCATTGTCAAATATACCCTATCTTCGTAAAGCAGAAGAAATGCAAGTTGTTTTATCGACGCAACAATTAGAAGAATCAAGCCCACTAATTAGTAATCTGATCAATGAAAATCAAATGATGATTGCTAATGCAATGTATGATGTTGAAACTGGCAAAGTTACTATACTCGAAGCCAGCAGTTAAATTTATTGCTATACAGAAATATAGGGAAAAAGCAAAAAAAAATCGCATTCGTGGAAAAATGCGATAATCTATATTAGCACATTTTTTTATCATTTTGCAATAGCGTAATATATATATTTTATGTTTTTCTATTAATTCTATAGAAAATAAAGACACTTAGTCCTATCAGAAGTGTTGTTAATAATGGTATTAGAAAAACGATATTGTTTGTAGTCTCGTTTTTTTCTACAATTGTTTTCTTTTGCTCTGGGTCATCGAGTATTGCTGCAGGAGTATTATCCTTTCTTTCTTTTACTGGTTGTATGTCATTTTTCGATTGCTGAGCCTTAGATGATAATGTATTGATATTTGGGGCAATAAGACAACTCCCTCCATTTTTTTGCTGGACGTCTCCGCTAATCACTATATTCCTGCTTTCTTCTTTATAACCGAGAGATAAAACAAAGTAACCTGATGCACGTGCATGAACTTGTATATTAATTGTTTGTGCTTCTTGAAATTGATTTGAGTTATATCTCAGTAAACGAATATAATCTGTTTGCGAATAGGGCTCATAAAAACTTGATCTAATTGTTGGTTGCAGCGTTTCTTGTAGTGATGGAATTGTAATATAAGGCAACTCTTCCTGAGGCATTGTATTTTCTGGAGCTTTATTCAATACTAGCAAACCAATAGTGAGTCTTTCATTTGCAGGCAATCCCATTTCTATTGCAAAAACTTGATTAGAGTCCGTGAAAGAAAAATACAAAGCATGTGATACAGAACCATCTCTGATATTTACTGTTGCTGCAGAAGAATCATCTTCAACGCATAAGGTAAATGGCTGATGTGCGGCTACAATTTTTGGCATTGTAGCTATATATATGAATATGAACGCAAAGAGAAATTTTTTAATAACTGACTCCTTGATGATTAAAATTATCACAAAGTCAGTTACACACAATATATATTATTTTTCTTTATAGTAGAGATGCTCTGAAAAGATAGGATCGGTCATATTGATCATGCTTTCCATTTTTACTTGTACGCGTTTTGCAAGGCCTTTTGGATGTGTGAAAATATAAAATTGTTGGTTCTCAATTCCTTCAAGCATAATATCCACTACATCATCTGCTTGCAGAACATCTTCTTTTTTTGGGGCATCTCCTTTAACCGTTAGATAATCTCTTGTTTGTACAAAGGTGGGTACGAGGACTGATACCTGTATTGCTGACTCATCTTTTTTTAATTCATGAAATAATAATTCTGACAAACTCAACACCGCAGACTTTGATGATACGTATGGACTTTGTCCCCATTGAGTGCCAAAGGCAACACCAGAGCAAGTATTAATGATGTAGCGTTTTTTATTTTC
>JBJKVL010000014.1:0-30837 GCA_045562675.1 Dehalococcoidia bacterium
CATGACTGTATGAGCTTTACCAAACAATGATTTACATACTACTGCGGTCTTGCAACCTAAAGCCATTGATTCAATAGCTGCTCGTAACCCAGCGCCACCCGCTCCAATGACTAAGACATCATATTCGTGCTCTTCAATTTCAAAATCTGTCATATTGCCCTCAAAAAAAACTTCCCCATGTATTAAAGTCAACTATCCATTCAGCTGCTACCATGTGAACATATAAATCAGCAAACCCAACTATAATTAAACTAGACCAAGCCCATTTTTTATGATGATAATTTAATGAGGAAACTATATCCCATATTTTTTTTCTAATCAATTGATATTTGCTTCCAGTAAACGAATTAAGGCCGCCTCCAACCAAATGCCTAAAAGAATGACATCCAAGAGTATAGCCAGATAACAGGAAGGCATTTAAAGTAAGAACTAACGAACCTATTCCTATACCAATTTCACCTTCCCAGTAAAATGAACGAATTGCACCATTCCATAATATTGGGACAAAAATTAGCGCACCGTACATCGCAAATCTGTGAATATTTTGAACAACTAGTGGAACTGATGACTCGCCTGTATATGAGTTAGCAGGTTCTTTGACGGCACACGCAGGAGGACTAAGAAAATAAGACCTGTAGTAAGCACGTCGATAATAGTAGCAAGTCATTCTAAATGATAATGGCGCCCAAAGAATAAATATTGCCGGTGAAACCCATTTAGGGATAACATCAGTATAAAAAAGTGGTTCAAAAAAAGGAGATAAATAAGGGCCAATTTCATAAGACCAATAGTTACCAAGAAGAGCTGCTGAAAGTGTTGAATAGGCAACAAATATAAACAAACCAATGCCTACTAATAATGGTTCAAACCACCAACGATCAGTCCTTAGGGTTTTACCATATCTGCTAATCAATGATTCATTTTGTGAACTTTGTGTAACCAATTTAACTCCGTATAATTTTTTAATTAATAAAAACGGTTCTCAATTACTTTCATCAATTATTTTATGCATCAAATGCATTAATAACTAGAGTTTGATTGATTAATTTTACATAGAATAAACAGCCTAAGCTTATAAAGAAAAAAAGATAAAGCTAATAGTTTTTATAATTGTTATTAACAAATAAGCGTTATTTGCCTAAGGTATGATCTTGTCTCAGCCATCCTAAGCGATCTGCGACTCTATTTAAAAAGTTATAACTGTTATTAATTCGTAAAAATGAAATACTAGATCTAGAAATCGAAATTTTAATATGCTTTTCTTTGTCTACTTTTAATTCACTAATACCATCAATAATCATTATGGCATCATTATCGCGTAATACTTGAAAAACGACTTCATCTCCAGATGGTAATATGATTGGATTACTTGGTGTTAAATGAGGAGCAAGGGGCATAATAATAATTGATTCTGAACTAGGCATTAAAACTGGACCGCCAATTGAAAGAGTATAACCAGTTGATCCTGTAGCAGATGCAGCAATAACAGCATCAGATCTATATTCTGCAATAGGCATCTCATTAATCCAAACACCAATTGAAGATGTTCTGCCTAGATTCTTTCTGCCAATAACAAAATCGTTCAGAGCGAAATAAGTTTTTTTATCATATTCGGCTTTAACTAACTTTCTCTCTTCAATATAAAAATCTCCATTGATTATTGAATTAATTTTTTCATTAACCTCTTGCGAAGTAGATTCCGTTAAAAATCCTAATCGACCCATTCTAATACCGAATATTGGTATAGATTTATTGACTATTGATTGTGCTAATCTAAGCACAGTGCCATCTCCGCCTACACAAATAATTAGATCAGAGGCAATGAGTTTTTTTTCATTTTCATTAATTAATTTATTTTCTTTATCAACGATTAATGGTACAGGCTCCAATTTATCAAATTTGCTTGTATAATCATTTTGAATATTTTGAACTAAAGATGCTACGCCATGAATATCTGGATTGTAAAAAATACTTACCTTTTTTATTTTAGACATTGGATTATTTTTCATGACGCATCCAAACAAAAAACTCTCTGTTACCATCTGCACCAAGTAACGGTGATTGAAACAGCTGCTTATACCGTAAATTATAATTAAGTAATTCCACTATTATTCTAGCAACTGCACTAGCATGAAGTAAATGGCTTTTAACCACTCCACCATTATTAACCAAATCTTTAGGCAACTCAAATTGTGGTTTTATTAAAGCAAAAATATCTGCATTGTCATTCAAAGAGTTAAGTATGTTAGGAATAATTTTAAGTATCGAAATAAATGAAACATCAATAGTTAGCAAATCGACTGGGTGATCCAGCTTTTCCATATTTCTTGCATTAGTTCGCTCAAATAATTCTACCTTCTCATGATTTCTAATTTTATCAGCCGTTTGCCCATATCCTACATCAACTGCATAAACTAAAGATGCACCAGCTTGTAATAAGCAATCTGTAAATCCACCTGTAGATACACCTATATCTAGACATCGTTTATCTTTTATGTTTAATTTAGACTCTGTTAGAGCATGATGAAGCTTAATTCCGCCACGACTTACATATTTTTTTTCAGGCTTTAATTCTATTTGAATATCTTCATTAAATCTTGATCCAGCTTGAGTAACAAAAGACCCATCTACTTTCACTTTTTTTGCTAAAATGAGGGCTCTAGCATAAGAAATGTCTGGTACATATCCTTTGTTTAGTAAAATTGTATCTAAGCGTTCTTTATTTTTTTTCATTTTTTTTTGGCATAAAAATCAAAATTAACTTAAGCTATATCTTCTTCTAATTGTTTTGGCATATCTTTTTTCTTAGCATTAAGTGGAATGCCGCTTTTCGTAACAAGAATTGGTTCAACATTTTTATTAATAGATTTTTCGGTAATAATGCATCTTTCAACATCATCTCTGGATGGTAAATCATACATAACATCTAAAAGAGTCTCTTCTATAACAGTCCGAATTCCTCTTGCGCCAGTTTTTCTAGTCATTGCCTCAGCAGCAATAGAATCTAAGCTGCCTTTAGCAAATTCTAAATTAACACCATCTAATTTAAAAAGTTCACGAAATTGCTTCAGTATTGCATTTTTTGGTTTTCTCATAATATCAATCATCATTTCTTGTGATAAAGGATCTAATACGGCAACAATAGGTAATCTACCAACAAATTCTGGTATTAAGCCGTGGTGGATAAGATCGTCAGGTGCAACTTCTTTTAAGACAGTAGTTCTTAGTAATTCTTTATCATAATCGCTACCATAATCGCTACCAGCAAAGCCTAAACTACGAACACCAAGGCCAGTTCTCTTCTGTATTAATTCTTCTAATCCTTCAAATGCACCACCTACAATAAAAAGAATTTTTGATGTATCAATCTCAATAAATTCTTGATTAGGATGTTTTCGTCCGCCTTGAGGCGGAACTTTGGCTTTAGTGCCTTCAATAATTTTTAAAAGTGCCTGTTGAACACCTTCGCCTGATACATCTCTTGTAATTGAAGGATTGTCAGATTTTCGAGTAATCTTATCAATTTCATCAATATAAATGATTCCTTTTTCTGCAAGAGAAATGTCAAAATTAGCAGCTTGGATGAGTTGTAATAAAATATTTTCTACATCTTCTCCAACATATCCAGCTTCAGTCAGAGCTGTAGCATCAGCAATAGAAAATGGTACATTAAGTATTCTTGCTAAAGTCCGCGCAAACTCTGTTTTACCTGTTCCAGTAGAGCCTATTAATAAAATGTTTGATTTATCAATTTCAATATCCAGTTTAGTTAAAGAATTTATTCTTTTAAAATGATTATATACTGCAACGGATAAAACCTTTTTTGCCTGATCTTGACCGACAATATACTCTTCTAACCTTGAAAATATTTCAACAGGCTTCAATAATGCACTATCACTCACTGGATCAGCTATAGCATCATCCACCTGTTCATTGTCAACGATTTCCTTGCAGAGATTAATACATTCATCACAAATATATACAGAGCTTGGGCCAGCAATTAATCTGCGAACTTCTGATTGTGTTTTACCACAAAAGGAACAGTGATATTTTAATTCTTGTTCATCCATTGTCACTTACATTTCCAGCAATTTATTTTTTGCTTTTTTTATTAGGTGATAATATTTGATCAATCATCCCGTATTCTAATGCTTGATTTGCATTCATATAAAAATCTCTATCAAAGTCATCTTTAATTTTGTCTTCAGGCTGTCCAGTATTTTCGACAATAATACTCTTAATAATATCATTGTTTCTAAGAATTTCTTTAGCAGCAATCTCAACATCTTTTGCTTGCCCTTGAGCACCACCTAATGCTTGATGCATATGTACAGTCGCATTTGGCAAGGCAAATCTTTTACCTTTTGTCCCTGAGCCAAGCAATACAGTGCCCATTGATGCAGTGACTCCAACTGCAATAGTTGATACATCAGCACTAACTAATTTCATGGTGTCATAAATAGCTAATCCAGCATATATCTGTCCGCCAGGAGAATTTATGTACAGAGAAATATCTCTTTCAGGATCTTCTCTGTCAAGATAAAGTAACTGCGCAACAATTGTGTTTGCAACTTGATCATCAATTGGAGTACCAAGCATGATAATTCTTTCCTTCAATAACAGTGAATATATATCATAAGCCCGTTCTCCACGAGGATCTCTTTCGACAACCATCGGGACTATATTTTGAATATTTTTATCAAGATTGTAATTTAAATTACTCATTATCTTTCCTTAATTAACTGCTTTAAAAATCATCAGTTACCTTCTAGTATCCTAGTTTAACTAATCAATGATGTTTAGTGGAAGATAAAATACAAATTATTTTTTGGTTGGTTTTTTATTTTTTAAAGATTTAGTATTTTTTTTAGATGTTTTTTTAGGTTGATTTTCAGCTACTTTACTTTTCTTTTTTTGATTTAAAGCAATACCTTCAAGAAGTTCCCATGCTTTATTAGTTAGTATTTGATTATTTAGTGAAACAAGAAAATCTTCAGATTTTAATATTTCATCAAGTTTTCCTTGTTCAGGATTCAAAGCATAAGAGGGACTTAACTTGATTTTTCCAATTTCTAACTCAATGTCTTCATCAGTTACACTAATTTTCTCAACATCAATAATCTCTGATAATACCAAAGAACGTTTTACTGATACCTCTGCTGTCTCTTTCAACATATCTCTAACTTCATTTTCATTCTTGCCTATATTATCAAGCCATTTTTTTAACCCCTGTGGTGTATGTGAAGCATGATTAGACTGTTCATCAATCATTCTATCTATCTCTCTTTCAATAAGCATTTCAGGAAATTCCATTTCTGATTTAGCAATAAAAAAATTAATTATATCTTCACGATAAGCAGATTTTCTATCTTCCTCCAGTTTTGTAATAACATCAGTCTTTAATCTCTCTTTTAGTTCTTTCACTGTTTTTACACCAGACTCAAGTGATGCAACAAACTCATCATCCAGTTCTGGTAGTATAGATTTTTTAATTTCCTTAATTTTTATCTTATAAGAAGCCTTTTTATTCGATAATTCAGCAATTTCAAAATCTTTAGGAATTTGAATTTCAAATTCATAATTATTATTTCGTTCTTTTCCTACTAATTGATCAAAAAATCCTGGCAATGCACCTTGAGATTCTTTTTCAACTACAAACTCTGCATCTTCTTCTGATTGCGTACGATCAACTCCTTCAATCTTTAAATCAAAATCAATTCTTACTGAATCACCCCACTCTACAGATCGATCAACAGGCTCAAGAGTTCCATATTGTCTTTTTAAGTTTTGTATAGATTGCTCAACTAATGGATCAGCATCAGGCATTTCAGGTTGCGTAACTTGATATTTTTTATACTCACCTAAATCAATAATTGGTTTAGTTGGAATTTTTGCTTCAATAATAAGTGGTTCAGTAGATTTTATATTTATTTCAGGCTGGCCAATTGGTTCAACCGATTCCTTAATTATTGACTCGCTATATACTTTTGGTAGCAAATCATCTAATGCTTTCTGAAAAATTGCCGCTTTTCCAAAATTTTTCTCTATAATGTGCTTCGGTGCCTTGCCTGGTCTGAAACCTGGTATCTTTGCTTCTTTTGCCATGGCAGAAATAGTAACTTCAGTTGCCTCTTGGACAACTTTGTCTTCAACCTCAATAACCAATTCGGTTAAACATTTTGGTAATTCTTTTTTTTCTATTTTAACCATTATTCCTCTTTAGCTCATTTTGATTTGAATTAATCATTGAAGGAGTATAACACTACATATGTCTTTGGTTAAAGTCAGTGAATTAGTTAATCTCGCCTTAATACATCATTTAATGCATCTCCCAATATATTAAAAGCAAACATTAACATGGTTACAAAAAAAGCTGGAACCAAGAGTAAATGTGGGTGTGCTTGAAATGTGCGTGCCCCTGAACCAGCATAAAGCATTTGACCAAAAGAAGCTGCTGGAGGTTGAACTCCTACACCAAACCAAGTCAAAACAATTTCAGATCCAGCAATGGCTCCAAGAGAACCAGAAATTAATAATATTAACAAATTAGAAATATTTGGTAATAAGTGTTTAAAAATTATACGTCGAGGTCGAAGACCAATAGATCGTGCTGCAGTAATGTAATCACGTTCTCTAATTGCTAATACCTGCGAACGAATTAATCGGGCACTACCTACCCATGAAAATAATGACAATGCAAAGAAAATTGTAATATATGATGCTGCACCTGAATCTTGAAAACCATCAATAAAAGTATTGTTATCAATCCATAAACTTAATTCATTAATCTTAGGGCTTAAGGCAGCATTAATTAAAATCAAAAGCGGTAAACCGGGCAAAGAAGCAAATACATCTCCGATACGCATTATAATTGTATCTGTTATTCCCCCTTTATATCCTGATATTAAGCCCAGGCATGTGCCTAAAATTAGAGATCCACTAACAATTACTGCAAAGGTTACAATTAATGTAGTTCTTATTGAGTATAAAACTCTGCTGAACATATCTCTTCCTAGTCTGTCTGTACCTAATATATGTTCCTTGCTTGGTCCCTCTAAAGATCTTTCTAAATTTTGCTCAGTATAAGAATATGGTGCTAAGATTGGTGCAAAAATGCCTACTGAGTACATCGTAACAATGACTATTAAGGAAATAACACCAAGCTTCTTTTTTAAAAATCGACTAACAAAATCAGCCCAGCGGCTAGGTGCCTGCAAAGAATCGATAGTACTTTCCGTCTCATCTGTACTTATATTTTGATCATAACTTTGATTTGTCATGACTTATTTCCATCTCCTAGTTCAATTCTTGGATCAATTTTTGTATATAATAACTCGACAATTAAATTAATTAAGATAAACATTACTGATAAAATAGCTGTCATAGCTAATATGACATCATAATCACGACTTTTTACTGCTTCAAAGGTAAACCTTCCAATACCAGGTATTCCTAGCAAAACTTCAACAAAAAAAGCTCCTTCTAAGATTCCCACTAGAGCAAAACCAATTACTGTGACTAATGGTAATAGTGAATTTGGCAATATATGACCGTACATTACTTTTGATTCACTTAGTCCCTTAGAACGAGCAGTTGTAATAAAAGCTTCATTTTTAACTTCTAAAGCAGTAATTCGAACTAGTCTTGCAACTCCACCAAAGCCGCCAATAGATAAAGCAAATATTGGTAAATAAACATGCGGATTAAAAATTGGAATCGCTATGACATCAAAAAGCCAATAAATATCAAAAATGCCTCCTTCCCATCCTCCCACAGGTAATAGATTCCATTGAACAGCAAAAATCCATAATAATGGTGGGATTATCACAATAACTGGAATTGCACGAAAAAATAATAATAAGCTGACAATAAATGGATCAATCCATGTATTATGTAAAGTTGCTGCTAATAATCCTAGAGGTATACCTAGGCCAAAGACTACTAAAAGGGCTAAAAAACCCAACTGTGCAGAAATTAACATTTTAGGAAAAATTAACTCAGCAACGGTATAGCCTTTAAAAATATATGATTCACCAAAGTCTCCCTTTAAAGCACTTTTAAGCCATTTATAATATTGAATTATTATTGGTCTATCTAATCCTTTTTCAACTCTGACTTGTTCTAGTAAAATTGGATCGCGTATTTGTCCTGCTGCTACAGATACTGGGTCACCCGGTCCCAATCGCCCAATTACAAATGTAAAGAAAGTGACCACCAAAACAATGATAGGTATCCAAAATAATCTTTTAATTGTATAGACAAGCATAACTACCTAATTAAATTTATTCTGCAATTTCGACAAATCGTAATTTTGGTACAATCATTGCAGGCTCTATCCATTTTTTTATCTTTTTACTAATTACATAATGGCTTGTTGTAAAATACGTAGGAATCCAAGGAGCTTCTTTCACTATAATCTCTTCAGCTTCTTGATATAATAAGGCTCTTTTATCAGTATCTAACTCAGAACGAGCATTTTCTAGGAGCTGATCAACAACCGCATTTGAATAATTTTCATTATTTTCAGTAGATTGTGAATGAAATTTAACATCTAATATATTTTCTGGATCAGGATAATCCATAATCCAGCCTATTGAATATATTTGCAATTTATTGCTATCAAGATCAGCTAGAAAAGTAGCAAAATCAGATTGCCTTAATTGAACTGTCACTCCTAAATTTTTTTTCCATTGCTCAATATATGCCTGAATATCTGTTGAACCTTCTGCTCCAGCTCCAATGTCTGAAAAAACAATAGGTGGTAAATTTTCTGCACTGCCATATTTTGATTTAGCTAGTAATTCTTGTGCTAATTCTGGATTGTATTCATAAGCTTTTTTAGATTCATCATATCCATACATTCCTGGCGGTAAAATTCCAGTAGCTTGTGGTAGCATTTTTTTATAAGTAATATCTGTAATTTTACCAATGTCAATGGCTGATGCAAAAGCTTGGCGTACAAATATATCATCAAATGGTGCTATTGCATTATTCATACCAATATAGTTAGTTTGAAAATAATTACTTTGGCGGTATAACTTATTTAACGGTTCACTTGGATCACGAACACGATCAATATCGTTTTGACTGATGCCTGCCGAATCGACTTCACCATTTTCAAATCTTGTTAAGATGGAACCACCAGATAGCTGATAATCTACAACTTGTACATTCCCAACTCCAAGATGGTATCGGGTATTTGCCTCCAAAATAATTCTTTCACCAAGCTTCCACTCAGACAACTTGTAAGGGCCAGTTCCATTTGGTTTACGTGTCCAGTTCCTTGGATTTAGTTCTACTTGATCTTTATCAATAACAAATGCTGTTGGATAAGTTAATTTAGCCAAAAAGTATGATTTAGGAAAATCTATTTCAATGCTAATAGTTTTATCATCAATAACCTCTACTCCTGATATTTCATCAGCCTGCCCATATCTTCTTTCAATAAAGCCAACAATATCACGCAAGTAAGAAAGAGAAGTATTAGAATTTAATTGTGGAGAAGCTGCACGTTCCAATGACCACTTGACATCATTGGCAGTTACTTTTCTACCACTGTGAAAATAAATATCATCTCTTAAAGTAAACGTATAGACTAAGCCATCATCGCTCACTTCAAGTGACTGTGCAAGATCTAAGACTATTTCCATATCTGGTGTAATGGTGACTAATCCACCAAAGATCTCTACTATATAAGTTGCTGAAGATCCGTCACCAGCTATGTGTGGATCCATGGTCACTGGATCAGCACCACCAAGAGTAATTTTGGATTGATTAATGCCTAACAAAGAGTCATTATTATCAGAGATTGGCTGTTCGTTATTAAATCTTAACAATAAAGTAAGTACAAATATTACACCGATTAATACGGTTAAAATTGTTAATAATATTGCTAAAAGTTTTCTATTATTCATTTGATTTACTCACAATATAATTAACTACTTGAACGATCTATATTCAAGTGTAATTCATCTAAACTTTCTTTATCAATTTCACTTGGTGCTCCTGTTAACAAGTCTGAAGCAGTTTTAGTTTTTGGAAAAGCAATAACTTCACGAATATCAGATTCCTTTGCAAGCAAGGCAACAATTCTATCAATGCCTGGAGCAATCCCACCATGTGGTGGTGCACCAAATTCAAAAGCATCTAACATATGTCCAAATTGCTCACGGGCAGCTTGTTCATTAATACCTAATTGCTGAAGAATTTTTAGTAATAATTCACTCTTATGTATCCTAATTGAACCTGAACCAACTTCTTGACCATTACATACTAAATCATAGGCATGAGAACGAACACGAGCAGGCTCAGATTCAATATATTGAACATCCTCTTCATATGGCATGGTAAATAAATGATGCATCGCAGTCCACTTTTGCGCAGAATCACTATATTCAAACATAGGAAATTCAGTAATAAAACAAAAAGCAAGTGTAGAATCTTGGATTAAATTAAGCATAGATGCAGCTTCATTACGAATACTTGCTAAAACGTGAGAGGTTAAAATGTCAGGACCCGCAGAAATGATTATTGCATCTCCTGGCTTAATGTTAAATAAATTATTTAAATCTAAAAGTTCATCAATTTTAATGAATTTTTCTAATAATGAATTAAAGCCGTGGTATTCCGACTTGGTTATTTTATAGTCGTCATCAAAATGCATAGATGCTACACCCATAGCACCATGTGACTTAGCAATTTCATTCAATTCTTGTATTTGTTTTTTACTTAATTTGTTACCACCAGGAATATGGATGCCTCTAACTCGTTGATTTTTTTGCAAAACATCAGCAAAAATTTTTATTGATGTATCATGAAACACTGATGAGATATCTGTAATTTCGAGTTCGAATCGCAAATCTGGTTTATCAGTTCCATATTTTTCTATGCTCTCTGCATAGGGAATCAGCGGAAAACTATCTGGAAAACTGAAGCCTAAATCAAGTTTCTTGAGCATACTAAGCATCAGTTCTTCTATCAGCACTAAAATGTCATTTTCTTCAGCAAATGACATTTCAATATCAAGCTGCGTAAATTCTGGCTGTCTATCTGATCTTAAGTCTTCATCTCGAAAACATCTTGCAATTTGGAAATATTTCTCAAAACCACTAACCATTAAAAGTTGTTTCCATTGTTGTGGTGATTGTGGTAGAGCATAGAATTTTCCTGGATGTATTCTGCTTGGTACTACATAATCTCTCGCTCCTTCAGGAGTTGCAACATTGAGTATTGGAGTTTCTATCTCAATAAATTCTTTGTTTGTTAAAAAGTTACGAATAAAATGCATGACTTCATGACGTAATTGGATGTTTCGTGTCATCCGAGCACGCCTTAAATCTAAATATCTATATTTCATTCTATTAGCTTCATCTAGACTTAATTCCTCGTTAATTGGAAAAGGTGGTGTCTGCGATTCATTCAAAATTTCAAGCTCAGTAACACTGACTTCGATATCTCCTGTAGGCATGCTAGGATTGCGCGCGCGCTCCTGTCGCTCAGTTATAATACCTTTGACACCTAAAACCCATTCATTACGAATTTGATTTATATCTTTTTCTGGTAAATTGATTTTATTATTTTCAATAACAATCTGAATAGTTCCTGATGAATCACGTAAATCAATAAAGGTTAACCCTCCGTGATCTCTTCTGCGTTCTACCCAGCCTGCCAAGATAGCTTCAGCACCTGCATCTTTAATTTGCAATGCTCCACACATATTTTTCTTTAACATTTTTTAACCTATTTACAAAATAATCATTGAATAAATTTTAACCTTCACTTGATTTTTCTTCATTAGAAATGTGATCCTTTTATGAAATAAAAAATAAAGGAAAAAAATACTTGTCTAACAAATGTAAATCTTTATCTCCTATAAGTCTTTATATTCATATACCTTTTTGTAAAAAAAAGTGTAATTTTTGTGATTTTAATGCATACGAAGGCATTGATGACATGATTGATGACTATGAACAGGCCATCATTAAGGAGTTAAACATGTGGGCTCCGACTTTAGAAAATAATGAGGTTGTATCAATTTTTATTGGTGGAGGAACGCCTAGCAGGATGCCTGTAACAAAGTTAAAAAATTTTATAAATATTATTAATGAATCTACAAATTTAAATAAGTCTGCAGAAATAACTGCTGAAATTAATCCAGATGATATTCCTGATTGGGATATTAAAGACTTACAAGATAGCGGGATCAATCGTCTATCCATTGGGATTCAATCTTTAATTGACGCTGAGCTTGATTTACTCGATCGTCAATACACAGCTAGTTTCGCATTAAAACAAATTAAATTATTACAAAATTATGGATTTAAAAATATTAACATAGACCTAATGTATGGGTTAGTAAACCATAGTATGGATAATTGGAAACATACTTTAAACAAAACTATTGAACTAGACCCTGCACATCTTTCCTGCTATGCACTCGGCGTTGAAGAAGGAACACTATTAAATTATAGAATTGAACAAGGAGAATTATCGCCACCTGATGATGATTTAGCAGCAGAACAATATGAATATACTATTAAAAAACTAAAAGATGCGGATTTTATTCATTACGAAATTTCAAACTGGTCTAAAAAAGGATTCCAAAGCATTCATAATAGTGCCTACTGGGATATGAGCGAATATCTTGGCATTGGAGCAGGTGCTCATTCATTTTTATCTAATAAAAGATTTTCTAACGTCAAGAATCCTAAAGAGTATATAAGTACTCTTCAAGAGATGAAAGCGGATGTTAATAACGCAATCAAAATGAAACAAGTTGTAGATGGTGATTTTGTCTCAAATAAAGATTTATTGAATGATTCAATGATATTTGGCTTAAGAATGATTGAAGGAATCGATATTAAGAAATTCAAAATTCAACATAATAAAGACCCACGCATAATTTATAAAAATATTATTGAAAAAAACAAACTAAACGGCTTACTCATAGAGGATGAGTCACATATTAAGTTGACAAAAAAAGGGATCCTCCTGTCAAATGAAGTTTTTCAAAATTTTATATAAATTAATTAGAATGAATATTTAATCACATGCATATTATTGGTATAGCAGGACACATTGACCATGGCAAAACAACCCTAGTTAAAAGGCTAACGGGCATGGAGACAGATAACTTACTAATTGAAAAACAAAGAGGGATGAGTATTGAATTAGGTTTTGCGCATTTCAAAGACTCAAAAAATGATCAGATATCAATTATTGATGTTCCTGGTCATGAAAAGTTTATTCAAAACATGATAGCTGGCATGCATTCTATAGAGTTAGCCATTGTAGTTGTTGCAGCAGGTGAGGGTATAATGCCTCAAACTATTGAACATCTTGATATTATTCAATTGCTTAACATTAAGAAGATAATTATAGCTATTACTAAATGTGATTTATTCCCTGATGAAAAAGAAATTAGTCTAATTGAAACTGATATTCGCTCCTTAATCAAGCTAAAGACTTCTGTGGCTAATATAAAAGATAATTTGCCAATTATCAGGATTGATGATTCCATAAATTCTATTGATAGATTAAAAAAATCAATCGAAAAATGCTTGGATGACGGAAAAGAGAAATTTCTACAAAATAATCCCAGACTCTTTGTTGATCGTTCATTTACTTTAAAAGGCTTTGGTACAGTTGTAACTGGTACCTTAACAAATGGCAATTTGAGTGTCGGAGATTCAATCATAATATTGCCAAAGAAAAAATCAGCAAAAATTAGAAATATGCAAATAAATGGAAATGATGTAAAAAAAGGAACCGATCATTCCAGGCTAGCTATTAATCTTCAAGGTGTTAATAAAGATCAAATAAATCGCGGTGATGTGATACGCCAATAAAGAATGACTTTATTGCTACAAAATTTGATGCGTCTATTAGAAACATTTCAGAAAAAAAAATTATTACAAATAAAAAAATAATGTTACATATAGGCACTACGCATTCAGAAGCAAGAATTAAACTTTTAGGAATAGACGAATTAAATAAAAATATAGAAGGCTTATGTCAAATCCAACTATTTCAACCAATTTCTATAAATCAATTTGACAACTTTATTATTAGATTTTCTGGCGAGACTATTGCTGGCGGTGAAATCTTACGAACTGCAACATACAAATATAATCGATTTAATGAAAAAGAAATCTATAGATTGAGAGAAATTTCTAAACGCAATGTTTCAGAAATGATTCTTGCAGCAATTACAGATAGAAAGACAATTCAAGAAGGCAATCTCTCTGAACTTGTTCATATGAATTTAAAAGAAATGAAACAAAATATTGACAATTTAATCAGTTTAAATAAAATTACATATTACAAATTTCAAGGTAATAATTTCCTTGTTACAACTGAAACAATTGAAAAATTAAAAAAACAAGTAACTTTGAAAATGGAAAAATATTTTGAAAAAAATAAATTAAAAAATTCAATTCACTTGCAAGAGCTTACTCAAAAAATGAATATCGAAGAACATTTATTGTATCAAGTCATCGAACAAATTGATGTTATAAATACCGATAATGGACATGAATTCTATTTAACCAATATAAAAAATCAATTGACACGCAAGCAATCCTTATTACTCAAGGAAACAATTCAACAAATCAAAGCTTTTAATCTACATCCTGTAAAAATCAATACTTCTAAAGAATTACAAATTATACTTGCTACAAAAAAAGAAGTAAAAATCATTGAAAAAAATTTATATTTATATGAAAAAAATTATGAAGATGCAAAAATTAAAATTGTTGATCTATTAAAAAATAATTCTAAGGTGACACTGGCCCAAGTAAGAGATTTTTTAGGCATCAACAGAAAAGTTGCTCAATTTATTCTTGAAAACATGGATGAAGAGCATATTACTATTCGTAAGGACAAGTATAGAATTTTATTCAAATAGTTTTACGTAAGCCAATTTTTTGAAGAACTTTATCAAAATCACCTGCTTCCCATGAAACAAGAAATTGAGCAGCAATTGCTATACTAGAATATGTTCCAATAATTACACCAACCATCATTGTCACCAAAAATTCTTTAATGGTAGCGCCGCCAATAAATAACATTGTCATAATTGTTAATAATAATGTAATTGATGTATTTAATGAACGAGCTAAGGTTTCAATTAATGCTGTATTGACGTTATCAATGAAATCGTTTAATGGATTTCTATTTATGTTTTCTCGAATACGATCAAAAACAACAATGGAATCATGCACCGAAAATCCTAAAATAGTTAATAATGCTGTGATGACCATAAGATTAACTTCAAAATCCCATAATTTACCTAAAATAGAAAAAATACCTATGACGATTACTATATCGTGCACAAGAGCAACTATCGCAGCAAGAGCATATCTAAATGGTTTTGGCATCTCGCTAAATGCATATGCGATATAAGCCATAATAAAAAAGGTTGCAATAATCACAGCTATAGATGCGTTTCTGACGGCGATATTAGACACTATTGGACTAACCGATGAAAATTCTAATAGTTGGAATTCACCAAACTGATTATAAATTGCTTGTTCAATTTCAGAACGTTCACCCAATCCTGAACTAATGAATTGTTCTTTTTTAATAGGTGCATAATCCCGTGTATCACCACCGACAATAAAAGCTAGTTTGTCTTCATACAGCACTGTATACGACTGAGTACTTTTTTGAGCACCACAACTTTCATCCGCTTCAACTATGACATCCAAAATAGTGTTACGAGGTACCTCAAATTCAATACCTCCCAAATGATAATCACAAGCAACCTTCATTAAAGAACGTTCGGAATCTAATAAGCCTCTTAGGAAAATAACTTCTTTTGTGTCTTCATTCCCACCTGCAACAAGAGTACCAATTTTTTCAATCTTTTGAGGGGCAGAAATTTGCTTATTTGTATTTGCAACAGACCCAGCATAAGTAAAAGCATCCTGAGGAACTTGAAGCTCTTTAGTTCTTATAAGATATTGAAAGCCATCAGCAGTTTCTGAAGTTTGTATCCTTGCTTCAGGATGATTTAAATCACTAAATAATTCTCTTAATTCAGATTGTTGAAATCTAGTTTCACTTGATATCAACATTGTGGTTCCTGAAGAAAAATCTATACCTGGTACAAGCGCAGGAGGAATCAGCAATAAAATAATTGAAGATACCATTAAAATACCACTTACAGCAAAAAAATAAAGTCTGGTTTTAACAAAATTCAATTTCATAATTCTTCGCCTGTAATTTTTCTAACAAATTTTGACTTACCAAGAAAATAAAGCATCGATTTTGTAAAAAATACGGCAGTATACATAGATATCAGCACTCCAATAGCCAACGTGATAGCAAAACCTTGAACTAATGGCGCACTAAAAGCTCCCATGCCTGGCAAGGAGATGCCGCCTCCTAAAGAATACAAAATTAGACATGTAATTAATGTTGTAGCATTAGAATCTCTAATTGATGGCCATGCTCGACCAAAACCTATATCTAACGCACTAACAAAGCTTCTACCTCGTCTTAACTCTTCCTTCATTCTCTCAAAGATAAGAATATTTGCATCTACGGCCATACCTACTGACAATACAAAAGCCCCAATGCCAGCAAGGGTAAGTGTGATTGGAATCAATTTAAATACAGCTAGAGTAATCAATGAATATGCTAATAGAGCAACAACAGATACAACACCCATGAATCCATAATATAAGATCATAAATATACAAACTAGTAAAAGGCCTAATTGCCCAGCAATTAAAGATTGCTCAACAGAATCTTTTCCCAAGGTAGCATCAACGCTTTGTTCAGATAAAATTTGTAAATCAACAGGCAGTGAACCTGAATTTAGTTGAATAACTAATTGTCTTGCCCGATCGAGACTCAAGCCAGTAATTTGACCAACTTCTGTGATGGTTGCCTGAACAGTAGGTGCTGACAAAGCCTCGTCATCAAGAAAGATAGCTAATCGATTGCCAATTAATCTAGAGGTAACCTGCCTGGAAACCTCTGGGCCAACCCCCTGCCATTCAAAAACAACGGCTGGATTACCTAGTGCATCCGTCCCAACATATGAATTTGCTTTTAACAATGAACCAGACATGGGAATAATGTTATTTTCAATCTCTCCAAAAGCTTGAACAAAATCACCTGCAGGATCACATGATTCTGAGGCAAAAGGAGCAATTTCAACTGGTTCACAAAATTTTAACATCGCAGTACGCCCGAGTAAATTTCTCGCTTCTTCAGTTGAAAGACCAGGTAATTGTATAGAAATTTTATCATTATCCTGCAGGGTTATTTCAGATTCAGAGACACCAGCTCCGTCCACACGCTTTCGTAACACTTGAATAGTACCCTCAATAACAGATTCGGCATTGCCTTCAAAGTTTTCAGGAAAAATGGCTTTCAATAATAGGCGAGTACCGCCTTGCAAATCTAAACCTAATCTCATTTCATTTCTCTGTGCATCACCAATAGTTATGCCGCCTCCAATTGAAGGCCAAATAAGATTTTCAGAAACACTTTGAGGAAAAAAGCTTGGTATTTGTTTTGGAAAGAAAAGGAAAATAGAAAACAGAATAAAAAAGATAGAAAGCATCAATGAAAATGTGTATCTTCTAGACATATTAACTACTTTCTCATTTAATTTATTATATCGTCTAAATTTTTAATAACACTATCCTCAACAAGTCTTTCCACCGCTTCAGGGTATACATAAATAAAATTTTTTTTGGACAGAGATAACTTCAAAATACTTGCACCATCATCAGTCAGCAAAATTTCATTTATAACAGTAATAATTCCTCCAGAAATTATTACTCTATCACCAATATTTAAATTAGCAATAACTTTTTTTCTCTTATTTTGCTCTCCTAAAACTGGTTTTAAAAGAATAAAATAAAATGCAGCAACTATAGCGACTGGAAAAATAAATTCCATTATTTTACTCCAATAAAAATAAACGGAGTTGTTACGTTAATCATCATCTTCTTCTTCCCAATTCATTGAATTCAATTTTTGTACACTGGACATATCATCAATGCGATCCAAGTATAACGTACCATTTAAGTGGTCAATTTCATGTTCTAAAACTTGTGCTAGTAGATTATCAGTTGCCTGAAATTTGATCTTCTTGTTATCCAAATTTGTAGCCTCAACATGAACTTCAATGCTTCTTTGCGGATTACCTCTATATCCAGGAACAGATAAGCAGCCTTCATTTTCAACAATACGATTCCCAGATGATTTTGTAATCTTAGGATTAATGATCGCAAAAGGCAAATGTCCCGGGATATCAATAACTGCAATTGCCAAATTAACACCTACTTGTGGTGCAGCAAGCCCTACACCGTTTGCTTTTTGCATCGAAGCGAACATACTTTGGACTAATAATTTTATATCCTGATTGATGCTTTTAACATTTTCGGTTTTACCTCTTAGGACTGGGTCACCTAAATATCTTATTGGTCTCATCATTTGTATCCTTTATGCAATATTATCTGGATTTAACTCTACTTGCCAACCGAATGGGATATCAACATCCTGTAATATCGCACTTGTTTCATTTCCTTTAACATAAATAGTCCATCGATATTTATTATTTATCATGTCATTATTCAATTTGATAGGACCAAAAATTTTAATGTCTTTATTAATCAATGTTTTTTTTAATAATCTATAAAGCCTATTTGCTTCTTCTGCGGCATAACTTCCGTCAATATGACTAAATTCAAATTTAAAAAGCTGAACTAATGGCGGATATTCATAAATTGATCGCCATTCCAACTCCTTAGAATAAAACTCATCAATTTTTCTTTGTAATGCTAAATGTATAACTTCATTATTAGGATTTAAGGCTTGAACAACTAATTTATTTAATGGATTAGTGCCATCAATTATATCTGAGGCTTCCATAATAAATTGAAAAATTCTTTCGTTATATTTATAGTCATATTCATTATTATGATATTCAGGTAACAACAAACACAGATACGTAACATGTTTTAAGTCATAAATGTCTAAAACTTTTTTTGTGCCTATAATGATATCAGCACTTTTAATTGCATTATGTAGTCTTTGTTCTGAGCCATATGCAGCAATTGAGTCACTATCAAGCCTAACAATCTTTGTTTTATCTAAAATAGATCTTAATTTTTCTTCTACATAACCAGTACCCACTCTTAAAGGAAAAAATTGACTTTTACATTCAGGACAATCATGCATTAATCTTGATCTATATCCGCATTGATAACAAAATTGAAAATAACGATTATCACTTTTCATATTATCTGTTTGCTGAACAGATATAGGCGAGCTACATTTTTGACATAAGTTTTTTTTACCACATTTGCACTCGAGATATCTTGCGTACCCTCTTCGATTAATAATAACAATACTTTGAATGCCCTTTTCAGTATTATTACGAAGATCATTGATGACTTCCTCTGAAAAAATAACTGAAGGATCCTGTATTTCATCAATTACAATATTTGGCTGACTAATTTTTCGCCATGCCTTATATCTGCCGTTAGTTTGTAATATTTTGTTTATTTTACCTGGCAGATCAATGCGTTCAATTTTTTGATGATATGCATTAAACCAAAGATAGGAATCCATTGTAGTAGTTAAAAAGATAGTAACAACATTAAATTTTTTAGATAAATATTCGGCAATTTCTCGAATATCATACTTTGGCAAATTAAAATTCTGTTTATATGAAAAATGATCAGCATCAGCAATAATTAAAAGCTTCAGGTTCTTAATAGGCAAAGTGAAACCAAATTTTGTTGAAACAACGATTTGAGAATCCAAATTATTAATTTGGTTCCATTGATTTTGAAATTCTTTTTTTGAAAATTGCGAATTCATCAATGTAAAATTATGATTAAAAAATTTCTTATAACGATCAAAAAATAATTGACTTTTTTCTATTGTTGGGCATAAAACCAGGGCGCTATTAGAATTATTTAATACTGATTGTAATAAGTGTAAGCAAATTTCTTTTTTGCCTGATTCATTAGGACCATATAGCAAAAAAGGCCTCCCATTATTAGAATCAATTGAATCCTGTAAATTTTTATAGATTTTTTTTTGATCTTCAATGAGAGTAGATGTGATGTCTTGTATAACCGGATTATCTAATTCTAGCTTTTCTGCTTGTTCAACAAAATTAATCATATTGCAATAATATAGATAATCAATAGCACTTTTAGAGTTCCGGCCAAAAATTTTTATTATGCTTCTTAAGTTTAAATAAGATTCAATATAATTAGATTTATCAATTAAAAAATCTAAAATATCTTTTGCTTTTTTTTCGTACACTAAACAGGTTTCGTCTAATATTTCTTTCAATTTTTTTTCTTCTAAATTTAAAAGAACAGATTTATTTTCATTATTAATTTTAACCAATTGTTTTTTGATGGCTTGATTAATGGTCATTTGACCAAATTTTTTAACTAGTAGATCATAAGATAAATTTTGATTTTTATTCAAAATACAATATTGAATCATTTTTGCAATTTTAGTTTTTTTATTGCCTATGTGATTAGAAATAAAATGATTAGCTTCAGAATTACTAGATTTAATTTCTATATATTGACTCTGAATTTTTGAAGTATCTTGATAAGGCAACTCATAAATTCTAGATATTAAACCAGCTTTTTCAAGACTTGATATATGAGTTGAAAATTTATTTGGAAATTTTTTTTTTAAATTATTAATAGGAATAGCTTTATCATCTACCGCACTTAATATTTCTAAAGCTCCTTGTTCAACCACATCCATAGATTTATTTGTTTTAATTATCGACTCTATAGGTTTTTTATTTATTCCAGGTGGAAGCATCATTGAGTATGTCTCCCAGAAAGGCGCAAGATAGCGATCAGTAATCCATTTTGCAGTATGCATGTGCTTTGTATCTATTGGAGGAATGTCATCAACAACACTGTCAACTGGTCGTGTCTTGCCACTATAGCCAGGCATATCAAGAGGACCATCCACAACAATTGCAGATAGCATTCTTTTTGCAAACGGAACAAGTACTAAATTCCCTTTTTGGATTTTCATTTGTTCTTTTAAGTGATAACTGAACAACATCCTTGATGGTCTACCTAAATTCACAGCAACTCTAACAAATTTTTTTGCAGAATTTTTTTTAGCAGATTTGATATCGATTGAATTCAACTATAATGCCAATAATACATAAGATAGTAATAAATTATTTTTGTTTTAATCTAGCAGATTTTCCTGTACGACCACGTAAAAAATATAGTTTAGAGCGTCGGACTTTGCCTCGTTGAATTAAATCAACTTTTTCTACTCTATTTGACTGCAAAGGAAAAGTTCTTTCAACGCCTACACCAGAAGCTATTCTTCTTACAGTTATACTGCCGTCTTTACCATTACGTCGTTTTATTACTATGCCTTCAAACGGCTGCAATCTTTCACGGTCTCCTTCAACGATTCTATAAGAAATTCGAATTTGATCACCAGGAGTGATGTCCTCAAGGTGAGGATTAGCAGTTATAGGAACTTTATCTAAAAAACTTTTATTCATAGTTATTTCTTTTCAAAAAAACAATATCAATTATTATTCTATGTTTCATCATTACTTTCAACTAGCCATTCTTTTTCTTGAGAGGTTAATTCTTTTTTTTCTAATAAATCTTTTCTTCGATTTGCTGTTCTCAACAGTCTTTGTTTTTTGCGCCACTCATCAATATTTTTATGATTGCCCGATAATAGTACTTTTGGAACATCTAGCCCATCTATCGTAGAAGGCTTTGTATATTGCGGATATTCTAACAAATTATCACAAAAAGATTCTTCAATTAAAGAATTTGGTTGACCCAAAACTCCTGGAATTAATCGAGAAACAGCATCAATTAGTGATAAAGCTGCAACCTCGCCACCAGAAAAAACAACATCTGCTAATGAAATTTCTTGATCAACATAATTGTCTACCACTCTTTCATCAATGCCTTCATATTTTCCACAAATAATTAATATATTTTTCCTTAATGCAATTTTACTTGCAATATCATAATCAAGTTTTTCTCCCTGCGGAGTCATCAAAATAACATGGGTATTTTCACTTTGTTCATTTTTAACCTCTTTTATAGCTTGAATTAATGGTCCTGGCATCAAAACCATACCTGGGCCACCTCCGTAAGAAGTGTCATCCACTTGCTTATGCTTTCCTTCGCCCCATTTTCTTAGATCATGTATATCTACATTAATAATTTCTTCTTGAATCGCCCTACTAAGAATAGAAGATTCAAAAGGAGAAGAAAAAAAATTAGGAAATAAAGTTAGTAAATTAATTTTCATTGTTTAAATTCTCATGATAATTATCATCTTTATTTTGAATTTGATTTAACAAATGATCAAGCTGTTCAATAATTAAGCCTAAACTTTCTGAAGCCCCTCTTTTACTGCCAGGTAAATTAATGATCAAAACATTATTGCGAATACCAGCTACACTTCTGCTAATAATTGCTAACTTATTTAATTCATATCCCTTTATTCGCATTAATTCAGCCAATCCAGGGATTTCTACATCTAAAATTGCTTTTGTCGCTTGAGGGGTAATATCTCTTGAAGATAAACCTGTACCACCTATTGTGAAAATAACATCAGATTTAACATGATCTGGGTGTGTTTCCTTTTTTAAAATTGTTGATAAATTTTCAAAATCATCAGCGATAATAATTTTATTATTAATAATAAAATTATTATCTTCAAGAATAGATTTAACAGACTCACCAGCTGTATCTTCTCTTTTACCCTGCGAACCTAAATCACTTAAAACGATTAAATACGCCCGCCATTTTTTTATATTAGACATAAAATTGCTCCAATAGCTTAAATTATACCTGTTTATTCGAATAAGAATAATAATTTTCTTTTATAAAAACACAATACTTTTTTCTATAATACTTGTCGAATTTAGCACAATTTGGTACTTTAAATGATAAGAAATGGGTATAAATGGGCTAAATTCCCATATATGCCCAACAAATGGAGTTAATATGTACTTTTTTGGTTCATTCGATTACTCAATAGATGCTAGAGGACGTATCTCTTTGCCTGCAAGATATAGGGCTGCATTTATAAATGGAGCCGTAATTAAAGAGAGTCCTGACAGCTGCTTGGAGCTATACACCATTAACGGTTTTGAAACTGAAACATCTACAAGACTTGGTGAACATGAAAGTAATAGACAAAAAGCTGGAAGACAAATAAGAAGAAACTTTTTAGCAGGTGCATTTGAAGTAGATTTAGATTCTCAAGGAAGAATTTTGATCCCTCCTCAATTGAGAAAATTATTAGGTGATGAAAGAAATATTGCAGTTATAGGATGTGGTGATTATGTTGAGTTGTGGCCTCTTTCTGTTTGGGAGAAAGAATTAGAAAATCAGGAGATTATTGATGAATAAAATGCTTCATCATAAAACAGTAATGATTCAAGAAGTTTTAGAATATATTAATTTACAAAATGGAAACACTTTTCTAGACGCAACTATTGGTGCAGGCGGTCATTCTAAAGCTCTTTTAGATAAATATGAAGCAATCAATTTAATTGGTCTTGATAAAGATATAAAGGCAGTTAATATTGCTAAGGAAAATTTAAAAGATTATAAAGACTCAATTTCTTTGCATAATGTTGATTTCAGTAACATAGGCAAAATAATTCAAAAAAGCAATTTAAAAAAAATTGATGCCGTTTTATTTGATTTAGGTACATCTCAAATTCAACTTAACGATCCCAAAAGAGGTTTTTCATTTCAACATGAATCGCCTTTGGACATGCGAATGGATCAATCACAAAAAACTACTGCAGATGAAATAATAAATCATTATAAAGAATCAGAAATAGTAAAAATTTTAAGTGAGTTTGGTGAAGAAAGATATAGTAAAACAATTGCTAGACTAATTGTTGCTAAAAGACCAATTAAAAATACGAAAGATTTATCTAATTTAGTTCTTAAAGTTTATAAAGGACGCAACAATAAAAAAATCCATCCTGCCACAAAAGTTTTTCAAGCTTTTAGAATTGCAGTAAATAACGAATTAAACATGTTAGAAATTGCACTGTCAAAATCAATTGACTTACTAAAACAACCTGGAGGAAGAATAGTTGTCATTTCATTCCATTCAATAGAAGACCGTATTGTAAAACAATTTTTTAGAAAAGAATCAAAAAATTGCTTATGTGACTCTAAGGTAATTATATGTAATTGCAATCATCAAGCAAAAATTAAAATTATAACTAAAAAAATAATCAAACCTTCAGAAGCAGAAGTTAAAAAAAATCCTTCATCTAGATCAGCAAAAATGCGTGTTGCAGAAGTAATTCAATCAAGAAAGGCGAGCTAATGGTTATAGCAAACCCCACGTCAGAATCTATATACACAAAAAAAGTAACAAAAAATAAAAAAATTAGGTTAGAAAAAAACTTTAACAAAAGAATTAATATGACTCCTTATATATTTCTTTCCTTATTTATATGCATTATGGGCATTATTCAAGTTTTAGCAACTGACAAAATTTCAACTATTGGTTATGAAACAAAGAATATTAAAGTAATCAATAATGATTTGAGTGCAGAAATAGCTGAAATAGAAGTTGAGATTGCAACACTAATAGATATTGATAGCGTTCATTTAAGAGCAAAAGAATTAGGCATGTTAAAAAAAGATGCTAATTTATTTATCACATCAGAATCATCATTAATAAAAACTTCCTTTATACCTGAAAAATACAAATATTATAATGATGTACTTAATAAACAGCAAAAAGAACAAAAGGTTAAAGTAGCAAAAAATATTTTTAGTGATTTTATTAGTTTTATCAACAAAACTAAAGATGCAATTTTAAAATTATTTTGATTTAACGGGGTAGAAGTGAGGTAAAATTGTCGAACGAAACAGGTCGTTTGACTTGGAGACATAAAACACTTTTTACTTCTGTGATTGTGTTAACTTGTATCTTATTATACAGATTATTTATCATTCAGGTTATTAATCACGATAAATACAAACAAGAAGCTCACTCTATGCATTCATCCATGCAAGAGCTTTCTGCAAATCGTGGGGCTATTTATGATAGAAATTTTTATCCACTAGCTACCAGTCTGCAAACATGGGATCTTTATATTGATGGTTCAAAATATAATCAAAACACTAACACGGAACCAATCATTCAAATGTGTGAAATTATACAAGTAGAATGCCAAGATATCATTAATGAATCAATAAATAAAGATACACAAATTCTTGTAAAAAGAAAAATGCCCTTTTCAGAAAAAAAACTTATTAATCAAAATAATTTTGACCATATTTATACATTAGATTCATTTAAAAGAATTTATCCAGAAAAAAATCTTGCTGGTCAATTAATTGGATATGTAGGGCTTGATCAAAGTGGATTGTGGGGAATTGAAAGAGATTTCAACTCAATTTTAGAAGGTAAACCAGGCTATATATTTTCAGAACAAGATCCATTAGGAAGACAAATTAAGCTTGGTCTTGAAGCTATCGAAGAGCCAACACCTGGCAACGATATAGTTCTGACAATCGACAAATATATTCAAAACTATGCACAAGACCACCTATTAAATTCAATAAATAAATATGAAGCAGAAGGTGGGAGTATCCTTGTTATGAATCCAAAGACTGGAGCAATTTTGGCTATGGCCAATTATCCAGAAATTGAATTAACAAACAAAATTATTTTCGATGATAATTTAAGCCAGAATTCTAGAAACAAAATTATTAGTGATATATACGAACCTGGCTCTGTTATGAAACTATTAACTTCAGCTATTGCCTTAGATCTAAATTTAGTCGATGCAGAAACAACTTATTTTGATAAGGGATATGTTGATATTGGACCGCAAAGAATTCAAAATTGGGATTTAAATTCTTATGGTGAAACAACTATTAAAAATCATCTTATACATTCACTCAATACAGGTGCAGTTTGGATAGCGCAAAAAATTGGAGCAGAAAGATTCTATAATTATCTAAATAATTTTGGTTTCGGTTCAAAAACAACTTTAGGTTTATCAGGTGAAGCAGAAGGCCTATTAAGAACAAATAAATCTAAAGATTGGTACCCTATCGATCTTGCAACCAATTCATATGGACAAGGAATTGCAGCAACTCCAATTCAAGTTTTAACAGCTATAAATTCCTTAATTAATGATGGTAAATTAATGAGGCCATATATAATCAAAGAGGTCATTAATCAGGATGAAGTGAGAACTATTAAACCTGTCGAACTAGGTCAGATAATTAAACCAGGCACTGCTAAAGAAATTCAACAACTAATGCTAGCAATCGTTAATGAGAATCAATATCATCAAGCAAAAATTGATGGCTTTAATGTAGCAGGCAAAACAGGTACAACAATCAACACAATAAATGCCATATATGATTGGGATTATACCATTGCTTCTTTTATTGGTTATGTCCCTTATGAAAATCCAGAAATATCTATACTTATTAAAATTGATTATCCAAAAGGTACAAAAAACTTGGGTGGTGAAATTGCTGCACCTACATTTTCAAAGCTTGCTACAGACATACTAGAATATCTAGAAATAGCACCTTCGGAAGAAATGGTTCAAAAGAATGATAGATGAAAAAAATACAATAAAAAGAGAGTTTATTATTAACACATTAAAAAAAATGATTCTGAAAGAGACTGGTAAAGATAAATTTTTTTCTGGGATTAAAATAAATTCTAAAGAAATTAAAAAAGGCAATATATTTATTGCGCTAAAAGGTGAAAAAGAGGATGGTCATAGTTATATCAATGAAGCAATCAAAAATGGTGCTACTGGAATTATTTCTGAAAAAGAATTAACGGAAGATCAATTAAGTATTTTTTACGTTAAAGATAGTATCTTAGCGCTTCAAGAAATTGCAAAAAAATGGAAAGAACAATATAACAACATTGTAACAATTGGGATAACTGGTAGCGTAGGGAAAACAACAACCAAGCAATTTGCAGAAAAAATTCTGAATTCTGAATATAATACAATTGCTCCAATAAAAAATTTCAATAATGAAATTGGCGTGCCTCTTACTATGCTAAAAATAAATAAAAAAACAGATATTTTAATATTAGAAATGGGCATGTATCAACGAGGAGATATTGCTAAATTAGCAGAAATAGCCCAACCAGATCATGGCATTATCACAAATATAGAAGCCGTGCACCTTGAAAGAGCTGGGTCAATAAAAAATATCTTCTTGGCTAAGAAAGAATTAATTGATGCATTGCCTCCAAATGGATTAGCAGTATTAAACAATGATGATGAAAAATTAAGAAAAATAATAAATACTGAAAAAAGAAAAATAATATCTTTTGGTGTAAACAAAAAATCAGATATTCATGCAAAAAATATTATTGATAATGGGCTAAAAGGATTTAAATTTGATTTATTTATCCAAAATCAATTTGCTTGCAAATTAAAAATAAAACAGCCTGGGATTCATTTAATGCCATCCCTTCTTGCAAGTATTGCAATTGGAAATTATTTTCAAATATCTCCAAAAAAAATTAAACTATCTTTAGAAAAATTTCTATTGGAAGATAGACTGCAGGTGATTAATAAAAAAAATAATTTAACAATCATTGATGATACATACAACTCAAGCCCATCTTCTGTAATTGGGGCACTAAAACTTTTAGATAAAGCAACCAATTACAAAATAGCAATACTTGGTGATATGCGTGAATTGGGAAGAATGACAAAGCGCAATCACAAAAATATTGGCGAAATAGCTGCTCAAAATGCAGACGAAATAATCTGTTTAGGTGAGGATGCAAAAGATATTTATATTGGCAGTAAAACAAATACAACTAAAAAAGTATTTCATTTTGAAAATACAAAACAACTTTTAAATTATATAAATAATCAAAGGTTCAATAATTCAACAATACTAGTCAAAGGTTCGAGGGCGCTGAAAATGGAAAATATAGTAAGTCAAATTAAATAATAAATTATTATAGATAGGAGAGAAAATGCTAGAAGCATTAACAATTGGAAGTATTGCCTTTTTACTATCTGTGATCTTAGGAAAACCCATAATCAACCTGCTAATAAAATATAACATTTTAAAAAAGATACCTGATGAAATAGCAGAAAATCATTCAGATAAGACTGGTACTCCAACAATGGGTGGACTACAAATTCTTTTAACAGTATTAATTATTACTGGGATATTCAATTTAGAAAATAGATTGTCAATATTACTACCATTCTTTGCAATTTCTTCTTGTTTAATCATAGGTTGTATCGATGACCTACGTACTACAACTTTTAATGCAAATGATGGATTATCTTGGAAAATAAAAATGTTTGTCTTGCTAATATTATCACTAAGTATCGCAATCATTCTTCATTTCCAGCTAGAAGTGCAAAGTATTAATGTACCAATATTGGGGCAAATTTCTTTAAACTATTATTACTTGCCGATTGCCATGTTAGTTGTTTTTCTAACAACTATTTCTGTTGCAATCACTGACGGATTAGATGGACTATTAGCTGGCAATGCTGCAATTGCTTTTGCTGCTTTTGCTATTATTGCATATGTTCAAGAACAATTTTATTTAGCAATTTTCTCTTTTACAATGGTTGGAGCAATACTGGGTTTTCTATGGTATAACGCATATCCAGCAAAAGTATTCATGGGGGAAACTGGAGCATTGCCTATTGGAGTGACTTTAGCGATAGTATCTTTAATGACTGGACATTGGCTTCTTTTGCCTATTATCGGCATTGTCTTTTTACTTGAAGCAGGATCAGCTGTTTTACAAGTGTTGTATTTCAAAATTACAAATGGTAGAAGGATTTTCAAAATGACTCCCTTACATCATCATTTTGAAATCGTTGGATGGAGTGAAAATCAAATAGTAATTAGATTTTGGCTAATTGGTTTGATAGGTGCTATTGTTGGTATTGCATTAGCAATAACAGTTTGATATGGAGAGATAAATGTTACCAAAAACATTTAAAAATAAAACTGTAGCAATCTTTGGTTTAGGCGTTGAAGGCATCGATCTGCTTGATTATTTATATAATGAAGGTGCTAAAATTAAATTATATGATCAAAAATCTAATGATAAAATCCTAAATATTCTAGAAAAATTTGACAAAAAACAAGTAGAAGCACATTTTGGTAAAGTGCCTGAAAATTCTATAAAAGACGTTAAATATGCTTTTGTTTCCCAGGGTATACCACTGAAAAGCCCTCAATTAGAAATAATTAATAAAAATAATATTCAAATCGAATCAATGGCATCGCTGTTTTTTAATAGGTGCAATGCCCCAATCATTGGAATAACTGGAACCTCTGGCAAGACTACTACTACTGCATTAGTGCAATCTATTTTAGAACAAGGCAATCATGATTATGTTATTGGCGGGAATATAGGAGTAGGTATGTTAGGGCTGCTAAAAAAAATTAAGCATAATACAAAAGTAATAATGGAGCTTTCTCATACACAGTTGCAATTACTTACTAATAGCCCGCATATCAGTTGTTTAACAAACATCACTCCTAACCATTTAGATCAATTCTCATGGGAAGAATATATTGCGTTAAAAGAAAAAATTACAATGAACCAAAATAACAACGAATACTTTATCGTCAATTTTGATGATGCTATCAGTAAGCAAATTGCAAATAAAAGTAAAGCAACACCAGTCTATTTTTCAATGAACAAAGAATTAGAATTTGGAGCATATTTAAATCAAGAAGGATATTTAATCTCAAAAATTATCAAAAGCAAAAAACAAATACTGCATAAGAGTGAAATGAAAATTAGAGGAGATCATAATATTAGTAATGCTTTGGCTGCTATTGCAATCGCCAGCCTGCTAGGAATTGAATCAAATGATTGCAAATTAGGTATCATGAATTTTACAGGTGTAGAACATAGACTAGAATCAATATGCAAAGTCAATAATATTGAATATATTAATGATTCTATTGCTACAACTCCTGATAGAACTATGACTGGGCTTGAATCCATAGATAATCCAATCATTCTATTATTAGGTGGGCAAGATAAGAATCTTAATTTTAAAAAATTAGAAAAAATAATTAATCAAAAGTGTAGAGTAGTGATAGTTTTTGGGACCTCAAGAGAAAAAATACTTCAAGAAATATCTAATATTAATTCTAAAATAATCCAAACAACAAATTTAAAAGATGCGACTTCTAAAGCATTCAATGAAGCAGAATCAGGAGAATCTGTTCTACTTTCCCCAGGCTGTGCTTCATTTGATGAATTTGAAAATTTTGCTGAAAGAGGAGAAAAATTTAAAACATATATCAATCAACTTCTTAATATCAAAGGAGGAACAAATGAATAGAATAAATAACAAAATGTTTTCATATGACCAACTGCTCCTCACAGCTGTCTTGCTGCTTGTAATTATTGGCATTGTATCTATATATTCTGCTTCATATGCTATTGCTTATTTAGAGTTTCAAGATTCATATTATTTTTTGAAAAGACATGCCATTCATTTAATCATAGGAATATTTATGATGGGCATTCTTTCATTGATTGATTATAGGCGATTATCAAAAATGAGCCCAATTATTATGGTGCTTGCAGTCATTATATTAATTCTTGCAATTTTACCTCAAACAACAATGGAAATTAATGGTGCTAAGAGATGGGTTAATTTACCATTTATTCCTGCATTCCAGCCAAGTGAATTAAGCAAACTTGCTATTGTAATTTATATCGCAGCATGGCTATCAAGTCGATCAGGAAAAGACATAGGTTCGGTCAATGGTTTAATTGGTTTTGTAATTACTATTGCAACAGTCAGTT
>JBJKVL010000015.1:0-25876 GCA_045562675.1 Dehalococcoidia bacterium
GCATAGCATTTTCTTCCATTATTGCTCCAAACCATCGGAAATTCTTTATAAATATAAAAATAATATACACTATTTGTAATTATAGACATTGATAATTATAAATTCATTTTGTATGTTTCTTAATACAGGAGTAATTGTATGTCTATTATAACTTTAACAGGCCATCTTGGTTCTATCGGTGACATACCTAAACTTCTTGCTGCTCATTTAAATTACAGACTAATTGACAGAGAATTATTAATTGAATCTGCGCAAATGTTAGGAATGGATGATACAGAGCTTGAACAATTTGATGAAAGAACTAAAGGGCTTGGTGGACCTCTTTCAAACTTTCTAAAGAACTTTATTGAAAAAAGTTCTTTAGCTGGCATTGACCCTAGCGGTCTAGAGGCAACATTTGCTAGCTCATATGCTGATACTGCACGAGGCTTTCAGTCTGATGATCTTTTATATATAGATACTATGACTGAAGTTATGAAAGGCTATGCTTCAGAAGGAAATGTGATTATTGTAGGAAGAGGCGGTCAAGCGATTTTTAAAAACGAACCCAACGTTTATCATTTTAGAATTGTCTGTGATCCAGAAGAGAGAATTAAGCGTTTTGCAAACAATCAAAATCTAGATTTAGATGAAGCACGCAAGCGTGTTACTGACTCAGATAATCAAAGAGAAATTTGGCATAAGAAATATTTTGGCATTGATTACAGAAGCCCTTATTTATATAGAATGGTTCTCAACTCAGAATTCTCTTCAGATCAAAAGATAGTTCAAGCTATCACTAATTTCATAGATTAAATTTTATTTGATAAAGCTCGAATTAAGTTCTTTGATGCTTTTGCATCCTATTAATTGCATAGACTGTACTAATTCATCACGTAGGAATTCAATTACTTTTATGCTGCCATTAACACCGTCATCTGCAAGACCCCATACAATTGGCCTGCCAATCAAAACTCCAGATGCACCTAAAGCTAAAGCTTTCAGAATATCTGTACCACGCCTAATGCCTCCATCTAACAAAATGGGCATTTTGCCTTGAATGACTTTTGATATATCAGGTAAGGCTTCTATAGAAGCAATTTCTGTATCTAGTTGTCTGCCGCCATGATTAGAAACAACAATACCCGCAATATTAGCATCTAATGAACGTTTTGCATCTTCAGGATGCAGGATGCCTTTTAAGATAATAGGTAATTTAGTTTGTCCAGCAAGCCAGTCTATATCTTCCCAAGTGAGTTCATTATTTAGTTGTTCTTTAAAAAATTTTTCCAGAGAAGAAGCAGCAATGCGTTGGTCTAATTTTGCAGCATCCATATGGTGAGCAAGATTAATAATTGATAGGTTGTCAGGTAAATGAAATTCATTTCTTATATCTTGTTCACGCTTACCTAAAATCGGCGCATCTACAGTTACAACGATTGCACGGTAATTATTTTTTTCTGCTTTTTTGACTAATTCAAGAGTAATATCACGATTATTAAATATGTACAATTGAAACCATAGGTTGGCATTTGATTTTGCAACATCTTCAATGGTTGAGTTGCTTAGCGTACTGAGAATCATTGTTGTATCAGATTTATTAGCAGCCTTTGCCGTACCTACTTCTGCATCTTGATGAGAGAGTCCATGAAATGCTGTTGGAGCAATAAGTATGGGATAGTCCATTTTTTGTCCAAAAAGTTCTATGTCTGTTTGAGGATATTTATTACTGGTTAATCTTTTTGGAATTAATTGTATTTTTTTGTATGCTTCTACATTATTTCTCAGAGTAATTTCATCTGTTGCTCCACTAGCGATATAATCAAATGCTGTTTTTTCTACTTTATTTTTTGCAATTGATTCTAGCTCATATAAATTTACCCAATTCATATCCAGATGCCTTCCTTCTCTTCCCAGACTAATTGTACTAACATGCCAGCCATATCTCTAGGATGCAAAAAACATTCTAGATATTTTGAATGATTAAGTGTATTCTCGTAAAATTCAAAGGGCTCAATTTTACGAGATTTACAAGCATTCATTGCTTGATCCCAATCATTGACAATAAATGTAACATGGTGCGGTCCTTCACCTTTTTCATTTAAAAAACGTTTAATAAATGAATCATCATCAATAGATGAAATAAGTTCCCAATGTATTTCTTTTGTTTGCGTTTCAAGTACATTTGTTGTGAATTCTTTGCTGGGCTTCCTAGGACCTCTCATAACGGACTTATATCCAAATAATTTTGCATATCTCTTTTCAACAGATTTTTCATCTAATACTGCTTGAGCCAAGTGATGTATTCTTTTTATACCAACTGCATTTTTATTATTAAATGTTGGTTCTGGTAAGGCAGGATCATTCCATGCATCTCCCTGAAATAATTGAAATAGCAATCCTGCTCCACCGCGCTTAGGATGCAAGTAAACATTATGATGCTCTTCCCCCTCTGTAATTACTGGCTGAATATTTAAGCTTTCCAATTCTTCAATTGCTTGTTTTGCATTTGGAATTTGCATAGAAACATGGTGTATGCCTGGTCCTTTATTTTTTTCAAGAAAACCAGCAAGAAATGAATCTTTATTATCAGGCACAAGTAATTCCCAACCAACTCTGTCTCTTCCAGGCACATTAAATCCCACTCCATAAAATCCTTCATTGCTGTGCCATTCTGTTCGTACTTGAAATCCAAAGAAATTTGTAAAAAGATCCATTTCTCGTTCTTGATTTTCTGAAGCAGTTGAAATGTGGTCAAAGTGTGTAATTTTAATCATAATGAATAGATAACTTTCTTTTACAAGACTATAATATATACAGTTTTTCTGAAATATAAAAGGAGATTAAAAATGGTTGCAAGAATTGATGGTGAAATTCGCGGCTTTGCAAATACAGCATTAGGAAATATTGAATATAGAGAACGAGGCAGCGGACCTCCTTTAGTCATGCTGCACCAAACACCAACTTCATCAATACGTTATTCTCCTTGGATGCCTCTATTAGCTGATGATTTTCGATGTATTGCAATGACAACGATTGGCTATGGTGAATCAGATAGGCCGGAACAACCTTATGACAATATAGGTCAATTTGCTGATTCAGTTATTGCATTTTTTGATGCACTAGAGCTTGAGAAACCAAACTTATATGGTGGTTGGACTGGCTCACAATTAGCGATGGCAGTAGCTGCGAAACATCCAGATCGAATAAATAAATTAATTCTTGAAGAACCTTTCAATTGGGGAACTCCCAAGAGAAGAGAAGTGCATTTGCGATTACACCACTACTGGGAACCAAAATCCGATGGCAGTCACTTAGTCGAATTATGGAAAAAATATGGTGGCGATAAACCTGGCAAAGACTTAAAACAGTTTTCAAGATTATTTTTAGATTATTTAAAAGTTAATGATAATGATGGCGCAGAAGATGTGTATGAAGATATGGGCTGGGAAGGCGCTGGTCCTAACGCAATGACCTTATATGATACTTGGGAAGATGTGATCAATATTCAATCAGAGACTTTGGTTATTCATGGCACAACAAGTGAACTTGGTCGTTCACATGAAAAATTTCTTGAATTAATCCCAAATGCTACTGGTGTTAAATTACCTTCAGATGGCAATTTTGATATTGTAATGGCACCTGATTTATGGGCAAAAGAAGTATTAGCTTTTCTAAAATAGAATAATTTAAACTTCTTCTGGTAAACAAAAAGTAATAACCGAACCGTATTTTTTTGATTCTTGCATAATTGAAATAAGAGTTAGTGATTTATTGTCTATTTTATAGGTAAAAGTACCCCAGTTTGCTTGACCGCCTTCCATGCCTACTATTGCACTATATGCTAGATTATATAGTCTATTATCAAGTTCATTAAAATCATTTGTTGCTATAAACTTTTGGAATAAATCGTTAGTTACAAATGGACGAAGATCAACTTCCTTGTCATATAAGAGATCTCCAGCAACAGAATTATGTAGGTCAATATATAACTCATTAGCTAAGGCATCATCAAAAGAATAAGTGTAGATCCCCGAAGTGTTATTTGGCTCAGTGATGTCTATGAGAAATCTCCTGCATTAAATGCATCAAAAGCCTGCTGCATGCCCTTTTCTCGCATAAAAGAGGTCATTTTAGTTACCGGATTTGAGAAATGTAACATTGCATCAAATTCTGCCCCAGCCCTAATTGCATGTCTGAATCCCTGTGCATCCATAGTACGATTGTTTGCAAGTTTTTTTATTTTCAATATTTTACTTGGCACTTTTGCAATTTCTTGAGCCATTTCTCTTACAGTGTCTTCTAATTTATCTGCAGGGACTGATCTGTTTGCGTAACCCCATTCTGCAGCAGTTGTTCCAGAAATTTTGCTACCAACAGTAAAAGATAATTCTTTAGCACGTTTTGGCCCTATTAACCAGCTCCACATTGGGCTTATATATCCTCCACCAACAGGAATTGACGGAAATCCAATTTTAGCATCATCTGCAACCACAGTTAGATCACACATAACCGCCATTTGAGTAGCTATTCCAAGGCAATAACCATGTATTTGAGCAATAATAGGTTTTGGAAAATCAAAGATACGCAAATATCTATCTATAGAATCAGTTAATTTTTGATGATCATCAAGCACGTCTTCATTTTCCCATCCTTCTTCTTTTGGCTGCTGAAAATCATTGCCAGCAGAAAAAGATCGCCCGTTGCCACGCAAGATGATTACTCTTGATTCTGGGTCATCCTTGGCTGCAATCATTGCTTCATCTAATTCATTTAAGGACTGCCTACTAAATGAATTTAATACCTCTGGTCGATTTAATGTAATATATCCTATTCGTCCCTCAGGTTCATAAATAACTACATCAGTTTCTTGTTCTGGTACTGGATAAGAATCTTTCATAATGCACTCCTCGTCATCACATGTGGTATTTACGATAAAATATTATAAAAAAAATAACAAGAAAATTTAAATAATTATGCACTTTCTTCTAGATATGGCAATATTTTTTCAAGTAAATCGGTTTTTGAGTTCAGCAGTTTACCCATACCTGAAAGTAACCCCATTGTTCTAGCAACTAGCAGAAGATCGCCAGGCACCTTGATGAGTGGGTTACTACTAAGTACGCGACTTAATCGAACATTAATATCTGCAAGCATTTTTTGATCTGCATATGCTTGTCCTGATTTTATAACTTCACCTAAAAATGCATCACCCAATGCTTCATATGTTTCTGGATCTTTATTTTTTGTTTCAAAGCCCATAGTCTCCATAGTGCTCGAAATCAATTCTGGCTGCTCATTCACAATTGCAGATGTTAAAACAATGATTTGTTGACGAAATTCATTTTTTAGAAATTTTGATAAACCAAAATCGACTAGCCCAATTTTCACTTCCTCATTATTATTTGGCGGTATTACAAATAAATTTCCTGGATGAGGATCGGCATGAAACGCTCCTAATTTTAAAATCATAATATTATATAAATCTATCAATTGATCAGCAATAATTTCAGAGTCAATACCTAATTCATTAAGCTCATTGATGTTTGTTATCTTAATGCCTTGAAGATATGACATCGTCAGTACTTTTTTTGTAGATAGCTGCCAATAAATACTTGGTATTTCAACGTATTTAATACCTTCTTTATTCAAAAGCTCTTTAATTTTTTCTGCTGCTTGTCCCTCATGAAAATAATCAATTTCATCAGGAGCATTTTCTTTTAGATCTGCAACTATAGGTCTAAAATCAACAATTGTTTCTACTTTCGACCATAATTTAGCAAGAAAATCAATAATTTCAATATCCCAATATACAATTTTATCAATGCCTGGATACTGCACTTTTACTGCAATTAATTCATCATCTAGAGTTTTTGCTTTATATACTTGTGCTAGGGATGCTGATGCAACTGGAATTGTATCAAACTCTTTAAAAATTGTTTCTATTTCACCATTCAATTCTTTTTCAATTAGTGGTTTCATTGTATGCCAAGATCTTGGAGGCACTTTATCTTGAAGTAATGATAGTGCAAAGACATATTCTTCTCTCATAATATCTGCACGAGAGCCAAAAAATTGTGCTGCTTTTAAAATTAATCCTTGCTGACTGACAGCCAATTTGACTAATTGTTGAGCTGTCTTACTATGAAATTTTTTTGTCAGTTGCTCATTTTTAGGAAATAGACGTCTTTTTAGTCTAAGCATTCTCCAGTTAACCCAAATTCGAATTGCAACAAATGCAACAGGAGCCCACCTTAAAAAGCGTTTTAAAAAATAAAATAGTGAAATAAAATATTTTAATTTTTTCATTTTACATGTTTTTAATATCACATTATTTATTTAGAGTATAACTAATCTAGAAAAATTATTGATTTTTGGAGAAATGATGTCACTTGATCAAGCAATAGTTTTCAATCCTTTTTTGCCTTCATATAAACAAAATCCATATGATCAATTTGCAAAAATTAGAGATGTCCAGAATATTCAATACAGCGAAGCTTTACAGGCATGGATTGTATTTGGCTATCAACAATCTAAAGAAATTTTATTAAATAATGAAATTTTTTCATCAAGCGTGTTATCTGCGTCTGGTCAAATTGCAGATTTAGTTAAATCACAGCAACTCAATTCCCCAATAGGATTTACTGAAACAGTAATTAACTCGGATGAGCCAACTCATACTAGGCTGCGTTCATTAGTGCATCGAGCTTTTCTACCAAAAAAAATTGCTGAATTGGAAGTCTATGTAAACTCGATTGTTGATGAGATTATTGAAGAATCTAAAAAAATCGGCTCCATTGAGATTATGACAGATTTTGCACAGCCGGTTCCAATAAAAGTTATATCAAAAATGTTAGGTATACCACCATCAGATTATAAAGTTTTTAAGGGTTGGTCAGATAGCATAATTCAAGCAGCAACAAATATTTTACCAAACCAACAAATCATTGAACAGGGGAATATTGCTGTTACTGAGTTAATTAGCTATTTAAATGATCAAATTAATATTAGGAAAAATAAAACAGAGGCAGAGGATATCCTGGGCGAACTCATTCAAGCTGAAGAAGGTGGTGATATTTTGTCAGATAAGGAGCTCATTGCTTTTGTTATTTTATTATTAGTAGCAGGGAATGAAACCACTACAAATTTTGTAGGTAATAGCGTTGCGTCTTTAATTAATGATAACCAATCATTGAATGATGTCATTAATAATAAAATTGACATGAATGCAGCCATTGAAGAGTTATTTCGATTTAATTCTCCTGTAATTGGGGTGGCAAGATTTGCAAAAAGTGATTTTGCTTTAGATGATGTGATAATTAAAGAGGGCCAAGCTGTATTAATAATGATTGGCTCAGCAAATTATGACTCTGCATTTTTTGATCATCCAACTTCTATTGATTTTAATCGAAAATTTAAACAACATTTGTCATTTGGTCACGGTATTCACTATTGCCTTGGCTCTACTCTAGCAAGGATGGAAGCAACCGTAATGTTTAAAAAACTTTTACCTTTAATAAATGAAAAAAATTTGATTGAAGAAATTACATTTGATTCAACTTTTTTTCTAAGATGGCCAAAATCAATTAAATTGAATATATAGATTAAGGGTAATTTATGTTTAGTTATGATGAAGAAAATATTTTTGCTAAAATTATAAATGGTGAGATCCCTGCTGACACTGTATACGAAGATGATGACTTTATATGTTTTCGTGATATTGCACCACAAGCTCCTGTTCACCTTTTAATCATACCTAAACATCATAAGGTGCCTTCTATAGCAGCAATAGAAAAAGATGACGCTCAATGGATAGGCCAGATGATGGTAAGAGCCTCTGCCGTTGCTAAAGAACAAGGGCTAAATGAAACTGGCTATAGATTAGTTTTCAATTGTGGCAGTGGTGGTGGCCAGACAGTTTTTCATTTACATTTACATATTATTGGTGGAGAACAACTTAGTGGATCAATGGTGTAATTTAAATTATAAATCAATGTTTTTTATATAATATTTATTTTATATTTTGTAAGTAGACTTTTTTAAGTTTTTATTTGTGGGCCATTAGCTCAGCGGCCTAGAGCAGGAAGCTCATAACTTCAAGGTCCCTGGTTCGAATCCAGGATGGCCCACCAACCACAGGAAAATTTATGATTGAAAACATTAGAAAAAACATTAAGATGAATGATTTTTCTAATGATGATTCACACTCTGATTTCATTGAAGCCTCTATCTTAATTTTATTGTATGAGAATCAAGATGGCATATTATCAACTGTCTTGCAAAAACGCTCGCAAAATGTACATCATCCAGGAGAGATAGGTTTTCCAGGTGGTAGATATGAGGAGTCTGATGTAGATCTTGCTTACACTGCCATGCGTGAAACGGAAGAGGAAATTGGTGTAGCTAAAAAGACTATTGAAATAATTGGCAACTTGCATCCCACTACAACACGAATGGGCTATTTGATGCATACATATGTTGGATACTCTAATGAAAATAATATTGCATTTACTATGTTAGAAGATGAAGTAGAAAGATTGATAGAGATACCAGTTACACACCTTTTTGATCCTATTAATCAAGCATCAATCACTTGGCAAGGGCAGAGCAGACTCTTAACGCAGTTGGGATTCAGAGTGGAAGACGAACTTATTTTTGGAGCAACTGCTCGTGTTATTAATGAATTTATAAACCTTGTAAAGGAAAAATAAATTGATATATTTTGTTAGACACGGTGAATCAATTGGCAATGTTGAAGGGATTATTCAAGGTTCTCTTGATTTAGGATTAACAGATAAAGGAATGGAGCAAGCAGGCTCTTTATCTAAAGCTTTAAAAAACAAATCCATAGAACAAATCATTTCTAGTCCATTATTGAGGGCGTCCCAAACATCAGAAATTCTTAACAATGAAATTAATACACAAATAATTTTTGATGACAGATTAAAAGAGTATTGCTATGGTGAAGCTGAAGGTAAACCATGGGAAATTGCAACAACGCAATATGGCATTCAACTAGGTTCTTGGGGGCTTGGAGATATAAAAAATGAAGAAGAGCCACATCAATTTTCGAAAAGAATTGAATCGTTTTTAAATGATATTCAAGATCAATACATTGATCAAAATATCATATGTGTCACACATGGTGCAGTTGTTTCGCGAATTGCATGTAGTATTATGGGACTTGATATTTCAATTAGACCTCATATTCGAGTTAGTAATACTTCTGTGATGCTTATTGATAATAAATCAAGTAATTTTAATAGCGAATTAATTATTATGAAAATTAATGATTGCAGTCATCTAGGCGTGGTTAATTAATATCTTCCAAGTAGGCTATAGTCACACCTGCGCCACCTTCACCAAATGCAGCATTTTCATATCGTTCAATAAGTGGGTGCTGCTCTAAAATTTCTTGGATAATTTTTTTTAATTTCCCACTACCTTTTCCATGAATGATTTTTACTCTTTTATGCCCAAATCTTGCAGCTTGGTCAAGAAATTTTTCTGCTTCACCAACAGCAATATCTAGTGGCTTGCCTCGTATTTCTACTTCTGTGCCAGGATCTTCTACTGAATTAAAATTAATATTTTTTTGCATAAGATTTAGTTCTTTATTCCCATTAACTTTTTGATCTATTTTTTCAATCTCGTCAATTTTTAATTTAATTGATGAAGATGCTGTAGACACTTCTATTCTATCATTTGCTTGTAATTTTGTAATTTTCCCAATAACTTTTAGCTTCGGCACAAAGACGCTTTCATCCACGCTATAGTGCTCAATAGAATGATTGGACTTATTTAAGATTATTTTTTCTAATTTCAATTGAGCTTTTTGTGCTTCTTCATAAATTTTTTTATTTTTTTCAATAGAATATTTTTTTTCAAGCTTAGACATATTCATAGAAAAAAGCTCATTTTGTTTTTTAAACTCATTTAATACTTGTAAATTTTTTTCTGACGATAAATTATTTATATTTTCAAAATTCTGATCTAATTCTTCAACGCGTTTGCCCAAGTTGGTTTTTAAATTTTGCATAGTTATTTGCATATTTTCTAATTGCGCGATCCTATCCTTAAGCTTTCGATTCAATTCATTGTAATTTAGTTCCTTTTTTGGGATTTTTTTTGTTGCCTGTTTAATAATGTCTTTCGGTAAACCTAATTTCTCTGCAATAATTAAGGCATTTGATGAACCTGGCAGTCCTAGTGTTAATAGATAAGTAGGTTTCAAGTTATTAGAATCAAACTCCATAGATGCATTAATGATGCCGTTGTTATTATTTGCATATTTTTTTACTTCACTATGATGTGTCGTAATGATTAAATGAGCATTTGTCTTAATTAAGTAGTCTAAAATTGCTGTTGCTAGTTGAGCTCCTTCGTCCGGATCAGTGCCTGCTCCTAATTCATCGATGAGTATAAGGCTTTTATCTGTTGCTGAGTTTATTGCTGTTAATATAGATTTGATATGCGCAGAAAATGTCGAAAGAGATTGTTGTATTGATTGCTCATCTCCAATATCGCAATAAATGTAATCATATAATGGAATTGATGTTTTTTTTCCAGCTGGAATAGGCAATCCTGCAAGCGCCATTGTAACTAGCAAGCCAACAGTTTTAAGTACAACAGTCTTTCCTCCTGTATTGGGGCCAGTGATTGCTATTGCATTAATTGTATTGTCTATTTCAATATTTAAAGGAACTGCGTCTTTAATTAATGGATGGCAAGCGTTGACTAATTTGAGATTAGTTACTGCTTTATTTATAAATGGCTCATTGTCAGAATGAGTAATTAATTCATGATTACCTGAGTTATGAGCATGACTTGCTATTGCAAAGATTTCGTCTAAATAACTATGACTTTTAATTGCTGTTTGTATTTCATTATGCGCATCACTAATGATTGCTGTCATTTCTACAAGTATTCTTTGAATTTCTTTTTTGATCTCAATAAAAATTTCTTGACGATCGTTTCCTATATCGATTGTTGATAATGGCTCTAAAAAAACGGTTTGACCAGAATCTGATGTACTATGTACTATGCCAGGAATAGATTTTTTTTCACTCGATTTTACAGATAAGCAAAATCTATCATTCCTCAGTGTAATAATTTCTTCTTGAATAACGTTATCGCCTGAGTGCTTGTTGATAATAATGTCTAATTTATTCTTAATTTCGTTGGATAAATTTTCTAATTGAAGATTTAAATACTCTAATGTTTTTGTAGCATTTGGCTTAATGTTCCCTTTTTGATCTAAAAAATCATTAATATCTTTCACTAAATTATTTAATAATGATTCATCGTGTTCTACTGTACTTAGATTAGGGGCTAATGTTTTTCCTTGTTGCAATATTCTGATATTTTTCTTTTGTATTTCCAGGAATGTTATTATTTGAAAAATTTCATCTTCTGATAATATTTTGTTTTTTTTAGCACTTAAAATATAATTTGAAATTTTAGAGGTTTCTACAAAATGCAAGCTAGTTTTTTTGCTAGAACATTCAGAGCGTCTTGGACTGCTGCATGTCGAACTTTTATATCCTCTAATTTATTTAATGGTCGAAATGATAGAATCTTGTTCTTATTTTTTTCAATATTTGCATATGAGGCTATATCAGATAAAATTATATCAAATTCTAAAGCGCGTGATAGATTGTTAAATTCAGCATTAATATTTTTCATAAGATCATTTATATGTTTTATTAAGCTTGTTCAAGCTTTGTATTATGTATTTGTCAAACTCAACAGGAATAGTCCTTAAATCAATTAGTACATTATTGTCATTAATTCTTCCTATAATTGGCGTAGGTAAATTTCTGAGTTTTTCAAGTATTTCTTCAGTCTTTACATTTGACACACTGAGAGATAGCAGCCAAGTTGACAGCTCAGCATCAGGCATGGTGCCGCCACCAATTTTTGATACGCCTTTAACTTTTTTTACATTATCTTGAACCTGTGCAAGAATAGCATTTACACGTTTTTTTATTTCATTTTCTTTCATGTTAATCATTTTCCAGACTGGTATTTTGATTAAATGATCATCTTCTATGTAGTGCTTCAATGTGGTTGTTAAAGCAGTCAATGCTGATTTATCTAATCTTTGCGCTCGCGCCATAGGATTTTTAGATATCGGATGTATTAGGTTCTCTTTTCCAACGATAATTCCTGCCTGTGGACCGCCAAGTAATTTATCGCCAGAAAAGGTCACAATATCTATTCCTGCTTTGATTGAATCTTGTACTTTTGGTTCATCTGGCAAGTTCATTTTTTTTGTGTCAATAATTAAACCTGAACCTAAATCTTCCATTGCAACAATATTGTGCTTTTTTGCAAGTGAGGATATTTCTTTTTTTGTCGGCATAGATGTAAATCCTTTTAAAGAAAAATTCGAAGAATGTACTTTTAATATAGCTTTTGTTTTTTTTGTAATTGCATTTTCATAATCACTTATATACGTCTTATTTGTTGTTCCTACTTCTACTAATTTTGCTCCAGAGGTTTTAATGACCTCAGGTATTCTGAAGCCACCTCCAATTTCAACCAATTCTCCTCGTGATATAAGCACTTCGCCTTTCCCAGCAATGCTTTTTATTGCTAGCATGATTGCACTTGCATTATTGTTTACAGCATATGATGATTCTGCACCTATTAATATCTTTAGGTACACATCTAATATGTTATTTCTTTTTCCTCTTTTTCCAGTCTGTAAATTGAATTCTAAATCTGAATAGGAATTATTGACTGAATGCACTGATTTGATTGCTTCTTTTGAAAGGGGGACTCGGCCTAAATTTGTATGAATAATAACACCAGTGCCATTGATGATTGCCTTGTCGCTTAAAGTGTATTTATAAACAATACTTTGTAGGAGTTTAAAATTAGATGTTTTATCTAATTTTTGACCATTTTTAATACCATTTCTTAGTGATTCTTGTGCTTCTCTTGCAGCATATAAAACTAATTTTCTTCCAAATTTTTCTACTAATAAAATTGATTGTTTTGTAGCAAGCAATTCATCCACTGACGGGACATTTTTATAACCATTAGCATTGATTGTTTTGATTGATCTTTTATTTAATTTTTCACTCATAAACGTATCCCATATAAATATCTTATAATACTATTGTCGTAATGTTAGTGTTTTCCTTTTGGAGTTTATAATGAGACTTAGATTACCTGGGCCAACTGAGGTCCCTGAAGACATTGCGAGTATTGGTTCTAAGCCTATGATTAATCATCGTGGTGCTGAAATGGCAGAATTAATGCATAATGTATGTGAAGATTTAAAAATATGCTTCGGGACAAAAAATGAAGTTCATATTTTGACTGCATCGGGTACTGGCGGGCTTGAAGCAGGCATAGTCAATCATATCTCTGCTGAAGATGAAGTTCTTGTAATTACCATTGGAATTTTTGGTAATAGATTTCTGCAGCTTGTAGAGATGGTGGGGGCGAAGCCAACAGTATTAAAATATGATTTTGGAGAGGCGGCTGATGCAAATGATGTTGAAGCAGCATTAAAGAAAAATCCTAATATTCGCTTTGTTGTAATGACTCACAATGAAACTTCTACTGGCACAACAAATTATCAGATAGAGAAAATAGCTAACATTGCTAAAGCTCATAACTGCTTGATTATTGTTGACGCTGTTTCTTCACTCACTGCTACTCCAGTTGAAACTGATAAATGGGGATTAGATGTTGTAGTTTCAGGTTCACAAAAAGGCTGGATGATGCCTCCTGGATTAGCATTTATTTCTGTCAGTGAAGAAGCGTGGAGTATTCAAAAAGAATGCAAAACTCCAAGATTCTATTTTGATTTGCTTAAGCATCAGGAAAGCTTAAAAAAAGGGCAAACTCCTTGGACACCTGCGCTTTCTCTTTTTTACCAGCTTGAATTAGCACTCAATAAATTAAAATCTGAAGGCATGGATAATGTAATTGCTCGTCATGCAACTTGTGCAGAAAAAGCACGTAGTGGAATTAAAAATTTAGGATTTGAACTTTTAGCACAAGAGGGATATGAATCAAATGCTGTTACCGCAATAAAAGCACCAGAAGGCTTAGACGTAAAATCATTATTAAAAACTGCAAGTCAAGAATTTGATACTGCTTTCGCAGGCGGGCAGGGGTCATTAGGTGGTAAAATCTTTAGATTCGGTCATTTAGGTTTTGTGACTGAAGAAGACATTGATAATGGTTTAAATGTATTAACTAAATCACTCGAAGCTATTGGTTTTAGGAATTAAGTTTGAAAAAGATTTTAGTCGCTGATAAATTAAGTAAAGCTGGCACAGATTTATTGTCAGAAAGCTATGAAGTAGTTATTAAAACTGGCTTATCAGAAGATGAAATAATTAAAATCATTGGTGATTTTGATGCCCTGCTTGTCAGAAGCCAAACTCAAGTTACTCAACAGATTATTGATGCAGCAAAAAATCTTAAAGTTATTGGTAGAGCTGGTGTTGGTATTGACAATATTGATTTAGATTCAGCTACTGAAAAAGGCATTATTGTAGTGAATGCACCTTCTGCAAATACTATTTCAGCTGCAGAGCATGCATTTGGATTGATGCTTGCAACTGCTAGAAATATTCCTCAAGGCAATGAATCATTGAAGAACGGTAAGTGGGAACGCAGCAATTTGATGGGTTTAGAGCTGTATGGCAAAACTTTAGGTTTAGTTGGATTAGGTCGAATTGGTGCTGAAGTAGCAAAACGTGCTTTAGCATTTGAAATGCAAGTACTGGCGCATGATCCATTTGTTTCAGATGATAGAGCGAAATCTTTGGGAGTTGAATTGGTGAGCATTGAAGATCTTTTTTCAAAATCTGATTTTATTTCTTTACACACTGCTTTAGTTGAACAAACAAAGGGAATAGTTAATAAACAATTGCTTGCAAATAGTAAAGAAAACTTAATTATTATTAATGCTGCACGCGGCCCTTTAATAAATTCTAAAGATTTAATTGATGCAATTAAGTCAAATAAGTTAAAGGGAGCAGCTATTGATGTCTTTGATGAAGAACCTGCCGTTGATGATCCATTAACTAAAGTTGATCAAATAGTAGTTACACCTCATTTAGGAGCATCCACATCTGAAGCACAGGATCGTGCTGCAATTGTTGTTGCAGAAGAGGTTAGTTCAATTTTAAGTGGTGGAGCTGCAAGATATGCGACGAACTTGCCTATGATGAATGAAGAAGATCTAGCTTTTACTGGTGAATATGCAGGAGCAGCAATGCTTGCTGCCTCAGTTGCTAATCAAATATCAGAAGGTGTAGTTAAAGAAGTAAAAATTGATTTTAATGGTCAGATAAGTCATAGAGACTGTTCGATTTTACGAGCCTCTATACTAGCGGGAATATATTATCAAGTACATGATGTCCCCGTTACTATTGTTAATGCAGAAAAAGTTGCCGAACAACATGGTTTAAAAATTAATGAAATTGCAAATGTTGACGAAAGTTCATATGTGAGCTCCGTTGGTGTAACATTAATTACTGATAATTCAACCAATCAAGTGGTATCAACGATTTCTGGCAATGATGCAAGAATTATTCAAGTGAATGAACATATTGTTGACTTTTCTGCAAATCAATCAAGCAATATGTTGATCATCAAGAATAATGATGAACCTGGTGCTATTGGTGAAATTGGCAGTATGCTAGGAAAATTAGGCATAAACATTAATTCTATGTATGTGTCTCCTGGAGTTGATAGTAGCGCAATGATGGTTGTAGGGATTGATAGAATCTTGGACACAAAAGAAGTCAATGAAATATTGAAATTGAAACAGTTTATTCATTCTGTTGAGCAAGCTGATATTGGCGTCTTTAATTAATCAAAATTTATTTAAAACAAAACCAGACCCTATTTTTGGATACAGATAGGTAGTTTTATGCGGCATAGTCAAATTTTTCTCTGTAAAACTAACTATAGTTTCAATTGGCAATGGTTTTACTAAAAAACATAAATTATTGGATTCTTTGTTAAAGATTGCTGAAATTTCATCAATATCTGTTACAAAATTAACATTTTGCTCGGGAAGATATTCTATATTTTTTTCATTTAACAGTTTTTTTATTCCAAACTCATCAACTATATGTGTATCTAGGTTCATTTCAAATGATTGGGATATAAAGCGGTCAAATATTTCTGACTTTATTTTGCATGAATAAAATTGCTTGCTATCAGTCAATAAAAATCCATGATCATTGTCATTATTTGCAAAATCGGCATAGGCCAAATTAATTGATATTTTGCTTTTGTTGAATTTTTTAATATCAAAATCTTTTTCTAACATTGCAACTGCGCTCTCTATAGTGTAGTTGCTTGATAGCATTCTATGAATAGGTAATATTTTAAGGCCTGGATCTGAATCTGGCACTAAAGCCGTTAGGATAAAACGGTTTTTTTCTTCTGGATTATTTTTTCTATAATTTAATGCAGTTGTATATCTGTGATGTCCGTCTAAAATGATAATTTTTTTATTTTCAATTAATTCACTAATTTGTTTTATAATTTGTTCATCATTTATTTTCCATAAATCGTGCTGTATTTTGGTTATATCTGTAGTTGTTAAAAGTGGTTGATTTTTACTATAATTTTCTAATAAGTGCAGTACGTTGCCATTATCATCGTTACACATACAAAATATTGGACTAATATTTGTTTGAGTTGCTTCTAAAAGAGAGTAGCGGTCTTTTTTTGGCCCCTCCATTGTATTTTCATGAGGTAAGATAATTTGCTCTTCAAATGCATGTATTTCTAATAAACCGAGAATACACTTTCTTTTGATTAAATGACCATCTAAATTGAATGTTTGTTGGTATAAATAGTAAGTCAATTCTTCCTCTTGTAACAAAATTTCATTATTGATCCATGAATTGATTAATTCTTTTGCATGAAGATATTTATCATCATCTCCTTTTGGAAGCTCAATGTGGCAAACATTATGTTCTGATGAGTTGTATAGTTGCTCTTTTTGTTCATCATTAATCACATCGTAAGGAGGAGCTATCACTTTCTTAATATCAACATTGTGCTGATTATATCTATATCCTTTAAGTGGCCTAAAAATTGAAATACTTTACTCCTTTTATTTTTCTTCTAATATTTTTCTTTGAGCGATAAATATTTCTTCTATAGATTCAGTAGATAAGTGAATTAACTTACTCAATATATCATTAGAAAAGCTTTTCTGCTCACTAGTTGCTTGTATGTCTACGATATCCTTATTTTCATTTATAACTATGTTGCAGTCTGCATCAATTGATGAGTCTTCTTCATAATCTAGATCAATATAAATATCTTCATTTTTTATTCCAGCTGAAATAGCACCAATCTGATGAATTAAAACATTATTAAATGAATCCACACCTGTTTCATTCGCTAATTTTTTTAATGCTAATGCAGTAGCTACCCAAGCACCATTGATTGCAGTTGTTCTCGTACCTCCATCTGCATCTATAACGTCACAATCCAAGGTAATGGTATATTCACCTAAAGCTGAGAAGTCAATTGCAGTACGTAGGCTTCTTCCTATAATTCGTTCAATTTCTTTACCTCTACCATCTTGCCTGCCTGATTTAATTTCTCTTCTTTTTCTAGTATTTGTTGATGCAGGAATCATTGCATATTCTGCTGTTAACCAGCCTGTTCCACTATTTTTTAAAAAGCGCGGAACTGTATCTTCAACTGTTGCTGTACAAATCACACGAGTATTACCCATTGAAGCTAATACAGAGCCATCAGCATTAGCAATATAATCTGGTAAAATTTTAAATTTACGTTTTTCGCTTAATTTTCTGTTATTTTTTCTCATTTTCCCTTAGCCTTAATAGATATTTAAAAACTTTAATTAAATGATAGCCATATACCAATTAAACAGGTAACCTTATCTAGGCAAAAGTGTTTTTTTATAAAACCTTTTCTTACTTAAATATATAGTTCCTATTCTATTTTTTTGTTAATTATTAGATTTAATCTATAAATTAAATATAAATTTATTTATTGGAACAAGATAGTGGTGTGGAAGATGAAAGACTTTTTATCAGTATCCGATTTTAGTAAATCTGAATTAATTGAATTAATTCAGACGGCTATTGCTATGAAAAATGGTGAAGATGCAATAAAAAATAGTTATTTTTTAGCTTTATTATTTGAAAAACCTTCCTTAAGAACTAGAGTTTCTTTCGAAGCAGCTATAAAAAATTTGGGGGGAAGCTCAATCTTTTTATCAAAAGAAGAAGTTCAAATAGGAAAACGTGAAGAAATTAAAGATGTTGCAAGAACATTATCCAAAATGACTGATTGTATTGCTCTTCGAATATCTTCACATGCAGATCTTAAAGAGTTTGCTAATTTTTCCTCTGTACCAGTTATTAATGCCTTATCAGATCTTGAACATCCTTGTCAGGCGCTTGCTGATTTAATGACAATTTATGAGAAATTTCATGACTTTGAAAATATTCAATTAACTTATCTAGGTGATGCAAATAATGTTTCTAATTCTTTAGCATTAGCATCTTCCATGGTTGGTCTTTCATTTATCTTTTGTGGGCCATCTGATTATTCCTTGAGTAATGAGATTGTAAGCCAATGTAAAGAGTTCAATAAGAACTCTTTAGTAATTACTGAAGATCCTAAGATTGCTCTTGAGGAAGCTGATGTTGTTTACACCGATGTTTGGGCATCAATGGGTGATGAGGATTCAATTGAAAAGCGTAAGCCAATTTTTTTACCATATCAACTAAATAATGAACTGCTTAGCATTTCAAAGAAAGATTCTTTAATTATGCATTGTTTACCTGCTAAAAGAGAAAATGAAATTACTGATGAAGTAATTGAATCCGTTAATTCTATTGTATTTGAACAAGCTGAAAATAGATTATGGATACAGCAAGCCATTATAAACAAATTGCTTTTAAATAAAGATTAAGGTGAGGCATTTTGATTGAGATTATTTCAGATACGCTAGATACCATCATAGGTAGATTTGGGTTAGTTGCATTAGTCGATATTGTTTTAGTGACAATATCGCTGTATTGGTTGTTGCTAATTATTAGTGGTACTACTGCGATGACTGTATTAAGAGGAGCTGGACTTTTTATCGTACTAGTTTTTCTAGTGTCAAGAATCTTTGAACTAACTGTGTTGAACTGGTTGTTAAGTAAGTCTGTCGGAGGTTTAGTATTAGGATTAGTAATTATCTTTCAAGCAGAAATTAGAAGAGTTTTTGAGAGAATAGGTCGAACAGGTCTACACTCAGTTTTACGTGTTTCTGATCGTAAGTCAGTAATAGAAAGCATAATTAGAACTTCATTTAATTTGAGTAAGTCGAGAGTTGGAGCACTTATAGTTTTGGAAAGAGAAACGGGACTTGCTGACATTACCGACACAGGAATCTATATTCAATCAAGAATTACACCTGAATTATTGGGAAGTATTTTTACAGACAATTCTCCTTTACATGATGGTGCAGTAATTATTCATGGTGAATCAATTGTTGCAGCTGGCTGCACGCTGCCGTTAACTAGTTCATCAATTTCGACTGGTCTTGGTATGCGTCATCGAGCTGCAATTGGACTTACTGAAAATACCGATGCGGTTGTCATTGTTGTTTCTGAAGAAACAGGACGAGTATCGTTAGTTTCTAATGGTAAAGTTTTTCCAGCTTCAGATGAAGCAGCAATTTTACGTCAATTGTTTTACTTCTTTGATTTGAAAATAAACAATGGATCTGAAGTTGAAGAGTCACTTGGAGTAAATAATGAAGGTTAATTTTCCAAAAGATTTTATTGCTAATTTCTTTTCACTTGCAAGAATTGTTTTTACACGGTCATATATAGAGCTTAAAAAATCTCCAAGTCTTTTATTATTTTCACTTATAATGAGTGTCTCGTTATGGGTTTTTGTTACAGACAATGAAAACCCTATGATTACTGAAACTTTCCCTGTATCAATTAATGTACAGCCAGTCAATATAGGACCAGAATTAGCAGTAGCAAATAGAATTGATAAAGTTCAATTACGTGTTTCTACTACACAAGAAAAATTAGAAAGCTTGCAGTCAAAGAATTTTAACGCCTTTGTAGATCTCAATGGTCTTGGTGCAAGAGAACAAGATGTCTCAGTGCGGGTTGATGTACAGAATATAAGAGGAGTGAAGGTCATTGAGATTTTGCCACCTAAGGTTACTGTGAATTTAGAAAATCTATTAGAAAAACAAGTTAACGTAGAATACAGAGCAATTGGTTCACCACCTCTTGGTTATAAGCTTGGTGAAATTAATCCACAAAATAATATTGCTAATATTGCAGGTCCTGCATCACTAATTGATTTAGTGCAATCTGTAGCTGCTGACATAAATATTACTGGACTAACTGTTAGTCTTGAACAATCTTTTAATGTTACTCCACGAGGTACTGGCGGTAGTGAAATTCAAGGTATATCTGTAAATCCAGAATCTATTTTTTTTGATATTGAGATTATTAAAACTGACTATGTCAAAACAGTACCTTTAGAAATTAATTTGGTTGGTGAACCATCTTATGGATACAAAATTTCTGGCATAGAAATTTCACCATCTGCAGTAAAAATTACTGGGTCAATTAATGATCTACAAAATATTAATTCCGTAGTATTGGAATCACTTGAGATAAAGAATCGTTCTGCTTCTTTATCAAAAGCAATCTTAATCCCAAAAAATGACAAATTTAATGTTCTAGAAGATCAAGTGATTAAGGCGACAGTTACTATTGTTCCAATTTATGGATCTAGTCGTACAATTATTATTCCAAAAATTGTTGATAAATTAAATCGATCTATTGTTTTTGAGGATAAGTTCAAAAACATTGACATCACTGTACGTGGGCCACTTGAGGTTATTGGTCAAATTTCAACAACTGAGATAAAAGTTGAAATCGATTGTTCTGAATTAGAAGAAGGACAGCATACGGTTACACCTACAATAACATTGCCACCAAAAGTTTCTTTGGTTTCTGCAGTGCCAAATGAAATTAAGATAGAGATCTCTGAGTAGTGTAGGAAAAAGTACATGACAAATAATTCTCAAAATTCTAATGATTTATTAATTGCATTAGTAGGTAGATCAAATGTAGGTAAATCTGCGCTGTTTAATCGACTATTAAATAAGAATCAGTCCATAGTTGAAGATGTTATTGGTACGACAAGAGATCTTGTTGAGCATCAAATTGAGCTTAATGGGCAAATTGTAAAACTTGTCGATACAGGTGGTTGGTTGGAATTAGATGATGATATGTTTCAAGATGCTATTAGAGATTCTTTGCAAGAAGTTTTTAATCACGCATCTTTAATTTTATTTGTTATAGATGCATCAATGTATCCTACTGCTCTAGATTATGAACTTGTTAATGTATTAAGAAAAAATTATGATATCTCTAAGGTTATACTAGTTGGTAATAAATCTGATAAAAAACAAGCAGCTTTTAATATAAATGAATATTCAAAATTTGGTTTTAATAATCAAATACTTGTTTCAGCATACCATTCTTTAAATATACACGATCTTAATGATTTGATTAGCAATGAATTAAACTTACAATCTTCATCTGAAGTCACTGTTGATGATGTGCCTGCAATTAATTTATCTATTGTCGGTAGACCTAATGTAGGGAAATCATCTTTGCTGAATTCAATTCTAGGTTTTGATAGAGTCTTAGTCTCTGATCATGCTGGTACAACTAGAGACGCTATTGACATTACATTTGAGTTTGAAGGCAATCATTTTAACTTGATTGATACTGCTGGTATTAGGCGGCGTGGTAAAGTTCAAAAGGGAATAGAGAGAAAATCTGTTATGCAGGCCCAGTCAGCAATTAGTCGAAGCGATATTACAATTCTACTCCTTGATGTTAACGATCCTTATGTTGCTCAAGATAGCCATGTCGCTAGCTATGCTCTTGATTCACATAAAGGCCTTATTTTGGTTTTAAGTAAATCAGATATGGCTGAAGATTCTGATATGGTGCAGTCAACAATTAATCAGCTTAGGCGAAAGTATCGGTTTGTTAGCTGGGCTCCAATTATTGTAACATCAGCTTTACATAATATTGGTAGAGAAGAATTGTTAGAAAAAGCGGTTAAAATAGCGGAACAAAGAACAATAAGAATAGAAACTGCCGAATTAAATAAATTTATTAACCAAGCAGTTAACGAAAACCCCCCTGGTTTATTGCATAATCGAAGATTAAAAATTTATTATGTAACACAAGCAGAAATTAACCCACCGCATTTTATTTTTTTTGTGAATAATACTTCGAACATTCATTTTTCTTATAAGCGATACTTAGAAAATAAGATCAGAATGCAATATGGATTTGATGGAACAGCAATACAAATGTCGTTTAAAGATAAAGATGAACAAGAAGCTGAACAATCTGAATTATTAGAAGCAGTCGAATAGGGATCAGTATGGATATATATACAGTAGTTACAAGTTGCATATTTGCCTTTTTGTCATATTTATTAGGTTCAATTCAAATTGGACTAATAGTTAGTATGCAATTTAAAGGAATTGATGTGAGACAGTATGGTTCTGGCAAAACAGGTACCACAAATATTTTAAGAACCATTGGTGTCCTGCCTGCAATATTAGTCATCTCCTTGGATATCATTAAAGGAGCGATTCCAATTATTGTTTCAAATATATTTTTTGATGAAGTAATTTTTGGAGCCGTAGGGGCCATGTTCGTTATTCTTGGTCATTGTTGGCCAATTTTTGCATCATTTAAAGGAGGCAGAGGTGTTGCATCTGCGTTTGGTGGCTTTGTGGCGCTTGCACCATTTCCTGCATTAATTATTGTGTGCATAGGCATTGCAATAATTTTTTTCACAAAATATGTTTCCCTTGCTTCTATTACAACTGTTTTAATAAGTATGTTAACGGTTATTTTTTTAGTCGCACAAGGTTCATTAGCTATTGAAATTCTATTATTTGCAATTCCAGCAGGTCTTTTAATTGAATTTAATCATTTAGATAATATGAAGAGACTTGTTAAAGGAACTGAATCCAAGTTTGGGAATAAAGTAGATACAGGAAAATAAGCATGGTTAATACAGAAAAATTCGATCGGGTTGTAGTAGTTGGTAATACAAGTTGGGGTACTACGCTAGCAAATCAATTTGCTCAAATTGTATCTGAGGTGATTATATTAACAAGAACAGATGACGATGCAGAAGAAATTAACAAAAACCATTGTAATGAGAGTTACTTACCAGGCGTTTCATTAAAGCATAACATTATTGCTACTGATAATTGGTCGGTAATTGATAGCAACGATTTAATTGTTATTGCCGTGCCTTCTTCATCTCTGCATGATTGCTTATTAAAAATCAAAAAAATAAATATAGGTAATTTGCAAGTTTTATGTGCAACAAAAGGATTAGATAGCAAGGCTGGGTTAAGAATGTCTGAAGTTATTGAAAGAGAGATAGAAATTCAATATTCAGCATCTATTTCTGGTCCTAATTTATCTGCTGAAATAAATAAATCATTACCAAGCGCAACTGTCGTTGCCTCTTCAAATCATACATTTGCGACAAAAATACAAAATACTTTGCATTCTGATAGATTTCGTGTGTACGTCTCTGATGATCTTATTGGAGTTGAATTAGGGGGTGCTCTTAAGAATATTATTGCAATTGCTGCAGGTATTGTAGATGCATTTGGATATGGTGATAATGCTAAAAGTGGTTTAGTAACTCGTGGATTGGCTGAAATTTCCAGACTTACTGTTGCTGCAGGTGGAAACGAGATTACATTGCAGGGATTATCAGGAATAGGAGATTTAATTGCCACTTCTTATAGTGAACATTCGAGAAATAGGAAATTTGGCGAACTTATTGGAAAAGGATATCATGTTAATGATGCATTAAGTAAGTTAAATGGTGTATGTGAAGGATATACTACCTTGCCATCAGCCTTGTTACTTGCTGAAAAATATAATGTTGAATTGCCGATATTTAATGCTTTATCTAGTATTATTAATGATGGGCTAAGCCCAGAAGAAGCGGTATTTAATTTATTGTCTAGAGAACCACGTTAACTACATTAGGGGGTTGTATAATTATGGTTTTGAAATCCACTGGCACTAATCTTATTACACAAGGAGATCTTGTTAGTATTCGTATAAAAACATTCGATGATTTATATAATGATTATGCATGGAGAAAAGATCCCGAAATATCAAAATATGATGCGGTTCCTCCTCTATCAGTCACCTTTAATGATTTTGTTGATCGTCATAACTTAGAGTATTCTACATATAGAAAAGAACGAGCTATATTTTCTATATACTCAAATTCTGAACACAAGCATATTGGCAACATTATGTTTTATAACTTGAACAAAATAAAAAAGAATGTAGAAATCGGTATTACTATTGGTGAGAAAAATTTCTGGAATAAGGGACATGGTACTGAATCACTGAATTTATTTGTCGAATATATTTTTTCTGTATTGAATGTGAAGTCAATTTATTTACATACATTAAATTGGAATGAACGAGCGTATCAAGCATTTGTGAAATCAGGATTTTCTGAGACAAGAAAGGTTCGTAGATTAGGGCATTTATTCATTAAGATGGAAATTAATAAATAAAAAAATTAGGATAAACTATTCATTCCATTTAGTAAGTCTGGCACCATTTTTGACAAATCATCGATGTCCCATGCGGCTGGTTTATTAATTGAACGAAATGGTAAAACATCATGTCCAATAGCAATTTTTTTACCAGCACTGTAAAATATTTTTCCATTAATATCCCAAGATTGCTCTGAGCAGAGATAGGCTGTTAAAGGAGCAATTTGCGCTGGATCAAGTTCCATTCGTTGTGTTTTTTGAGCTTCATTAAATTTCTCCTGTTGGACCTGTTCAGGAACAGAATCGGTCATTCTTGTCATGGCAGTTGGAGCTATAGCATTAGCTGTAATGCCGTTTCTTCCTAAATCAATTGCTAGACACCTTGTCATACCAGCTATACCTGCCTTTGCTGCACTATAATTTGCTTGTCCTGCATTACCAGTCAATCCAGAACTAGACGAAAAGCCAATTAATCGACCAAAGTTTTGTTTTCTCATAATTGCAGATGCATGTTTTGCTAGATTGAAATATGCAGTCAGATGGACCTTAATGACGTTATCCCATTCTTCTTCAGTCATATTAAATATCATTCTGTCTTGCAGGATGCCTGCAATGTGAACAACTGCATCAATTGTTCCGAAATTTGAAACTGCACTATTGATAAGTTCTGCTGCATCTTCCCATTTTGTTATATCATGTTCTGAAGTTAAGACATTTGAGTTATTTTTCTGTAGCTCGCTAGCTAGATCAGTTAATACATTTTGATTTTTACCAGAACCATCAAGATTACTTCCTGGATCATTTAGTATTAAATTTGCTCCATGTAATGCAAGCGCTTCGCTGACCTTAGATCCTATGCCTCCAGCTGCACCTGTAATAACGATTGTTTTGTTTTTTAACGGTTGTTTGCTTAAGTCTTTTGCCGGCATATCTCTACCTGGTATTTCGAGTTCCTCAAGAGGCGGGACAGGATTTCGTTTTCTTCTCATCAGAACATAATGCATCCCGTCATCAAGGTCTTTTAGATCCCATATTTTTTTATCTGAAACAATAGAATGTTCAGGGCTTGGGTGAAATGGCAAGGATACTCTTCCTCCCTGAACATAAAATATTTTTCCATTAATATTTTGTGCTTTATCTGAAGCCAGGTATCCAATCATTGGAGCAACAAATTCCGGCTCTTTCATCCCAGCAAAGATACTTTGTTTTTTATTTGGTTTGTCACTGCCGCCTACATCTGCAGTCATTCTTGTGTCTGCTACAGGA
>JBJKVL010000016.1:0-25092 GCA_045562675.1 Dehalococcoidia bacterium
AGATTTGATTATTTGTGATGAGCCAGTTGCTGCTCTCGATGTATCAATTCAAGCGCAGGTAATTAACTTATTAGAAGATCTGCAGGTTGAGTTTGGCCTAACATTAATTTTTATCGCACATGACCTTGCGGTCGTGAGACATATTTCTGATAGAGTTGCAGTGATGTATCTTGGGCATATGATTGAGTTGGCAAGTTCAGCTGATCTATATAAGAATCCTAAGCATGCATACACAAAGGCGCTTTTGTCAGCTATTCCAATTCCTGATCCTGTTCTAGAACGTACAAGAGAGCGAATCGTACTTGAAGGCGATGTGCCTTCTCCATTCAATCCCCCAGAAGGTTGTATTTTTGCTTCACGAAACCCTAATGCCAATCACATAGAGACTGGACAGGTTGATTTTGTTGAGATAGAAAAAGATCACTGGGTCTCTAATTGTCCTGGTTGTATTGAATAAAATTCTCTATTTTTGCTCCATTAAATAAAAACTTGGTACTATAAATAAGTAGTATTTTGTTTATTGGATCGAAGCTTGCATAAACTTATAAGAAATTTTTCAATTATCGCACACATAGATCATGGTAAGTCCACACTTGCCGATAGGATGCTGGAAATAACCAATACTGTTGCTTCACGTGAAATGCGAGCTCAAGTTTTAGATAGACTTGATGTCGAACGTGAAAAAGGCATTACTGTCAAAGCACAGGCAGTACGCATGCAATATGCACATAACAATAATGCATATGAGTTAAATTTAATCGATACGCCCGGGCATGTTGATTTTAGTTATGAAGTATCAAGAGCTTTGGCTGCTTGTGAAGGGGCTATTATTATCGTTGATGCAACTCAAGGCATTCAAGCACAAACATTTTCTACTATCAATAAAGCAAAAGAACTAGGCTTGAAATTAGTTCCAGTAATAAATAAAATTGATGCTCCAGCAGCCTACCCAGAGAGAGTTGCGCAATCCATGCAAGACGCTTTTGGATTTAATGTAGAAGACATTTTTTATGTTTCTGCAAAAACAGGCGAGGGTGTTGAACATTTAATTCAAGGAGTTATTGATCAAATACCTTATCCCTCGAAATCTGAAAGTCAATCTTTGAAAGGTCTTGTATTTGATGCTTATTATGATCAGTTTAAGGGTATTATTTTATATCTTCGTGTTATCTCTGGTGAGCTTGCCAATAAGGATAAATGTCTATTATTTGCCCACAATGAATCATTTGAACCATTGGAAATAGGATATTTTGACCCTGATATGCAGGAATCTAAAGTGCTTAAAACGGGTCAGGTTGGCTATATCGCAACTGGGCTCAAATCCCTTGATGGTTCATTGCCTGGTGACACTGTAGTCAATATCAATGATAAAGATGTCGTTCCATTGGATGGATATCAAGAATCATCACCAGTTGTATTTGCAAGTTTTTTTCCTAGTGATGCTAATATGTATGAAAAATTAAAAGACTCACTAGAAAAACTACACATGAATGATTCCTCTTTAATTTGGGAGCCAATTACATCCAAGGCATTAGGCTTTGGATTTCATTGTGGTTTTTTAGGCTTATTGCATATGGAAATCATTCAACAACGCCTAGAGCGAGAATTCGAAGTAGAGTTAATTGCTACTGCGCCTGCAGTACAATATAAAGTGCTAGATCATCAAGGCAATACTGCTTATATTGATAGTCCATCGAAATTACCTGCTAAGTCTGATATGAGAACTGTAGAAGAACCTTGGATTGAAATATCAATAAGTCTTCCAGAAAATTATCTAGGTGCCATGATGAAGCTTATGGAAGAACATAGCGCAGTGTATGTTGCAATGACGTATTTAACACCAAAAGATATAGAAAAAAACATTGAAGCTAATGTGCTACTACAATATCAAATGCCACTTTCAGAAATGATTGTTGATCTATATGATAAGGTGAAATCATATTCACAAGGATTTGCTTCAATGAACTACACCCCTATTGGATACAAGGAGGCGAATATTGTTCGATTGGATATTTTAGTTAATAAAGAAGTTATTGATGCTTTATCTCTCATACTTCCTTCAAATCGGGCAGTTGAAAAAGGGAAAAAATATGTCGCTAAATTAAAAGAATTAATCCCGCGTCAATTATTTGATGTGCCCATTCAGGCAGCTATTGGCAGTAAAATTATTTCTCGAGAAACTATCAAGGCGCTAAGAAAGAATGTTACTGCCAAGTGTTACGGTGGTGATTTTACCAGAAAAAAGAAACTACTTGAGGCCCAAAAAGCAGGAAAAAAACGAATGAAGACTTTGGGTTCAGTTGATATTCCCCAGGAAGCATTTATGGCTGTTTTGAAGATTAAGGATTAAGTTATGTCGCTTGAAGTAGTGCAACCTAAAATGCGAGGATTCATCTCTCTGTCTGCTCATCCGGCTGGCTTAAAGAATCTTATTGCAAGTCAAGTTAATCGAACTAATAGTATTGAGGGGGGTAATATTAATAATGCTTTAATCTTAGGATCCAGCATGGGTTATGGTTTAGCTTCATCGATAGTCTCTTTGTTTGGCTTTCAGGCAAATACATTAGGAGTATGCTTCGAAAGACCTCCTAACAAAAAGAAAACAGGGAGTGCTGGTTGGTATAATTCAGGAGAATTAATAAAGATCGCAGAAGCAAATGATTTAAATTTCCAAGTTTATAATGGCGATGCATTTAGTGAATTAACTAAGCAAACTGTTATAGATCATTTAAAAGCAAATTATGGGAAAATTGATTTATTAGTGTACAGCCTTGCAGCGCCTAGAAGAATAGACGAGAAAAATGATAAAGTATGGAATAGTACCCTCAAACCAGTAGAGAAGTCAGCATTTATAAAGAATATCAATTTACAAAATCATATGTTTGAAGAAGTAGAAATAACTCAAGCAACTGATGAAGAAGTCTTATCAACGGTTAAAGTAATGGGTGGTGAGGATTGGCAAATATGGATTGATACTTTAGAAAAGCACAGTTTATTAAGTGATAATTTTAAAACTGTCGCATTTAGTTATATTGGCCCAGAAGTCACTGAAGAAATTTATCGAACAGGAACAATTGGAAAAGCAAAAGAGAACCTAGAAGCTACAGCTGCAATTATTGACTCAAAACTTAGTGCTTCGTTCACAAATTCTGAAGCACGCGTAAGCATAAACAAAGCTATTGTTACGCAGGCATCATCTGCGATTCCAGGAGTACCGTTATATATGTCGATGTTGCTCCAATTAATGAAAGCTAATAATACACATGAAGATTCCTTAGATCAAATTATCCGTCTTTTTGAAGATAAAAAGTTTCATACCGGAGAGCCTATTGTTGATAGCGACCAGTTGATTCGTCTTGATGATTTCGAACTTGAAGAAATTATTCAAAATGAGGTAAAAAACAGGTGGCAAAAACTTTCAGCATCTAATTACCTCTCCTTAATAGATCTTGAACAATATAAGCATGATTTCAATCAGATATTTGGATTTGACGTTGATGACATTGATTATGCCAAAGAAGTTGAGATAAATCCTGAATATTCTATTATGGATGTAGGTCATTAAGATGCGTATTTTATCATTGCATTATCCTTTACCAAATGCAGAAATTGACAACAAGGACATTTTTAACGCACCATCGTTATTTGAATATGATGTAATTATCTTTCATCCTTTGGGATTTGAACAATCAATTTTTAATTGGCTGAATGAGGAAGAAGAATTTTATACTGCATCAGGAGAGAAGGTGATCCAAGAGTCTACTGGAAATAACGAGCGCAATATTCATGAGATTCTTGAACAACGAAGAAATGAAATAAATACATTTTTAAAAAGAGATGGAATATTAATTATGTACACTGTTCCTGAAATGGTAATTACATCAGCACCAAAAGAACGCACGGTTGTTCAGAAAAATATTTTTTCAAGGTTATTGTCTATAATATTTCCTCAGTCTTCTAAACAAGAAGCAGAAGAACCGGCAAATGAACAGTTTTCAACTTCTAGATATTCGCTTATTAATTTTGATGACGCTGTTGCTAAGAGGAGCCGTCCAGAAAAAAATATATTTGAGCTAATAATACCTGGCAGTGGTTTTACTAACATGGCAGAGAATGATTTTAATTACTTGAATAAAAATATATTTCAAAATCTATTACGTAATCATGCAAAGAACATTGCGTATCAAGCTTATTTCGATCTTTCTTCACAAGCGTTCAGTAGTTTTCCAGCTATCCTGGCAACTGTTAAGTCTGAAACAATAATTGCAATTGCTGTAAATGGCGCTTATGGCCAAATTTTCTTTTTGCCTTGTTTTACGCAAGCGAGTACTGATGATGCAATGACAGAAGCACGACTACTGGTTAATGACATTGATTTAATAATGAATAAATAATAATGCAAAACAAAAATCAACTCGACATTGATGCAGTTAATAAAAACATTCGGAATGATATCTTAAAATTTAAGCCAAAACAAGAATTGGGTCAAAATTTTATATTTGATGAAATGATTTTATCTAAGATTGCTGAGGCGTGTTGCTCGGCTGACAATCAATCTATTTTAGAAATTGGAAGCGGGCCTGGCACTTTAACACATGAATTAGTACAAAAAGGTGGGAATGTTTTGGCGCTAGAGATAGATGAATCGTTAATTCATATTGCTAAAAAAAACCTTGGACATAATCAAAAAGCTACATTTTTGAGCATGGATATTATGCAAACAAATATTTCTGAATTATTTGATAAAAAATTGATAAGTGCTCCTTATGTTGCTGCAGGTAATATTCCGTATTATATTACACAGCCAATTTTACAAAAATTGCTATTTGCTGATCCTAAACCAACTAAAATTGTTCTTATGACACAAAAAGAGCTTGGTGAAAGGATTGTTGGAGGTGAAAATAAAGAATCTTTTCTTTCCTTATTAGTTCAAATCTACGGTGTTGCAGAAAAAATCTTTGATGTGCCGGCAAGTGCTTTTTGGCCAATACCGAAAGTAAATTCTACATTAATTGCTATTACTCCTTATGCAGAAAATTCCTTTGAAGATGGCTTTATATTAGATCTACTTAGTGTCATTAAAATTGGTTTTTCAGCTCCACGTAAACAAATACATAATGTGTTTAAAATGTCATTAGATATAAACTCTAGTAAACTTGTACAAATGTTGTCTGAGAGTAATATATCATCCAAAGCTCGCGCTCAGCATATAAGCTTAGAATCTTGGGTTTTATTAACTGGCTATTTTAAAAAGGAATTTTCAGTTATGCTCAGTGAATTAAGGAATGCATATTAATGCTCACAATACATTCACCGGCTAAAATAAATTTTGTTCTAGAGCTATTGAGCAAAAGAGATGATGGCTTTCACAACATCTCCTCAATCATGGCGCCTGTATCCTTATATGATGAAATTACTATTAATAAATCAAAAGTAACCTCTGTAAAATTTACTAGTGAATCTAATATTCCTTTTGAAGACGCAATAATGCAAATTAAGAATATATGTGATTTATTAGCAGCTCGTTCAGCAAAAAGCTTTCCTGTTGATATTAATATTAATAAATCTATTCCGTCACCTGGCGGATTAGGAGGCGTATCCAGTAATTTGACTAACATTATTATCGGATTAAATGATTTATGGGATATCAATCTATCTCAATCTGATTTTAAGCAGATCGCATCTCAGTTTGGTAATGATGCTATTTTTTTTGTAGATCCTCATATTTCTCAGATATCAGGAAAAGGGGAGATAATTACAAAACTAGAAAATAAAATTTCTGTAAACTTAGTTATTATTCCAATGTTGAATGTTAATGTGCCAATAAATAAAACTAAAACAATGTATTCAAAATCAATTAGTCAAGATATGACTACAGGGCAGCAAGTCAATAATTTTATAAATAAATCAGATAATGCAATGCTCGACGAGGGTAATCTTTTTAATGCTTTTGAAGGTATTATTAAAAGAGAGTATCCAGAACATTATTTTGCTAATCAACTGATCGAACAATACATTCAAAAAAAAGTACATGTTTCTGGCTCTGGTCCGACAGTCTATTGCTTAGCAGATAATAAAAAACAGGCTGAGCAAATAACAGACACTTTACAAAAACGACAAATCAAAGCATTTATTGCTCAAATAATTTAGGTAGATTATGGAAACTTTTTTCTTAATAAGCATTTTTTCTGCTGCATTTTTTTTCTTTACTTTGGGGCCCATAGTGGTATTTTTTATAAGATCAGAAAAAGTTAGAAATTTCTGTAAAGATAGGGATATTTCTCCGGCACTGTTTTTCTTCATTGTTATCCATAGTACACTTGTTTTTTGTATTCTAATTAGTACTTTTGTTGTCTTTATAATTTTTTAAAGAACCTAGCGATTTAAATAATATGAGCTTAATTTTAGACATGCATATTCACACAAAAAAACACTCATCAGACAGCATGCTTGATCCCAGCGAATTGTTATCAGAAATACCTGAGATGCCTATGAGTGGTATCAATATATGCGAACACGATAAGGTCTGGAACAAACATGAAATAGAAGAGTATAAAGCAAATAACCCTCAATTTTTTTGTTCATTTGGCATTGAAGTCGCAACCGATTATGGCCATGTTGTTGCTTTGGGTTTAACGGAATATATCAGCGGCATACATAAACTTGAAAAACTTAAAGAAGAAATTGATAAAATAGGCGGTTTTATTTTTATTGCACATCCTTTTAGGTATGTATTTGATAAAGTGACTGCAATGCGTCAAGGTGCGACTAAATTTGAAATGACACCAGAAGAAGCATCTGAAATGGAAGTATTTAAACTTGTACATGGTGTTGAAATAGCAAATGGCGGTAATACTCCTCAAGAAAATGAATTTGCATATGATGTTGCAAAATATTTGGATTTAACAATCTTAGGTGGATCTGATGCACACTCCTTGTCTGGATTAGGATATTATGCAACTAGAATTAATTCTCAAATAAATTCACAAGATGAATTAATTAGCGCACTGCATACTGGAAATACAGATGTAATGACTTTAAATAAAGAAGAGGGTACGTATGAGATATATCAGCCTCCGAGATAATTAACAAACGTAGTAAATCATGGTTAATGAATATATTATTTTAGACCTTGAAACAACTGGACTGGATCCAGCTAATGATAAGATCATTGAGGTAGGTGCTGTTAAAATTCAAGACGACAATGTCGTTGATGAGTTTTCTGCATTTGTAAATCCTGGAATTAGTATCCCTGATAATATTTCAAAATTAACAGGCATTGTTGATAGCGATGTTGTTGATGCTGCAAGTCTAGATGCAGTAAAACCGGAACTTGTAGATTTTGTAGATACATTGCCTATCGTAGGCCAATTTATCAGTTTTGATATGAGCTTTCTCTATGAAAATAATATTCGTTTTACCAACCAGGTAATCGATACTCGAGATTTAGCAATGATTACACTGCCAACTTTAAGTTCATATAGCTTAGCAAGTTTAGTTGCATATTTAGATATAGATAATACTAATCCACACAAAGCGTTAAGTGATGCAAAAGCAACGGCAGATGTGTTTATAAAATTAAAAAAATTGATAAGCGAGCTAGATATTAAATCTCAATTAATGATTTCCTTGCTTACTGAAAGATCTAATGCTGATTTATCAAATTTTTTTAATCAAGAAATTCATGCAAAAGAGTTGTTTGCTACAGGTAATAAATTTGATCAGCTTAAAGTACTCAAAAACAATATAAACAACCTAGAAACACCTGAGATAGATAAAATAGAATTCGACTATTCATTAAGCGACATCTTTGAAAAATTACACGATAATAAATACCCATTGCTGTATGAGCATCGTGAAGGACAAATTGAACTATCAAATGAAATCTTAGACACATTACAAAATGGAGGCCGCTTGCTTTCAGAGGCAGGACCTGGATTAGGTAAATCACTTGCATATTTATTAGCTGCCTGTCATTTTTCCTTAAATAAAGGAGAAAAAGTTGTCATATCGACTCATCGCAATAATCTACAAAATCAACTTTTTAATAAAGAATATCAATTAGCCAAAGAGCTCGTTAATGATCTCTCTAGTTATAGTGGCTTGCGTGTTTCAGTATTAAAAGGAAGACAAAACTATCTCTGTTTAAATAACTTTGCTGAAATTCTTAGCCAGCTAGATGAACTTGACTCTGATACGTTTAGATTTTATGCTCGAATTTCTGTATGGATGGAGATTACTAAATTTGGTGATTATTCTGAAATTAACCTTAATAAAAAGGAGCGTTTTTTATGGTCAGCTATTAATGCTAACGATGCTGATTGTTTGCAAAATTCAAAAAGACATAATATATTTGGTCAATGTTTTTTATATAATGCTCGTTCTGCAGCAGATGATTCTAATATCATTATTATTAATCATTCTCTCTTAGTTGCTAATAGCATTAACAATGAAAATGTATTGCCGTATTTTGATAACTTAATTCTTGATGAAGCACATCAATTGCATAATGTAGCAGCTGCTCAACTTGCAGAATCTATCAATCTAGTAGATATCCAGAGATATATTTCTAGGAATATAATTGCTTCTATGTTTGATTTTAGAAAAAAGATTTTTGATGCTTCACTAGCTGGAAGCGATCCTAAATCTCTTGAAATGTCTGTTAAAGATACTCAAGCTAAATGTGAAGATGCTATTGCTTTTTTGAGAACTCAGATCAAGTCATTGCAATCAAATTTTGATGAGCTAACAAGGAATCTAAAGTTTTTTAATTCCACTGATCATGATCTTCCTATTGTTAACAATCTGATATCTCATGAGCAATGGCTTGATAGTATTGATATTGCAAAAAAAATTGCTGCATATCTAAATAAAATTTCAAATATTATTAATAGTCATCTAAATATTTTGGAAACAAATAACATAAAAGATGACAGCTATAAAAATAAATTAAAATCTTTTGCACTTTTGTTGGATAGTAAGTGTTCACTAATTGAAGATACTATGCTGCCAAATAAAAAAAATTATTTAATTTGCCTTACTTCTTCTATGAATAATGTTGGTTTTACCATCAGGCCTAATGATATTTCTCAATCAATTGAACAATTAGTATATAATGAAAAAAATGCAATAATTGCACTTAGTGCTACTCTTAAAGCTTATAAAGGCAATCATTATGATTATAAGTTTATTGCTGAAGAAATAGGCTTACAAGATGCCAAAACTCTTACTATCAAATCACCGTATGATTATAAATCAAATGTTTTAGCTCTTGCTATAAAGAATGTCGCAGAACCCAGCAATCACAACTATGTTAATGATCTAGCTGAATCAATTAATTTAATTGCCACGCTTTTAAAAGGTCAATGCCTTGTATTGTTTACTTCCAATGACACATTAGAGAGAACCTATCATAAACTCACAGATGAGCATGAAAATGATGTAGTTTATTTAGCTCAAGGCATTGATGGACAACCATTTCAATTATTGCGAAAATTTCAAGATAATCCTAATAGTGTTTTAATGGGAACAGCATCTTTTTGGGATGGAGTAGATATTCCGAATAATTACTTAAAATGTGTTATTATGACACGCTTGCCTTTTAGTGTTCCAAGTGATCCGATCGTTTTAGCAAGTACTATGAACATAGATAATCCATTTCCTGATTATCAACTTCCATCTGCTGTATTAAAATTTAGACAAGGGTTCGGTCGATTGATTAGAGGCACAAATGATAAAGGAATTTTTGTGTTGTTAGATAGCAGATTATCAACTAAAAATTATGGTCATGCATTTGAAAGCTCATTGGATGATGTTGATCTCATGAAGGTAGAAAATCAAGAACTTCCATTATTGATAGAAAAATGGACATTAAATGGCAACTAAAATATTTGATTCCTTAGAAAATGAATTGCTCATCAAGACTATCCGCGAGAAGCAAATAAGCTCATTTATAATTAACAATGATAATAATTCGAAAAAACAAAGTGCAAAATTTTTAATACGTCTCTCTAAGCAAAAACATAAAGCCTTTGCAAGAAAGATTTATTTTTCACCAAATAATGATTGGTCATCATTTGGTATAAATGGCGTTTTGAAAATCGAATCTATCTTAATAAAAATAAATGTCACAAATGTTATAATTCAAGCCTCATTATTAGACGGACTGGAAATATATTTTTGGACTCGATGTGGCTATAAGCCTGTTTTGAACAATAAAAATAAAAGTTTTTTTCTAATGCAAAAGTGTTTATCCATTTAAATAGTAGCCCCAACTATTGAGTAGTTGGATTGCTGTCTTTGGATTTGTATCTTCTTGGATCTGTTGGATTTCCTTAGCTATCGAATATTGTGAAAGAGCAGAAATATAATCTACTGCTTCTTTTATCATCTTCTCTTCATTTTGGGATATTGTTAACTTGAGTCTAGACATATATCTTGCTGCACGAAAAATTCGAGTTGGATCATTAATATAGGACCGACCATGTATAACGCGTAGCCTTTTTTCTTTAATGGCTTTTATGCCATTAAATGGATCATAGATATCATTTATGTTTGTATTTAGTAAATTAATGGCGATACTGTTCATTGTAAAATCACGCCTATGTAAATCATCAACAATGTTGTTAATGAAAGCAATTTTTGGCGATAGTGAATTTCTCGAGTATTCCTCTGATCTTAGTTGGGCAATATCAATTTTTACTTCATCTAAAGTTAAAGAAATAGTATGATATTTTTTAAAAAATTTAATATATTCTGATGAGTAATTTGTTTTTAAATATATAAATAATCTCTGCACATCGCAATTTGTCACTAAATCTATATCAGTAGTTGGCTTACTTGCTTGAAGGTAGTAATCTCGAATTTGTCCACCTACAAGCCACATGCTAGCATGTTGTTTTATTATGAATTTTGATATTTGATCAAAATCATCCCTAATATTTGCTCTTCTGATTTGGGAAAAAAACTTCTTTCTAATATCTATTGCAGTTGACATAGCGTTGTTCAATTTCTTATTATCCTTTTAAACATATATTTATTTTAATTTATTCTTGCAGCGGGGTGTTATCTGGAAGAAGATTAAAAACAGTGAGTATTGAAAACAAAAATAACAGCGTTAATAAGAGTTTTAATACATCTCTGTCTAAAAAACAGCTAACATTTCTTAAAAATGTAAATATAGAACCCAGCAACCACTCAATATATATTGAAGCTTTTACTCATAGCTCTTTTTTAAATGAGCATCAAGATAAAACAATTAATTCGAATGAACGTTTAGAATTTTTTGGTGATGCAATTTTAGAGTTTATTATATCTGAATATCTCTATGATAACTTTAATGAATTTTCTGAAGGCATATTAACCTCATGGCGCTCTCAATTAATTAGAGGCAATACTTTATCAGCCATTGCTAAAAATATTGGCTTAGGTGATTGCTTATTACTTGGAAAAGGTGAAGAAATAAATGATGGCAGGAATAATATAAGTATCCTTGAAGGAGCCATGGAGTCTTTAATCGGAGCAGTTTATTTAGATTTAGGAATGAAACCTGTTATCAAATTTGTAGTCAACTCTTTGGAAGACGAAATCAAAAACTTAACAGACAATGAGATTGTCATTGATGCTAAAGGAGAATTACAAAAAATATTTCAATCAGAAAATCTAATGCCTGAATATGTTTTAAAATCTTCTGACGGTCCAGAACATTCACCTAAATATCTTGTTGAGCTTATTTTACCTAGCGGTGCAAAAGTTGAAGCTAGTGCAGGAACAATTCAAAATGCTGAAAAACTCGTTGCTAAGCAGGCACTTGAATTGATTAAGGAAGGTTAACAATGTATTTAAGAAAACTCTCGTTACATGGTTTTAAAGCATTTGCAAGCCCACAAGAATTTGATTTTACTTCTGGAACTACTGCAATCATTGGTCCAAATGGTTCAGGTAAATCAAATGTTGCAGATGCTATTCGTTGGGTTTTTGGTGAGCAATCAAATAAAAATATACGAGCAAAAAAGACTGAGGATGTAATTTTTATGGGCTCTGATAGTCGTCGTTCCATGGGAATTGCTGAAGTGACAGTTGTCTTAGATAATGAAGATAAATGGATACCTCTAGACTTTGCTGAGGTTTCAATTACACGCCGAGCGCATCGGTCTGGAGATAACGAATATTTTATTAATGAAAATAAAGTCAGACATAGTGACGTTCTTGCTTTAATGAGTCAAGCAAATATGTCCCAGAATTCTTATGCGTTTGTTTCACAAGGTCTTGCAGATCGGATTATTGAATTAAAACCATTAGATCGTCGCATACTAATTGAGGAAGCTGCAAACATAGATCAATTTAGAAAAGATTTAGTTCTCACAAAAAGACGGATTGATGAAACTAGGGATAATATTTTAAAAGTTGATCTAATTTTAAAAGAATTGAAACCTAGAGTTAATTTTTATGAACGCTTTCAAAAAAAGACAGCTAAATTGAAAGAGCTGGATAAACATATTAATATTCTTTTGTATTACTTCTATGATGCAAAACTGAAATCTTTACATGAACAAAAAAATAGTCTAAATGATTCTTTAATCAATAACAATAAGGCAATTTCATCTAATAGAGCAATGCTAGACAGTTCTGCAAAAACACTTAGTTCATTTGAATTGGAGCTTTCTAATCTAAGCTCAACAATAAGCGCTAATCAATCAGAAATTGATCAATTGAACAATCAAATAAACAAGATCGACAAAGATTTAGCTATTTCAAATCAGAAAAATTCCGATTTGAAAAGACAAAATGAATCTTTAAAAGATGATTTAGATAATTTAACTAAATTACAATCTCCAACGAAGCCTACTGAAGGTAAGGCTGACACATCAACAGTGAACGAACAACTTAAACAATTAGCAAACGAAAAAGGTGAATTAATTGATTCTATTGCAATCAATGATGATTGCATTAAAGAATTAATACAAAAACGGAATGTTTCTCAAATAAATTTAGATAAAGAGTTTGATAGCTATGACACTGCAAAAGAACAATTATTTAACTGTGAGAAAATCATTCGTGAAATAGAACTTGAATTAAGTTTACTTGATCAATACTATAAAGAAGCTCCTGTTAATAATGACAATGTCAATGATCTGTTAAATCAATTTGTTAATGATCCATCTGTTAATACAAAACCTAATATTTTTGGCCCATTAACTAGATTAATACAAGTTCCAGATAAATATGAACAAGCAATAGAAGCTTCTTTAGTTGGTTTTTTAAATTCAATTGTAGTGTCTAATGCTAACGATGCAGAATTATGTTTTGAATATTTAAAAAATCATGACTTTGGCTCTGCTAAATTATTACTCCTAGATCGAGCACCGCAATCGCCTCCTTTGACAATTATGAGAGAGACAGGTGTTGTTGGAATTGCTTCAAAGCTAGTATCTGTTGATGAGAAATACCAAAAACTTGTAGATGCTCTTTTAGGAAAAACAATTATTGTGGAAGATTTAGATATTGCAAAGGTAATATTAAGTAGAGGAATAGGACAGGTTGTCACTTTAGACGGCACTTTATTAGTTAATGATTTCACTTATTATGGTGGCTCCGCTCAATCATCAGGTAAGCACTTTTCTATACAATCACGTATTGACGATCTAAAGGCTGCACTCTCTAAAGAAACGCAAAAAATACCACAATTAAAAACTGATGTTGTGAAGGCTGATAAAGTGATTGATCAACTAAGAAAAATTATTACTAACACCGAACATGAAATGAGTAAATATGATCATGAGAGAAAATCCCTAAACAATTCTCTTAATAAAACGAATGATAATATTTCTTCAACTAAAACAAGCTTAGGTATTATTGAGAATGGTGGTTCAATTTCAATAATAAATAATTCAGAAACAACTAATAAATTAATTCGAGAAAAGACAAATGAGCTTACAACGATTGAATCTGATTTGAATGAAAACGAATTAATTATCAGGAAGTTAATTCAGGATGCAGAAATCTTAAAGAACAACAAGAAAACATTCTTGGCAAAACATCAAGAACTAACTAATAGTAGTTTAGAGTATGAAAAAAAGATTTCTTCTTCTAAGCTTTCTATCAATGATACCGAGAAGCAAATACAAACACTTGAAAATAGTAATTTTCAAGCAAACACCAAACAAGAGCAGAATATCTTTGAGCTTAATAATATTTTAGAAAAAATTGAGCAAGATAGCTTTTCAATTAATGATGATGGAGCGATTAATCAACAATTTTCTCATTTAGATGAGGATATAAAAATTATCATGAATAAATATAGGGAAAAATGCTCAATTGACTCTTGGTCTTCATTATCTGCATCTAATTTAGACTCCTTAAATACGATAACAAATGATATGAGACTACAGATTCTAAAATTAGGCTCTTTAGATCAAGAAATTGAAGCAGATCTAATCAGTGATAAGAATCGATATGATCAATTAGTTGAACAAACTGGTGATTTAATAGGATCAGAAGAAGAGCTTCAATCTGTAATTAAAAAGTTAGAATTTTCAATATCTGAAAAATTTTCTGAAACCTTTCAAATGGTCAACGAAAAATTTAATCACTATTTTCGTGAAGTCTTTGATGGTGGTAATGCTGAATTAAAAATGATTAGTGCTGAAAATAAATCAGAGCAAGGTATAGAAATTATTGTTAAACCACCTGGAAAACGCTTATCAAATTTAGCAGCTCTTTCTGGAGGCGAGCGTGCAATGACTTCAGTTGCTTTAATGTTTGCTTTGATGTCAGTTAACCCATCACCAATATGCGTTCTAGATGAAATCGATGCTGCCTTAGATGATGCTAATGTTAAACGGTTTCTTCGTATACTGAATGAATTGAGTCAAAATTCTCAATTCATTGTTATTACACATAACAGAATTACTGTACAAGATGCTGAAACAGTTTATGGTATTTCAATGGAACAAGATGCAACTTCAACAGTCTTATCCTTAAAAATAAAAGATTTAGTTAATTAATTGCTATAATAAGTAAATGAAAAAGATACTTTTATTATTGCTTGGTTTTATTATTTCCTGGAGCTTGATCTCAGGAATTTTTTCTCAAATCGAAGTTGACTTAGTTATTAACTCAATCAAAAATGCCAATTTCTTTTTAATTTTTATTGCTTTGTTATTTTATCTAACTGCATTAGTAACCAGAAGTGAAAGATGGCACTTGTTGCTTAAAAAAGAATTTATGCAAACTAGAAAAAGAGTATTAAGAGTTGTTGTTATTGGCTATGTAATGAATTGGCTATTTCCTATCAAAATTGGTGAAGTTGCAAGACCAATTCTTTTAGCAGGCCACGAGAAAAATATGGTTCCTTTAGCAGCTGGTACTGTTATTGTTGAGCGTGTCATGGATGGCGCTATACTTTCTATCCTGTTTCTTTTAGGCGCTTCTACTTCATTGGATATTATTTATGCTGAATTTGGCAGTAAGGGTTTATGGATTCCATTAGGAATAATTATTGTTGTTCTATGTCTCTTTATTGCATCAATTTATTTACGAAGATACATGGAAAGCAAAGATAGTCGCTTATCAAGAGTGACCTTTTTTGTCCCTAGAGTAAAAAATAAATTGGATAGCTTTTTCCGTGGTCTAACTATTTGGAAACATCAAACTTATTTTATTGGTTCAGCTGTACTGACTATTATTTCTTGGTTTTTAGAAACAGTTTCATATTGGCTTATTGGTTTATCTCTAGGCATAGAACTGACTATTATGCAATTTTTCCTAGTTCTTTGGGCAGCAACATTTGGTTTTATTATTCCTAATGCTGGTGCAGGATTAGGAACATTTGAATTTTTTACAGCTGGCATGCTTGCTATTTTAGGAATTGATAATTCTACTGCAACAGCCTGTGCGCTTTTGCTTCATGCGCTAATTTTATTTCCTTTAATCCTTCTAGCAATTCCGTCTGTTATCTATGAACGTGATAAAATCGATCGTGTTCGATCATTATTGAGTGTTTAACTCAACTAAATTTGAAAATTATTTGCTCATCAAGAAATTCTTTATATAATGAAGTCAGGTGATTAATGGAAAATAATTACGACAAAAAAAATATATTAAGTTTTTTAGATACATTTACTCCTGATAACGCTGATCTCCTTGAAACATTACATATTATACAAGAACATTTTGGATACCTATCAAAAGAAGCACTAGAAGTTGTCAGTGAACTGTTGTCGCTTTCAGTGGCACATGTTTACGGTACTGCAACTTACTATGCAGATTTTAGATTTGTTCCACCACCTGATACTATAATTGGCTGGTGCAGTGGACCAGCCTGCTTACTTAAAAATGGCGTTGGAATTAGAGACGCAATGCTAGCTGAATTTGAAACTGAATTAGGAGAACAGAGAGAAAATCCTTCCGTTGAAGTTTGCATGGCGCAATGTAATGGTACATGCGAGCAAGCACCTCAAATATGGCTAAATGATAAAGTTTTGGGAAAATTAACGGTAGTTCAAGCAATTGAATTAGCTAGATCAATCAAAGAAGGTAATTAATGCAAGAAGATTATTACACTTTACGAGCTAAAGCTGATATTGAATACAGCATTTGGAGTAAGCCTGAAAAACCTAGGATAGATTTTGCTTATGATACTTCAAGTATAGCTAGTGGTATTGATGACATAATTAGTAAGGTCAATGATAAAATTACATCTAATAATTATGATATTGATACTGGTATTATCGCTGGTTATGGATTTCAATACCTTAATCCATTAGCGCAGATCACATTTACTGACGGAACTACAGTTTTATATGGCCCTATAACTTTTGATAATATCAATGATCTTATTAACGAAGCTTTAGGGGACAACAGGCATCCACTTAACATAACAGTAGGGATGCTTCATGGTTTAAGAAATGATATTCAACCTCTTGAAAAGCATCCGTTTTTAGCATTAGAAAAAGAACGAAGATTAATACGAAATCTGGGTTATATTAACCCTGATTCCTTAGAGCATTATATTGCTCGTGACGGGTATATGGCTGTTAATTCTATTTTTGAGAAAAAACTTACAGATGAGGAAATAAGAAAAGAAATTAGTGATTCAGGTCTTGCTGGTAGGGGTGGGGCATTTTTCCCGACAGGAGTTAAATGGGGCTTTCTATCATCTGCGCAAACAGAAGATAAATATTTAATTTGTAATGCAGATGAAGGCGATCCTGGTTCATGGGTTAATCGTATTCTTATGGAAGGTGATCCGCATTCAATAATTGAAGGGATGATTATAGGTGCATTGGGTACATTTTCGAATAAAGGATATATTTATATTAGAAGTGAATATCCTCTAGCTATTGATCGTATGCAGAAGGCAATCGATGACGCATATGCAGTAGGCATTTTAGGAGACAATATCCTGAAAAGTGACTTCAGCTTCGATCTTCGTATCATTAAAGGAGCAGGTGCATATGTTTGCGGTGAGGAAACAGGACTAATAGCTTCCATACAAGACTCAAGAGGCATGCCGCGTATCAAGCCTCCATTTCCTGCAAATTCGGGTGTTTTTTTTAGTCCTACTAATGTAAATAATGTTGAATCTTTTGCAAGTATTCCTATGATTATGCGTAATGGTTCTGCTTGGTATAGAGAATATGGGGTAGATAGTATTTCAGGAACAAAACTCTTTTCTATGTCTGGGGATGTTGAAAACCCAGGAATTATGGAATTACCATGGGGAACAAAAATAACAGATGTCCTAACTGCTTGTGGGGGCATTACAAACGATAAACCATTTAAAGCCTTACAGGCTGGCGGCCCACTCGCTGGTTATTTGCCTTCAGGTATTGCTAATACTTTAGAGCTTGAGCCTGATCAGTTTAAAGAACATGGTGCACTTGTTGGTTCTGGTGGGTTAGTGTTTATTTCTGATTCTGCATGTAGCATTCAATTGAATTTATTATTTTCTCAATTCGTAGAAGATGAATCATGTGGCAGATGCACAACATGTCATGGGGGCAATCAAAGAATGACTGAAATATTTCGTAGAATTTCAAAAGGTAATGGCAGGGATGAAGACAGGTTTAATTTAGATATTATAGGTAACACTCTTTTGTATTCAAATTGCGTTCATGGTCAAGCTAGCCCCACAATAATGAAAAATACTGTTAGTCATTTCTCTGAAGATTACGAAAATTGTGTAATTAATAAAAAATGTAGCGGTGATGTCTGTTCGTGTCCTGGCCTTACAAAATTAATCATTGTTAATCAATTTGATACTAACTTAGATGCAGCAATGAATATTTGTCCCACAAAAATGATTAAAAAAGTTAATGGTAAATATTCAATAGATATGAAAGATTGCATAAGATGCGGAGCATGCATAGAACTAGCCCCTGAAGCAATCAAGAAAGTATCAGATGGAACAGTTCAAGAAACTCCTGAATTTTTACCCAGAATTTTTAGTGATAACCATAAGTCATTAACTCCACATTCAGTCATAATTGACCCTTCTAGTATTTCGACTAATGTTTTAGTTCGTGGAGAAAAAAGTTTATCCGGCATGGATAATCTTTCTATTTAGTTTTTTGCCATTCAATAATTTTGTTAATTGCCTTGGATGCACGTTCAGATGAGTCAAAAAAAGGAATACCATTCTTAAGCGCATTAATTGCCAAATAATTCACTTCATCTAATGATCCATGTATCCTGCTTCGATGAATAATCGAAATAGGTAAATTTAATTTCTTTTGAAGCTTACTAAATGCATCTAAAAGAACATCAAAGGATTTATTTTCATACTGTTTCTTATTAAAAATATTTTTAATATTTATGCCGCCAAGGCTACTGAGTGTATTAGCCTTAGTATTCTTATCATCCATCCAAGGCATGAGTCCATATGAATAAAAGAAACAATCAACTTTTTTATTCTTCGATAAAGTACGAAACAATTTTTTCAATAAGTCAACTTGATTTGCACCTACACCAAAATCTATGGGATTATAGATGCTTGTTCCAGCCATTGGTATAAATGAACGAAGATCATTTTGAACCTTGGAGTCAATTGCAGGTAATTTCAATCCAGATTTTGCAATCGCATCACTAGATAACACGGAATTGCCTCCACCACTAGATATTGAAATAATGTTTGAGTTACTTATATTATTGAGTGAAGTTTTTAATCCAATAAGGATGTCTTGTGCTTCTTCAATTGTATCTACAAGCATCACACCAAACTGCTTGCACAATGATTCAAAAATATGCGCAGAACCAGCCAATGATCCTGTATGAGAACTTGCAGCACGAGCACCTTCTTCAGTTATGCCTCCTTTGATAATGATGGTTGGTTTTATAGCAGCACATTTTTTCAATGATCTGATGAAATCTTTTCCGTTATTTATGCCTTCAATATATGACAAGACATATTTTGTATTATGATCATTGGCTGCATATTCAAGAAAGTCGCTAATGCCTAAATCGGCACCATTGCCAAAAGAAACAACTTTTGAAAACCTGATTCCTCTTGAGCCAAGCCTAAAAATAAACTCAGCAGCTAATACCCCAGATTGCGATGCAACAAATACGTCTCCTGATTCTGGTGGTGGGGCTTCTTCGGTAAATGATATTTGTTCTTCTGGTACATATAACCCCATACAGTTTGGGCCAATAACTTTTATGCCCGCTTTTTGAGTCATTGCTAAAACCTTAGCGCCTAACGCTTCTCGCTCTTTGTCTCCAGTTTCACCAAAGCCAGCTGTGAATAGGTGTAATGTTTTCACATTTTTTTCTATACATTGCATAACTAAATCTGGAACTAATGGTGCAGGCAGCCTAGAAATAACATAATCAATGTCAGTAGGGCACTCCAATATACTTGGATAGCAGGTAAAGTTTTTAATCTTATTCATTTTTGGATTAACTGGATAAAGTGTATGATTTTTATCGTATCCACTATTTAAAAGTGCTTTAAAATGTCCACCTTCATTTTCATTAGAAGATACACCGACAATAGCAATAGACTTAGGATGAAATATAAAATCTAATGGATGTATCTTTTTGGATTTGCTCATTAAACACTTTCTTAAACTGACTAGTAGTTACTTGTCCCACATTTTTTCAGGTTTATCATCAAAAACATTATGAACAAATCTTGCAAGTACAAATAGATAATCAGATAAACGATTAATATAAACAAGTATATTCTTAGATATTTCGGCTTCTTGAGCAGCTGTAACGATTGAACGTTCTGATCTCCTACATATTGCACGAGCTAGTTGAAGCTGCGCAGCAGGTAAAATACCTGTTGGTAATATAAAATTATCAAGAGGCGGAAGATTATCTTGCATGCTATCTATTGCTATTTCAAGGTCTTTGATATCCTTGTCGTTAACAAAATTTTTAAATACTCCTGTTTTTTCCTTTTTTTGGATTTGGTCGGGAGGTGTTGCAAGTTCAAAGCCAATATTAAAAAGATCATTTTGAATCTTTTCTAATTGTTTGATAGTGTTCTTTCTAGTTTTTCCTTTAGTGAAATGTCGATACCACCATTTGTTACCGTAGTTCAAGTGAGTATTCTTCAGATAAGCGAGTGCTATCCCAATTGATGAATTTAGCTCATCAACATCACCATATGCTGAAACAAGTAAGTCATTTTTTAAAACACGCTTACCACCATAAAACGATGTATTTCCTTCATCACCGCCTTTTGTATAAATCTTCATAAAATTCTCCATAATGGTGGAGCCGGTGGGAATTGCACCCACGTCCAGAATATTTCTTGTCTCAATCTGCTACGGGTGTAGTCAGATTTAATTGCACTAATTGAAACTATCTGACAATAACAATTAGCAAACTTTGAAAAATACTTAGAATTTTATTATCAAAGCAGTAATAAAATTTTGCATCCTAGCTAATTGTCGCTTGATATTTCTCACTAGGAGAAGAAATAAAAAACGTCACTGCTTAAGCAGCGAGAGCGAGTTTTTTTTCGCCTTTTAAATTTTTGTCGAAGATTAACGAGTTTACGACATACTCGACCCGCAAATGAGAACAATCTATACCTGTCGAAACTAGGCGGCCCCAATTTTGCACCTAATTAAAGGTATGTAAAGTTTATGCATAATTTTGTTATTGGTGAATAGCGAACTATTGAAATCTTTTAATACTTTTTTTAAGTGTTGCTTGCAATGTTCTATCAGTTTCACGCTTTTTAATTGCTTGGCGCTTATCATATTTCTTCTTACCAGATACAAGACCTAGTGAAATTTTAATTTTTCCATGTTTAAAATAGATTCTTGTTGGTATCAGAGTAAGTCCAGGTTTAGTGTTAATTTCATGCAATAGTTTACGAATTTCTTTTTTATGCATTAAAAGTTTGCGTTGGCGCAATGAATCCCAATCAGAATTATCAGTATTGGGTTTTGTTATATGGAGATTACTCAACCAAATTTCACCATTTTCAATTTTAGCGTATGACTCATGAACAGTAATGTGGGAATTACGAATTGCTTTGACTTCGCCACCTTTTAAAACAATACCAGCCTCAAATTCTGACAATAGGGCATAATTAAACAAGCCTCTTTTATTTTTTATTACTGGAGTATTATTAATCCGTTTATAGTTATTTTTATTATTAGCCAAAATACAACTTTACATAATGTTTATTAGAGAATACTTTTTATATATTCAACTGCATTAATTATAACAGTATCTTTACGGTTCGACATGTCATCGATAGTAACATTTGCTTTGATGTCTGGCTCAACACCTAGTTTTTCAATAATCTGACCTGTAGGGGACAAATAACGTGCTGTAGAGATGTACATAGCACCGCCGTTTGATAATTTTTTTACTGTATTTACGGTTCCTTTACCAAAAGAGGTAGCTCCAATAACAATTGCACGATTATTTCCTTGTAATGCTGCAGCAAATAGTTCAGAACCAGAGGCTGACATCTCATCTTGTAAAATAACTACTGGTAGGTCAGTGACGGTACCTTTTGAAGCCCTTGATATATCTTCATTTTTATTTTTATCAACTTGAATAGTTATAATACCTTCATTTAAAAACATATCAGCAATCTGCAATGTTTCATCTAGTAGTCCACCGGGATTTGCACGAACATCTATTATGAATGCTTTTACTCCATTGTTTTCTTTTGTTTCGAGAGCTTTCTTAAGCTCATCTGGAGTACTTTCTGTAAATGATCTTATTCTTATATATCCTATGTCTTTAACAATATTCCCATCATTGTCATAGATATTTTCAGACTTATCTAACGCGTTAACTAAGGAAATTGAAGGAACATCAATGTTGTCACGAATTAAAACAACAGATCTTATATTATCACTATCAACACTCTGGATTTCTAGCGTAACCTTTGAACCTTCAGGGCCTCTTATTCGTAAAGCTGCTTTTTCCGTAGACCATCCCTTAGCATCATCTCCATCTACGCTAATGATTTTATCACCATTTTTTAAACCAGCCTTTTGTGCTGGGCTTCCATCAAAAGGGCTAACTATAATAACATAATCATCTTTTAAGCTAATAGTAGTACCAATACCTTGAAAGGTTCCACGAAGATCAGATTGAGCCATACTAAAAGATTCAGGGTCGATGTAATTCGTATGAATATCGTCTAATGAGCGTAAAATTCCAAGTATTGAGGCATTAAATAATTGTTGTTTATCAATTCGTTCTGGCTCTACATAATATTCTTCAAGGGTATCATAAATTTCTCCTAGTACAGAAAAGTCATTTAATCTATCATCAAGAGAATCTTTATTAAGAGATTGATGTATTTTATCTATATCGCTTTGTGTAATAGTTGATGAATCATCAGCAATAAGCATATGAGCTATAAAACCAATGGATATTAATAAAACTCCAATGAGAGTAGATATGATGCCAATGAGAATATTGTTTAAAGTTTTTTTATTCATATCATCTAGTATTGTAAATTAATTAATCGTAGTGTCTATATTATAAGCCAAATTATTAATTATATATTATGTAAAGTATCATATCTAACTATACATAACTAATATAGTGCGACACTTTGAAAATAAAATATTAGTCCCTATCTTGTAAATAATAAAGCAATATAATAAAAAAATTAAAGATAAAGCTAAGTAACATCTTAAAAAGTTAAATATTTTGTATGAAAAAGAATTTAAAGTGACTGCTAAAAATAAAAATATTGACTTAGATAATCCCCCTATTTTATACATATGCAACATTGGTTCTAATACAAAATCATTTGAAGTTGCATCCAATGCACTATCAAGCGAGTATTCAGTTATTCAGTTTGACCCAAACGATGATATATACATAAATGATGACAAATCAATTAATACTGATAATTGCATAGCAAATTTATTAAAAATACTTGATGAACGTGATTTAAATGCTATTCATATAATAAGTAATGGTGTTTCAGCATACCTTGCTTGTATTTTTGCTTTAAACTACCCTAATTATGTTAAGTCGATGATTTTCGAAGACTACTCTATAGAATTCAATATTCACAATATTAGTCTTCAATTAGATATAAACAAAATAGTTCACCCTACATTATTATTGCGCGGATCAAAATCAAAGATAATATCTTCTCAGCAAAATCAAAACACAGTTATGAGCAATCAATTTCTTCGTTCATCTTCAGTAGAAAATGTCGAAATCAATGGTCATTCCAATAATGTTGATGTATTTGTAAGCCAAGTAAGTAAATTTATAAGTATTTATAGTTGATATAATTAATCAATTTAAGTAAATTAAATTAGTTTGATACTTGAGTGATAATAATTAATGTCTATAATTACATTAATTATCTTAATCCTTGGAAGAGATAAAATTAAATGGCAGAAGATTTAATTGTTCGCTTTGCAGGAGAAGGAGGTCAAGGAGTAGTAACTGCTTCTGAAGGCCTTTCTCAAGCTGCAGCACAAGTTGGATATCACGTACAAACCTTCTCTACTTTCCCGTCTCAAATTAAAGGTGGGCCTACTTTAGGTCAAACTAGAGTTTCTACTTTGCCTATTTTATCTTCGGGTGACGGACTTCATGTTCTTGTTGCTTTAGATGAATACGCATATGAAAACAACAAAGAGGATCTATTCGCCAATGGCATCATAGTTTATAACTCAAAAGAATTTACATTAGATCTGCCGAATGCAATTGGTTTTAATGTTGATGAGCTTGCTCGTTCTACTGGTAATCCTTTATCTGCAAATATGGTAATGATTGGCGCTGTTGCTGGCTTAGCAAATATGCCTGCTGAATACTTTACTGAATTCATCACCAAACGTTTTGATAGAGGCAGAGATAATGATAAAGATATTATAGAAGCTAACATCAAAGCTCTTGAGCTTGGCATGGATGCAGTGAAAGAATCTACTCAAACTTTACCCAAGCTTGACGCTCCATCAGAAATTTCGGAAGAACGCGTGCTGATAAAAGGTTTTGAAGCTGCTTGCCTTGGTGCTTTAGCTGCTGATTTAGATGTGTTTATCGGCTATCCTATATCACCCGCTACGACAATGTTAACATTTATGCAACGTAATCTTATTGGAGATGGCAAGCATGTCGGACAAGCTAGTTCAGAAATTGAATCTATTACTTCTATTCTTGGTTCTGGATATGCAGGCAAACGTGCTATGACCTCTACTGCTGGTCCTGGTCTTTGTTTAATGAGTGAAGGGATTGGACTTGCATGGATGGCAGAGGTCCCGTTAGTAGTTGCAAATGTACAACGTGGCGGACCATCAACTGGTCTGCCGACCAAAACCGAGCAATCAGATCTATTAATGGCGTTGAATCCAGGTCATGGCGATATGAGAACGCCTGTTATTGCACCAGGTACTGTTGAAGAATGCTTTTTTGCTGGCGCATATGCAATTAGCTGGGCGGAGACATACCAAGGTCCAGTAATTTTGTTGTCAGAAGCTTCTTTAGCTGAGCGTCAGCAAGATATTCCTAAGCCTGATGCAAGTAAGGTCAATCTTCCTAAAAGAGTAGTTCTTGAAAATAAAAATGGCAACACCCCGCAACCTAGGTATGCTGGCGAAGAGCTCACTCCTTTCCCTGTTCCAGGAAATATCGGTGCTTATA